>NZ_JAVDSL010000003.1:0-300000 GCF_031455295.1 Leifsonia sp. 1010
ACAACCCCGGGGCGCGCCCCCCCCCCCCCCGGGCGGTGCCGGCCCCCGCCCTCTGTTGGGTCCGTTTTTGGGGTGTGGGCGCCCCCCACCCCAACATCCCCCACGAATCGCAGGGCTGCAGTGACGGTGGTGCGTTCTAGCCTCGGGATGAGGAGGGATGCCGTGCCGGAGAGGGTCGAGCAGTGGTGGGCGCGCCGCCAGTGGTCGAAGGGCGTTGCCGTGCCGTACGAGGTCGGGCGGTACCGCACCGACTGGGAGCGGTATCCCGTGCTCGTCCGCCAGTACCATCCCGACCTCAATCACGGGATCACGCTGACGCAGGTGCCGCCCGCGGCCGATGTCTACCTGGTGTGGGAGTGCGACTCCGGTCACCGGTTCGTCGCGACGCCGGAGGAGCAACGCGCGCGGCCCGGCGGGACGCGACGCCGATCGGCGTGGTGCCCGCAATGCTCCGAGGCGGCGGCGCCGAAGCCGGTGCGAACGGTGGAGCCGGACGCCGGACTCCACGTGTGCGGCCACGCCCGCGATCTGCGGAGGATCGAGAACGACCCGGCCGATGATCGCTGCTACCTCTGCCGCCGGCTCGATCGGGAACCGCTGACGCGGGAGCAGCTGGTGAGCATGGCCGCCCCCGGATCGCGCGTCGCCGTGTCCAACGCGAACAGCACCGCGGGGACGTTCTCGTGGCAGTGCGACCAGGGGCACCCGTCGTATCAGACGAGCATCGAGCGCATCCTCGGCGGGAGGAGGTGTCCCATCTGTCGACATGCCCGCGCGGGGGCGGACGCGGTGCCGGTCGGCGAGGCGTTCGTCAGCCGCTGGGCGCCGACGCCCGCCTCCGCGGCCGAACCGGAACTGAAGCGGCGTCTCGCGGAGCGGCTGGACATCGACCTCTCGAAGAACGCCGTCCGTGTCGCGAAACCCTTCCACTCCCACCTCGAGGTGTGGCCCGACATCCTCCTGCCCGACCTCCGCGTCGCGATCGAGTACGACACCACCGGGCGCCACGGACTCGAGCACGTCGGTCCGCGCGAGGCGTCGGACCGGCGCAAAGACCGTCTGCTGCGGGCGTCGGGATGGGAGGTGGTGCGCGTCCGCTGCGGCAAGCTGCAGCCGATCGGCCCCTACGACGTGCACACGGGCGGCATCACCGACGCGCTCGTGGACCGGATCGTCGAGCGCCTGGGGGAGATCCGCGGCGACCTCTTCGTGGCGGCGTACCTGCGCTGACCGCATCGCATGCCTTCTCGTGCGTGAAGGCTCTGGTCCCGGGCTGCGGGTGCTCGCTACGCTGGGCGGCGAACCGGCATCCACCGGCTCGGGAGCTCTCACGAGGAGGACACCATGCCGTCGACACTCAATCCGTATCTCAACTTCCGTTCGTCCGCCCGCGAGGCGATGGACTTCTACCAGTCGGTCTTCGGCGGAGAGGTGCAGCGCAGCACCTTCGCCGAGTTCCAGATGGCTCAGGATCCGGCCGACAACGACCTGATCATGCACTCGCAGCTGACGACGCCGGGCGGCTTCACGCTCATGGCGGCCGACGTACCCGCCCACATGGACTTCACCGAGGGCAGCGCGATCAGCATCTCGCTGAGCGGCGACGACGAGGCGGAGCTGACCGGCTACTGGGAGAAGCTCATCGAGGGCGGAAACGTCCTCGAGCCGCTCAACAAGGCGCCCTGGGGCGACAGCTTCGGCATGGCGGTCGACCGCTACGGCGTGCAGTGGCTGATCAACATCGCGGGCGCGCCGCAGGAGGCGGAGGGCTAGGCGGGCGGTGCAGCGGGGGCGAGCGAGATGGACGAGCCTGCGGCGGAGGCCGCGGACGCTGCGCCGGACCCCGGCGCTCCCGAGATGAGCGGCGCGATCATCGTCGGGGTGCACCGTGGCCAGGCCAGGGCGGTGCTCGACGAGGCAGCGCGGTTGGCTGTCGAATTCGAGCGTCCGCTGCTGTGCGCGTATGTCTCCGAGGACAGCTACCTGACCGAGTGGGATCCGTCGGACGTCGCGGGGGAGTCGTTGCACCCCACGGAGGTCGGGTCCGGCGAGGGCGAAGCGGTCCTCGCGCTGTCCGCCGCCATCGGATCAGCGATCGACGAACGGCCGGACAAGCCCTCGAGCTGGGCGCTCCGGCTGCTCGCCGGCGACCCGGCGAAGGCACTGGCGCGGCTGGCCGCGGAGGTCGACGCGCGCATCATCGTGGTCGGCACACACCGCCGAGGCTTCTCGCACACCTTGGAGAACTGGCTGGCCGGCTCGGTCGGCGCGCACCTGACGCACGACCAGACGGTCCCGGTCGTGGTCGTCCCGGTGACGAAAGACCGGAACGGTCCGACGCTCGCGTGAGCCGAACGACCCACTGCCGCCGGACGCATCCCGCGCTCTAGTCTTCGACCATGTCGGCAGAACGTGCTATCCGACTCAGGCGGGAGGCCTGGGGGTTCGCGATCGGGTCGCTGTTCTTCCTGGTCGGCGCCGTCCCGTACTACCAGCAGGCGGTCGGCCCGGTGGTCGCCGCGGTCACGTTCTTCGTGGGCGCGCTGTTCTTCACGGCCGCCGCGTTCATCCAGCTAGCGCTGAGCGGACGCAAGCCGCCCCGGCGCGGCGGCGAACGTCCCGACCTGTTCGACTGGTGGGCGGCGGCCATCCAGTTCGCAGGCACCCTGTTCTTCAATGTGAGCACCACGGAGGCGCTGCTCACCGCGGTCAACGACGCGACGCGGGTGGGGAGCGGCTGGCGGCCGGACGCCCTCGGCTCGATCTGCTTCCTCGTGGCCAGCGCCCTCGCGGTCGTCGCGACGGTCGACCGCGACCGCCTGTGGGATCCTCGCGCGCGCACCTGGCACGGCACCTGGCTGAACATGCTCGGCTCCGTGCTGTTCGCCCTCTCCGCCGTCGGCGCTTACGTCATCCCGTCGACGGGGTCGCTCGTGAGCCTGTTCTGGGCGAATCTCGGCACGTTCCTCGGTGCTGCGTGCTTCCTCGTGGCCGCCGTGCTCAGCCGACGTTCAATCCCGGTGCGGCGGGGTCGCCGCGGCCGCGCCGGGTCAGGAGCGCAGCGCGTCGAGAGCGGCGTCGAATGAGCGGAAGTAGGTGCGTTGGCCGGGCCGGCCGATCTGCGTCACCTCGAACATCCCCTCCAACTGGAGGATGAAGCCGACGACGTCCGGAGCACCGATCTCGGCGAACCGGGTGTCGCTCACCCGCCATTCGCGGTTCGAGATCTCCGTCACCTCCAGCCCCTGCCGGAGGAACCGTGCGTGCGTCTTCATGCGTCCAGCCAAGTAGACCGAGCGTTCCGCGGCCATCCCTTGACAGCTCGGGGACGGCGTGGTCGGAGGGTTTTGCACGGTCGGAAGTGGTGTATTCCCGCGGGCGCCGGGCCGGGGTTATGGTCAAGCCGTCCGCAGGGCCCACCACGTTCGAGGAGGTCGTCATGTGCCGCTGGCTTGCATACTCGGGGGAACCCCTGAAACCCGCCGTCCTCATCCTGGACGCGCAGCACTCGCTGGTCGCGCAGTCGCTCAACTCGCCGCTCGGCGCGGAGACCGTGAACGGCGACGGCTTCGGTTTCGGTTGGTACCCGGAGGACACGAGCGAGGGCAACATCCCGGCGCTGTTCCACAGCATCGAACCGGCGTGGCACGACGAGAACCTGCACGAGCTGACCAACGCCATCGCCAGCCCGCTGTTCTTCGGGCACGTGCGGGCTGCGGCGCATCCGCCCATCCAGCAGTCGAACTGCCACCCGTTCCGCTATGAGAACTGGCTGTTCATGCACAACGGATTCCTCGACGGCTTCACGAAGATGAAGCGCGACCTCGCCTTCTCGGTCGACTCCGAGCTGTTCCCGCTCATCCAGGGGACGACGGACACCGAGACCCTGTTCTACGTCGCCCTGACGATGGGGCTGATGGACGATCCGGTCGCCGGACTCGGGCGGGCCCTGCGATTCGTCGAGGAGACCGGGCACAAGCACGGCATCCAGTTCCCGGTGCAGGGCACCTTCGCGGTGTCCGACGGGACCAGGATGTGGGCGTTCCGCTACTCGTCCGCCCAGCGCAGCCGGTCACTGTTCCACTCGGTGGCCGTGCCCGAACTGCGCGAGATGTTCCCGGATGCCGCCCGGCTCGAGGTCTTCGGCGACCACGCCAAGGTGGTCGTCTCGGAGCCGCTCAACGACATGCCCGGCGCCTTCGTGGAAGTCCCCGAGAACACGGTGGCCGTGCTGGACGACGATGGGTACCGGCACGAGCCGTTCCTGAGTGAGGCGGCCTGACGGGGCCGCCTCACTCAGGCGTCACTGGGCTGTTTTCACTGGGCCGTCGTCACTGGGCTGTTGTCACTGGGCCGCCGTCACTGGGCCGCCGTCACTGGGCGGCGCTCACTCGGCCATCACCCTGCGGACGAACGCGTCGACGTGCTCCCGCAGGGCCTCGATGCGGGCGAGCCGGGCCGCCTCCACGTCGAAGCCGACATAGGCGGTCGGCGGGCGCCTCCGGACGTTGGCCGAGCACTGGAACTCGGCGCACACCAGCGTGCCCAGGGTGTTGCCGTTGCGGCCGGCCTTGCCGGAGCGCTTCGCGATGAAGAAGAGCACGTCGTTGGGGAGGTGCACGTCTTCGCACCAGGAGCACTGCGGGCGCGATCGGACGCGGCCCTCCGCCTGACGGAGGAGGACGCCGACGGGTGCGCCGTCGATCTCGGCGACGACGTACCCGAGGGCGGGCAGCTTGCGGTCGCGCCAGCCGAGGTAGTCGATGTCGTCCCAGCGCACCTGCGCCAGATCGGGAAGGGTGAGTTCCTTGCGCTCGCGCTGGGACGCGTTGACGAAGGAGGAACGGAGCTGTTGCTCGGTCAATGAATGCATGAATGAACGCCTGACATGTCTGAAACCGTCATCGGTCGAGCCGATGGGGGAATGGTCCGCGCGCGGGCATGCCGCGGCAGCGGATCGCGCGCCGTGCGCGCGAAGAATCACCGAAACAGGTTCAGAACGCTCTGACGCCGGCGCTGAGCGCGCCGACGACCTCCAGACGCCCGGCGGCCGCGGAGACGGCGTCGAGCTGCGAGATGAGCGGGTTCACACATCCACTCTACCGGCGGCTGTCAACAGCGAGGCGCGACAGCCGCCCGGGATCAGGCCCGGCGGAAGTGCGGGCGCGCCGCGGGCAGCCACATGAGCACGGCGGCGACGACGACGATGAGCACGACGAGGAGGCCGAGCAGGTCGCCGGTCAGGAGCGACGGGATGCCCGTGAGCAGAACGACGCCCGCGATGACGGTGAGCACGATGCGGGCCCAGTTCGCTCCGCGCAGCAGGTAGATCGCAAGGAACACGCGGAGCGCGGAGCCGATGATCGCTCCGGCGACGGATCCGGCGGCGATCCCGCCCGCGTCCGGCGCGCCGCCGAACAGGCCGGGGAGAAGGAGGGCGAACGCGATCAGGCTCACCACCGTGCTGGCGATCCACAGCCAGAAGGAGGCGGTGATGACGGTCGGTGCGGTGCGGGCGGCGGCGGAGAGCGGCTGAGACACGAAATTCCTCGGGGTCGGGGACTGTACGGCGGAGCGAGGCGTCCGCCCTTCCTCAGTCATAGTCGGCAGGCGCGCCGGATCCGTCAGTGGTGGGGGAGGAACCGTACCTCCGCCTCCTATTCGACGAGCCGCGGTGTCAGGGGTCGGCGGGACACTGGAACCTCACCAGAACACACCAGGGAGGACGCGCCATGTCCGAGACACCGACCCCCGTCGACCCGCCCCAGCTGTACCGCAGCCCGGCCTTCGCGCAGGGGATGATCGTCCCACCGGGTCCGCTGCTCTTCGTCGGCGGCCAGAACGGGGTGGATGCGGAGGGCGCCCTGCTCGACGGGCTCGCCGCACAGACGGAGCAGGCGCTCCGGAACCTCCTCGCCGTGCTCGAAGAGGCAGGCAGCGGGCCCGAGCAGGTCGCCAAGCTCACCATCCATTTGGCGCCCGGGATCGACCCGACCGACGCCTACGGGGCGACGCGGGCCGTGTGGGGCGACCACCGGACCGCGGTGACGGTGCTCACCGTCGCGCCTGCACGGCCGGGTGCGCTGGTGGAGATCGACGCGGTGGCGGCGGTTCCGCGCTAGGCGGCCGCTCGTCCCGCGCGGTTACTCGTCCCGTTCGGCTTACTCGTCCCGCTCGGCTTACTCGTCCCGCTCATCGGGGCCGTCGAACTCCGACAGCTCCTCGACGACCTCCTCGCCGTCGAGTCCGGCATCGTCGCGACCGCCGTCGTCTGCCGCTTCGTCGCCGGTCGGACCGCGGAAGGCGCCGGTCCCTTCGTCGAGGGTGCCCTGGCCGTCGGGGTAGCCGGCGTCGTCGGGGTATTCGGAGCGGTCGGTGTTCGCTGTCTCGTCCATGTGCGTCCTTCCATGTCTCTAGGCATCATCCACCGCCCGGCGCCCGCGGCACACCCCCGCGTCGTCCACTGCTCCGCTCCCCGGCGGAAACGGAGGTGCTGGGTGGCGGGGCGGGTCGCATCCCCTCCCTTTCTCGCGGCACACCGGGAAGCCGACCTGGATATCCTCCCTTTCGCGCGGCTGCGGAAAGGGAGGACACATCAGGCGGCGCGCCGATGACGGGTGAGAAACGGAGGCGGATGGGCGTGGGCCGAGCCACGAACGCCTCCGTTTCTGACAGAGTGCGACGACAACCGGGGCGAAAGAGGCGGCGCGGCCGATCTGCGCCGCACGGGTCACGCTGCGCTCAGGTCTGGGCTAGGGTCGAGTGGTGGTGGATGGTGGTGCGGTTCCCGACGCTTCGGAGCTTCGGAGACTCGAAGAGTGTGTGAAGGAGCCGATCCGCACACCGGGCCGGATCCAGTCGTTCGGGATGTTGCTGGTCGTCAGCGCAGCGACGTACGAGATCGTGACCGCGAGCGAGAACGCGGCGCAGTGGCTCGGCCGTTCCGTGTCGGAGCTCGGCAGTCCCACCCTCGAGTGGAGCATCGCGGCGGAGACGCACGGGGATCCCGTCCGCGTCGAGCTGCAGGGCGAGCCGTACGACGCCGTCACGCACCGTCTCGGCGAGCAGGTCGTCATCGAGCTGGAGCCGGCCGCCGGCACCCCGGACCTGCCGACCGCGTCGGTCGTCGGCGCCATCCGCTCGCTGGGTCTGGTCTCGAGCGCCGAGGAGCTGCGCCAGGCGGCGGCCGAGGAGGTCAAGCGGATCAGCGGTTTCGACCGCGTCATGGTCTACCGCTTCTTCGACGACGGCCACGGCGAGGTCGCCGGCGAGGCGTCGGAGCCCGACATGGAGTCGTACCGCGGGCTGCACTTCCCGGCGTCCGACATCCCGCAGCAGGCCCGCTCGCTCTACCTGACGAAGCTGTCGCGCCAGATCGTGAGCACCGAGGACACCGGCACCCCGCTGGTCTCCGTCGACGAGAACGTGCCGCCGCTCGACCTCAGCAGCGGCGAGCTGCGCGCCGTCTCACCGCACCACCTGCAGTTCATGCGCAACATGGGCCAGGCTTCCACGGTGTCGTTCTCGCTGATCGAAGACGACAGGCTGACCGGCATGATCACCTGCGCACACCGGACCGAGCGGCGCATGCCCATCCTGCTCCGCCGCGCGCTGGAGGTGCTCGCCACCCAGCTGACCCTGCAGCTGACCGCGCTCGAGTCGATCGCTCAGCTGCGCCGTGACCTCACCATCCGAGAGCAGCGCGCGGCGGTGCTGGCGGGCATCCCGTCGTCCGACGACCCGCTGCTGACACTGGTCGACGGCGGCGCCGAACTCCGCCGGCTGGTCGGCGCCGATGGCGCGGTGCTGGCGCTGGATGGGGTGAGCCGCAGCGTGGGCGACGTCCCGACCATCGACCGCAGCCTGCTGCTCTCCGCCGTCGGGATCGAACCGTTCCACACGAGCGAACTGCAGCGCACCCACCCTGCATTGGCGGCCCTGATGCCCGGCTTCGCGGGGTTGCTCGTGGTGCCGGTCGGCGCGCACGGCGTCCTGCTGTTCTTCCGGCACGAGGTCACGCAGGTGATCCGCTGGCTCGGCGACCAGAGTCCCGAGAATCGCGACACCCCGCTCTCGCCGCGCCGCTCGTTCTCCGAGTGGCGGCAGAGCGTGGAGGGGACGGCGCTCGCGTGGGGGTCGATCCCCGAGGAGGCGCGTGAACTCGGGCGCGACCTGGCGCGGGCTCTCGATCGCGGCCAGGAGGCGCGTCTCGCCCAGCTGGCGCTGATCGACCACTTGACGGGCCTCCACAACCGGCGCTCGCTCGAGCACCGGCTGGGATCCGCGGTGGCGGCGGAGGAGGGGGGCGTGCTGCTGTTCCTCGACCTGGACGGCTTCAAGGCCATCAACGACCGACACGGCCACGAGACCGGGGATGCCGTGCTGCGGACGGTCGCCGACCGCCTCACCGCGGGCAGCCGTGCCACCGACGTGATCTCCCGCCTGGCGGGGGACGAGTTCGTGGTGCTCAGCGTCGGCGTGACGCCGGAGGACGGCGAGCGGTTCGCCGCGCGCTTGGTGCAGGAGATCGCACTGCCGATCGACACGGCGCGCGGCCCGATGACCGTGACGGCGTCATGCGGCGTCCTGCCCATCGAGGCCGGGCTGACGGCGAAGCAGCTGCTCGACGCGGCCGACGCGGCCATGTATCGGGCGAAGAAGCAGGGTCGCAACCGCGTGTCGCTCTGACCGCGGTCACCGCACCTCGGCAGGTCGGCGCTCACCGCATCCACCGTCTTTCGCGGTCAGGCGCGCGTCCGCCACGATGACGATTGCGCATGGTGGGGGATGAGGGATCCGTGCGCAGAGGTGCCCGATGCTTCCGTCGCAACGGGCACCTCGCCACGTCCGCACGGCGGCGGTGCGCGGTATCGTCGGCGCATGCCCGACCCGATGCATTTCGATCGGCACGCCGAGCTGTACGACCGCGCTCGGCCGCCGTATCCGGCTGCGCTGTGGGAGCGGCTCGCAGAGCTCGGGCTGCTGGTTGCCGGCGCGCGGGCGCTCGATCTGGGCGCCGGGAGCGGGCAGGCGACCCGCGGGTTGGTGGAGGCGGGGATGGAGGTGACCGCCGTCGAGCCGGGTGCGGCACTGGCGACGCGGCTCGCCGAACGACTCCCGGATGTGCGGGTGATCGCGGCGACGGCGGAGGAGGCGGACCTGCCCGCCGCATCCTTCGCTCTGGCGACGATCGCGACCGCGGTGCACTGGTTCGACCTCGGCGTGGTGCTGCCGAAGCTGCACGCCGCCCTGGCGCCCGGCGGCCACCTGGCGGTGTGGCGGAACGCTTACGGGGACGCATCCGTGCCGCCGACGCCGTTCCGTGAGCGGGTGCAGGCGATCGCCGACCGGCGGGACGCGCCGCCCCGGCCCGGTCCGGACGAGTCGCAGACGGCGGAGTGGGCCCGGCTGCTGGAGGCGGGCGGGTACTTCCGTGCGTCACACGTGGAAGAGTTCGCCTGGTCCATAGATCTGGACGAGGACGGGGTGCGCGGGCTGTTCACGACCTTCAGCGATTGGTCCGAGGCGGAGGCCGAGGAGGCCGCTGTCGCGGTCCGCGACCTCGGGGGGACCGTCACCGATCACTACCGGACACCCCTCATCGTCCTCGAGCGTGTCGGGTGACTCTGCTCGCATCCCGACCGCCGTGTCGATTTCCGGCGTGTTCGTTCGACGCCTGGTCAGAAGATGTTCCGACAACAGGAAGGCATGACCGATGAGCCAGTTCATCATTCTCATTCAGGGCGACTCGGACCGCTGGAAGGCGATGTCCGCCGAGGAGTGGGCGGAGGTCGATGCGGCGCATCAGGATTTCTGGCAGAAGGCCGGGGATGCGGTGGTCGCGTCCGGCGAGCTGCAAGGACCGGAAACCGCGGTGACCGTCCGTCGCGGTGACGACGGGGAGCCGATCGCGGTCGACGGCCCGTTCACCGAGGCGAAGGAGGTCGTCGGCGGCTTCTACGTCATCGACGTGCCCGACAGGGATGCGGCTGTCGCGCTTGCGTCCGGACTCGCCGAGGCCCGGCAGGATCACGCCGGGGTGCAGGTGCAGCCGCTGGTCGACCACAGCGCGGGCTGAACACCGCGCGCGCTGCGCAATACAGGGGAGAGGGTTTCCCGGGATGCCGTTCCGTTTCGCGTCGGGTTGAGACGTTTTCGCTGAGAATTCGTATCCGCGTCGGTCCGGCATCCCCGGGCCTCGACAACGCTAACCCGCGTGCCGCCGCGTCCCCAATTCGGAGGACAGAAACCGTCAAGAGTTGACGGGGGTCTGTTCCGTATCACGCGTCAGAACCTCCAGAACCGGTCGTCGGTATCGACTGCAGTGTCCGTTACGCCGGTTTCGGCAGCCGACGACGGTGTCGGGGTCGAGTGGAGAGAATCGAGTCTCCGTTGCACCCGTTCCTCCGCCCACTCATGGATTGAGGGGTCAGCTGAGCATTCCGTGTACACATCGATTCCTACCTGCTCCGTCGTGGCGGTGAGACCGAAAAATATCCCGTCAGACCGCTCCGCGCGGATCTGAACAGCCATCCATTCAGTACCGATGGTCGAGTCGACGGTACGTGTCACAGTGAAGCCTTGGCTCTCCCAGTGAGCAGTGAGCGTGTCCGCGATCGGATGCGGATCATGCTCGAACGCGACATGGGTAACCACGGTCCGGACCTGCGAAGCGTCGTCCGATGTGGTTGTGGCGCACGGTGCGGGGCCCACTTCTTCGGCGCCCGGGTCCTACGGCTTCTTGTCTTGGATCGGTCCGCGGAACCAGCCCTCGGTGTGCCCGGTGGCCGCGATGGCGGCGTTGGTGAGATCTTCCCACTGGGTCAGCAACTGCGTGATGGTCTTCTCCGGACCATCCAGGGTGTGCGGCACAGGGTCACGCAGAGCGGGAACAGACTTACATCCTCCTAACGACGACACCGCTACGATCATCACGACCGCGACACAGTACTTCTTCACGGCCCGACCTACGATCGCACCCACGAGGTGGTTCATCAGGAGTGCCTCGTTTCGCCCTCGACCGTCCCCGGCTGGCCGCTCCCGATAAAGGCGACGTGGTCGGTATCCGTAGACACCCGGGTCTCGATTCGGTGGACGAAAATCGTCAAGAGTTGGCGGACACCTGTTTGCGCTGTCACGCGTCAGAATCCCCAGAACCGGTCGTCGATATCCGCTGCGGTGTCCGCGATGCCGGTTTCTGCAGCCGATGATGGGGTTGGTGTCGAGTAGAGAGAATCGAGTCTCCGTTGGACCCGTTCCTCCGCCCACTCATGGATTGAGGGGTCCGCGGAACACTCCGTCAGTACGTCGATTCCTACCTGCTCTGTCGTCGCGGTGAGACCGTAGAAGACACCGTCGGAGCGCTCCGCGCGCAGCTCAACGCTTGTCTTGCCCGAGGGAGAGGTCCAGTCAATGGTTCGGGCGACGGTGAAGCCTTGGCTCTCCCAGTAGGCGGTGAGCTTGTCCGCGATCGGATGCGGGTCACGCTCGAACGCGACATGGGTAACGATGGCTGAAACCTGGGAGGCGTCGTCCGATGTTGTTGTGGCGCACGGTGCCAGGCCCACGTCTTCGGCGGCCGGGTCCCATGGCTTCTTGTCTTGCATGGGTCCGCGGAACCAGCCCTCGGTGTGCCCGGTGGCCGCGATCGCGGCGTTGGTGAGATTCTCCCACTGGGTCAGCAATTGTGTGATGGTCTTCTCCGGACCATCCGGGCTGTGCGGGACAGGCTCACGCAGAGCAGGAACAGACATACATCCTCCTAACAACGACACGGCCACGATCATCCCGACCGCGACACAGTACTTCTTCACGGCCCGACCTACGATCGCACCCACGAGCTTGCTCATCCAGTCGGCCTCAATCCGCCCACGACTTCTCCGGGCAACCCGATCGTCGTATAGGCGGCGTTGTGCAGCGACTCTGTCTTCAGATCGAGGTATCCGTGGCCGACGGGTGCTGTCCCGTTCATCAGATTCGGGTCGTTCTCGTCCGGGGTCCCGCCAAGCGCACTATGACCCTTCGTCGGTTCCAGCACGTCACCACCGGGGAGGACGGCGCCTTCGGAGGAGAACGATTGCGCACCGCCCATGACTTTGGGCGGCATGATCAGAATCGCGTTCGCTGCGGCAGCTGCCGGAGAGAAGGCCGCTTCCGGGTTCGGTTCGGCGCGCCCTCCGACCGTCGACCCGAAGGGGGCAAGATAGTCCAACTCGGCCGCCGTCGTGTAGATGGCAGCAGAACCACTTGCTTGTTTCACGTGCAGGTCCGACAACGACGTCACCACCTGCGTGTCGATTCCGGCGGAGCCGAGCATGGTGAACGAGTCGACCGGATGTTTGGTGCGGGTCAACGCATCCGCAGCCATCGTCGTGCCATACGAATGCGCCACCACCGATACGTAGGCAGGTTTGGCGGTGCGGGCGGCGTAGGTGCCATCCAGTTCCGCCGCGAATCGCCAGGAGCCGTTCTGCGCTGCCGCCGGGTTGTTCACTGTTACCAGGTCCGGGGTGTCATACCCCAACCAGGCCACCACCCCATGCGTGCGATCGTCGACTAGGTTCTGCTGGGTGTAGAGGTTCTTCGCGGACCGCGACCACCCTTTGGTCGCGTCGGCGGCGTCGGAGAGCATTCCGGGTGCCGCCCAGGTCACCGTGTCGGACGTGTCGAGGTCGCCGTACCCGACCGCGACCATCGGCACCGACGCATCCAGGTTGAAGCAGACAAGCGACGCTGACGGATCGGCAAGGACGTCTCCGAGAGCGGTCAAGACCTTTCGCTGCTGCGGCGTGAGAGCGCCGGGATGCGACCGCGCCTGCTCGTAGACCGTCAGGTTGCAGCGGCCGCGGACCGCGTACGGCAACCCCGCCAGGTTGCCCAGCACCCCGGGCACGGCCACCTCGAACGCACCCTGCGCCTTGGTGTCGAGGCCCGTCCACCATTTGGCGACCTGGTCCGGGGAGGGTGGGTGCTGCCAGAATTGCTGCAGAATCTGCGGGTCGTCGGCGACCAGGGTGGCCAGTTCCTGGGGCGTCAGGCTCTTCAGCGTGTCCATCAGGGTGGCGTTCACGCTCGCGGTCGGTGAGATCTTCGACAGCTTTCCGACCATCGACGCGAACGCCTGCAGCTCGGGCTTCGCAACGGTCGTCAGTGCACCGTGCAACGCAGCATCCAGCGCGTCCGCGAACACCTTCTCGGCCGCGTCATACTCACGCTTCGCATCCCGGGCTCGACGCTTCGCGTCCTCCAGCCGCTCCTGCGCGTCCTCGACCGCGAACCGCGCCGTCGTGAGGTCGGCGCTGGCCTCCTGCTCCCGCCGGCGGGCAACCGAGACATCCCCGGCCGAGGGTGCGCTCTTGCCTGGCGGCGGCTTCTCGGTGGAGGCGTATGCCTTCTGCAGCGCACTCAGCGCCGACAGCAGGGCGGCATGCTCGACCCCCAGCGCGGCCACCGATTCCTGCGCCAGCTCCAGGTCCGCCAACGCGTCCTCCGCGTCCCGCAACGCCCGATCCGCGTCGCTCTGCGCCAGCCCCATCGACCCCGACCACCGGGTCACCGCCGCAACCCCCTCAGCATGCCGTGCAGCGGCATCCGAGGCCGACGCCGTCAACGAACGCAACCTGTCCGAGAACACGTCCGCGGCCAAACCCGACCACGACGCCGCACCCAGACGGGTGTCCAGCACGTTCCGGGACACCTCCGCCTGACGATCCAACCGCTCCGACCACGTCCGAAGATGGGTGCCCAGCGCCTCCACCATCTCCCGATCACCCGGCGTCGGATCCGCCTCGAACCCGACCGGCGACCAGTCCTCCGCCCTAGAACCCAACGAACTGACCCCCACGACCCGTCAGGCTCTGGGCATCTTCGGTATCGCGCCGCTCATACGACGCGGCCGCCTGCTCCAGAGCCCCGGCCAACGTCCCGATCAGGTCATCGACGGCCATCTGACCCGGAACCCAATACGCCTCGAATAGTCCGACGGCCCCCTCCGACACCGCCGATCCGAAACCCGTGCCCTCCGTCGCCGACGGGCGACGGCCCGTCACGGCCCCCTTCAGCGACGAGGCACCCGCCCTCAACACGGCCGTATCGACCCCCACAGCCCTGACCATCTGCGCTCCAACATTTCAATCGGTATTTCTCGCAGACCGTATCATTCCTCCGCAACACGGCGCGGCGGCATGACCGCAATTGCGGCCGCGTCCGGAGGCCTCGCCGAGCTGCGGGTCGATCAGCGGGCCGCGGCGCGGCCGGCGCGCCGTCACTAGGATCAGCCCATGGCGGCGTTCTCGGAGGCGGACCTGGCGGGCGTCCGCCGGGGTCTGCTCGCGTTCTCGTACCAGCTGCTCGGGTCGCCGTTCGAGGCCGAGGATGCGGTGCAGGATGCGCTGGAGCGGATGTGGCGCGCCCGCGACAGCTTCGACCCGGCCCGCGCATCCTTCGTCACCTGGGCCTACCAGGTCGCCCGCAACGTGTGCGTCGACCGGCTGCGGCAGACCCCTCGGCGGCCGCTTCCCCGTGACCTGACGGATCCGGGCATCGAGGTGGGCGCGCCGCTCGTGCCGGCCTTCGACGTTCCGTGGCTGCTGCCCGCGCCGACGGGCTGGGCCGGCCGTCCCGGATCCGACTCGCAGCCGGCCGCGGCGGCGGAGCAGGCGGAGGAGGTGCGGTTCGCCGTCACGGCCATGCTGCAGACGCTCTCGCCGCTGCAGCGCGGTGCGTTCGTGCTCCGCGAGGTGATCGGGCTCAGCGCGGGGGAGACCGCGACCGTGCTCGAGGTCTCTGTCGCGTCGGCGAACTCGGCGCTGCAGCGGGCTCGTGCGGCGATCCGTGAGGGGACGCGGCGCGCGCATCCCCTCCGCCCGGGCGTCGTCGAGCATTACGCCGCTGCGATCCGGGCCGCCGATGTGAGGGCGTTGGCATCCCTGGTCGCCGACGACGTCGTGTTCGAGATGCCGCCGGTGCCGCAGTGGTCGGTCGGACGCGCACCGTTCGCCGCCTTCATGGCGCATCTGTTCGCCTGGCGCGGCACCTCGTGGGCGACCGAACCGATCGCCGCGAACGGCCAGCACGGCTTCCTGCTGTACCGGGTCACTGAGCAGGGCCGCGAGCCTCACACCGTCCAGCTCTTCGATGGCTCCGACACCTCCCGGGGCGACGCCATCGCCAGCGTGCTCGTCTACCAGGACCCGCGCCTCTTCGCCCTCTGCGCCCCCGCCCGCTGACCACCACCCGCTGACCCCCACCGTCGAGTCCGCACAAACTGCACGCTGCGGGGCCGAGAAGCGTGCAGTTCTTGCGGACTCGACGGTGGGCGGAGGAGCGGAGATGAGTTCGGGAGCGCTCGTTCGTATGCACGAGTGAGTGCAACGAGCGCGCGAACAGAAGGAGACGAACGAATGGGACGAGTGATCGTGGTGCAGTTCATCACGCTGGACGGCGTGGTGGAGGATCCGGACGGCAGTGACGGCACGCCGTTCGGCGGGTGGGCGATGCGGTTCGGGCCGCAGGGGGTCGCGGGGGACAAGTTCCGGCTGGGCAGCATCCTCGAGACGGGGACGCTGCTGTTCGGCCGCCGCACGTGGCAGCACTTCAGCACCCTCTGGCCGAACCGCGACGACCCGTTCTCGCGGGCGATGAACCGGGCGAGCAAGGCAGTGCTGGCGAGCACGCCGGTGACGCTGGACACGTGGTCCGGCTCGACCGCCGTGGACGGTGGATTGGACGGCTGGCTCGAGCGGACGGTGCCGCAGCGGGATGTGGTGGTCATCGGCAGCGGATCGGTCGTCGCCGAACTGGCCAGGAGGGACGCCATCGACGAGTACCGGTTGCTGACGTTCCCGACCGCGGTCGGATCGGGTCGGCGGCTGTTCGACGCCGCCGGCAGCCCGACCGAACTGCGGCTCGTGTCGGCCGAGCAGGTCGGCCCGGCCGTCCTGTCCGTGCTCGATCCGCGCGAGTGATCGCCGCGAACAGTCGCCGCAATCGATCGCCCGGAGCGACCGCCGCTTGCTAGCCTGAGCGCCGAGGCGAGGAGGTCGCAGTGGGCGTTGAGGGCATCGGCGGACTGTTCATCCGGAGCCGTGATCCGGAGGCGCGCGCGGCCTGGTACCGCGAGCATCTCGGGATCGCGGCGGGCTCGGACAGCGTGTGGGAGCAGCAGCGAGGCATGACCGTGTTCGCGCCGTTCCCGGCCGACTCCGACTACTTCGCGGCCGACCAGCCGTTCATGCTGAACCTGCGGGTCAGTGGACTGGATGAGCTGGTCGCCTCACTGGAGTCGGCCGGGATCGTCGTGGAGCGGAGGCCCGAGTGGGATGGCGACTACGGCCGGTTCGCACGGCTGCACGACCCGGAGGGGCTGCCCATCGAGCTGTGGGAGGCGCCGGCAGCCGACGAAGCCGACGAAACCGGCGCCTGACCAGCCCGGTGGGCCTCAGCTCGCAGTACCGATCTGCCAGATGTAGGGCGGAACCGTGCCGTTGACGCTCCAGTCGCCGACGATGCGCGCCTTGTAGACCCAGGGGTTATGGGAGGCGACCGTGCGCGCGTTCCGCCAGTGCCGGTCGAGTCCGGCCGCCCGGCTCACCGCGGAGGCACCCAGCGTGTCGAACAGCCGGGTCGCGGCGAGCGGCACCGACTGGCTGAGCACGATCTGCGCCTGCGCCGACGCGATCTCCGCGCGGACGTTGGCCTCGTCGTCCTCCACGCTGCCGCGGCGCGACGTGGTGGCGGCGGCCGCATCCAGGGCTTCGCCCACCGAGCGGACCAGCGCCCGCGCGGTGAACGCAACCGCCGAGATCTCACCGATCACGGCCTGCAGCTGCCCGTCGTCCTTCGCCAGCGGAGCGAGCCCGTGGCTGTACACCCGTGTGCGGGCGCGCAGCGCCTCACCCGCCTCCCGTTCGGTCGCCTGTGCGATGCCGGCCAGCACGTTGACGAGCACCCACTGGTAGAGGGCGGTCTGGTAGCGGAACCGATCAGAGAACCGGAAGACGTCGGCCGGAGATGCCGCTGCGTCGTCGAAGACCGCGGTTCCGGTGCCGGTCAGCTGCTGGCCGAAACCGTCCCAGTCGTCGCGCACCGACACTCCCGGCTGGTCGACACGCAGGAGAACGGTCGCGTCGGTGCCGTCCGCGTCCTTCGCGGTCGCGTCGATCCAGTCCGCGTAGAGGCTGCCGGTCGTGTAGAACTTGCGGCCGTCGACGCGCGGGCCGTCCGGGGTGCGGCGGATGTGCGTCTCGGAGTCGCCAAGACCCACCGACCCGGTCTCGCTCCAGGCGTTGCCGACGATCTCGCCCGCCGCGAAGCGCTCAAGCCAGGCGTCGCGTTCGGCGGAGGCGGGAGAGGTGAGCCGGTCCTCCACGAAGGCGAAGTGCCCGCGGAAGATCTGCGGGAGGTTGGAGTCGGCGGCCGCCAGTTCCACCAGCACCTCGCCCAGTTCGACGAAGCTCAGGCCGGCACCGCCGTACTCGCGCGGGACGCGCAGAGCGCCGAATCCCGCGTCGGCGAGTTCGCGCACCACACCGGTCGGCAGCTCGTGCTCGCGCTCGCGGCGCGACGCCGAGCTCCGCAGGCGCTCCAGGATCGGCTCCAGCCGTTCGAGCGCTTCGGCGGCGCTCGCGGGCGCGGAGGGACGGGCGGCGGTCGTCGTGTCGGTCATGTCGCTCCGATCAGGTGTACAGGGAGATGGGCTGCAGGTCGCCGTTGACGTAGTAGGCGCCGACCTCGAGCTTCTTGTAGTCGACCGGGTCATGGAGGGTGTGCGTGCGCACATTCCGCCACCACAGGTCGAGCCCGACGGAGGCGCGAGCCGAGCTGGATCCGGTGACCTCGAACACGCGCGTGGTCACTTCGATCGACACCTCGGTGGAGACGACTTTCAGCCGCGCGATCCGCTGTGCGAGCCGGCCGCGGTCCTCCGCGGTGACGTCCTCGCCCTTGTCGACGACGGCGTCGAACTCGCGGCCGACCGCGCCGGCGAGAGCTTCGACGGCCTCGATGCGCGACAGCAGCTCGCCGAAGACGCGCAGCACGAACGGGTCCTCCGCGTACCGGTCGACGCCGGAGAGGAACCACGAGTTCGTGCGTGCCAGGGTGAGCTCGCGCGCCTTGGCGAGCGCGCCCTCGGCGATGCCGAGGTACAGGTTGCCGAAGGCGAGCTGGATGCCCGGGGTGATCAGGGTCGAGAACGGCTCGTCGCTCAGTTCGCCCAGGATGTCGGACTCGTCCACGGCGACGCCGTCGAAGGTGACGGAACCGCTCGCCGACAGGCGCTGGCCGAGCGCATCCCAGTCGCCGTGATAGCGGATGCCCGCGCGGCCGTGGTCGAGGAGCACGAACACCGGGGTGCCTGCCCGCGCTCCGCCCGCGACGGTCGCGGCCGCCAGCACGATGTCGCCGGCGGAGGCGCCGGTCGAGAAGCGCTTGGTGCCGTCGAGGCGGTACCGTCCGTCGCCCAGGTCGGTGAGCGTGAGGTCCGGATCGACGGGATTGACCGAGTCGCCCCAGACCCAGCGTCCGTCGATCGTGCGGCGGTACAGGTCGGGCTGGCGTTCCGGGGCGACGGCGAAGCCGATGTTGCCGGAGTTGATGTAGTGATAAGCGAGCACCTGCGCGACCGAGGCGTCGGCACGCGAGAGGATGCGGATCACCCGGAAGGCCGTCTCCCAGTGCGCACCGCCTCCGCCGAACTCCGCCGGGTCGAGAAGGTTGACGAGTCCGGCGTCGCGCAGCACCTCCAGCTCGGCGGTCGGATCCTGGTTCGCCCGGTCCCGTTCAAGGGCGTCGACGGCCAGCCGGTCGGCGGCCTCGGCGGCGACGGCCTCCCAGTGCGCGAGCTCGGCGGCGTCGGCCTGGCCGGTCCAATAGCTGCGGGTCATGCTGCTCCTTCGGTCACGGGCTCGCGGCGGTCCGCGGCGCTCGGGCGTCCGCGGTACGCACCGCGGTAGGCGTGCGCGGGGTGCCAGGCGGGCACGACGGCGTCGCCGGTGCCGTTCAGGCGTCCCCGCAGGGTGGTCCCGGGCTGCTCGTCGAGGCGGCCGCGGGCACGCAGTTCGGGCACCACCAGCTCGACGAACTCCTCGAAGCTCCCCGGGGTGACCACGTACGCGAGGTTGAATCCGTCGATGCCGCCCACCTCGATCCAGCGCTCCAGCTCGTCGGCGACGGTGGTCGGGCTTCCGACGATCACCGGGCCGATCCCGCCGATGCCGACGTACTCGGCGATGTCGCGGGCCGTCCACTGGCGGTTCGGGTCGGCCGTGGTGAAGATCGACAGGGCCGACCGTGCGGCGTCGGTGTCGATGTAATGCAGCGGCTCGTCGAGCGGCAGCTGCGACAGGTCGAGCCCGGACCAGCCGCCGTAGAGTGCGAACGCCCCCTCGGTCGAGACGTAGGTGCGGTACTCGTCGAGCTTGGCCTGCGCCTCCTCGTCGGTCGGCGCGACGATCACCGTCGCGAGGGTCAGGATCTTGACCGTCTCAGCCGGTCGGCCGATCGCGGCGGCACGGGCACGGATGTCGTCCGTCGCCTTGCGCGTGAGCTCGGGCGTGAGGCCGTTGATGAAGATGGCCTCGCCGTGCTTCGCCGCGAACTCCCGGCCCTTCGGTGACGCGCCGGCCTGGAAGACGACGGGCGTGCGCTGCGGGCTCGGCTCGCTCAGGTGGATGCCGGGCACCCGGTAGTGCTCGCCGTCGTGCTCGATCGGGTGCACCAGGGCCGGGTCGGTGAAGACGCCGGTCTCGCGGTCGCGCAGGACCGCGCCGTCCTCCCACGACCCCTCCCATAGCTTGTACGTGACGTCGAGGAACTCTTCGGCGATCCCGTACCGGTCGTCGTGGGCGATCTGCTTGCGCAGCCCCAGGTTGCGGGCGGCGGAGTCGAGGTACGAGGTGACGACGTTCCAGCCGATCCGGCCCTTGGTCAGGTGGTCGAGCGTCGAGAAGCGGCGCGCGAGCAGGTAGGGCTGCTCGTACGTGGTCGCGACGGTCACCCCGAAGCCGAGGCGTTCGGTCACCGCCGCCATCGAGCTGACCTGGGCGATCGGGTCGCCGAGCGGGATCTGCGCCGCATCGAGCAGCGCCGGGGCGGCGGAGTCGCGGTAGACGTCGTACACCCCGAGCACGTCGGCGAGGAAGAGGGCGTCGAACCCGCCGCGCTCGAGTGTCCGGGCCAGAGAGGTCCAGTAGTCGAGGTCGGTGTAGCGGTGCGCCTGGTTGTCGGGATGACGCCAGAGTCCGGGCGCCTGGTGGGTGACGCAGCTCATATCGAACGCGTTGAGGATGATTCGGTCGGCCATAGGTGCGGAACGCTAGCGGCTCCCGCGCCCGCGGGCCAGCGCATGTGACGCCAGATTGCGTCGGCGTAGCACAGCGTCACACTCGCTTGCGGCAGAGCCGGGGGAGTCCCTACCGTGACGGCACTCACCATCCGGCTTTCCGTGCGTCCGGCCTTCAGCGCCCGGCACCCACCTCCGATCCCTTCCCGAGGAGCACCCATGACATCCCGACGACGTTCCGCAGCTGCGGTCGCCGCCCTCGCCGCCACCGCACTCGTGCTCGCGGGCTGCGCCGGCGCCTCGAACGGCTCCAGCGCATCCACCGCCTCCGACGGCAAGAAGTTCGCCGGTCAGACCCTGACCGTCGAGATGATCTCGTCGCACGAAGGCGCCGCCAAGTGGCTCGCCGCCGAGTTCAAGAAGGAGACCGGCGCCACCGTCAAGACCGTCATCGTTCCCTACGACGAGATCGGCTCCAAGATCGCGCTCGACCAGCAGTCCGGTGCGAACACGATCGATGCGGCGGCGCCCTGGTACGTCTCGCTCGGCGATCTCGCCGCCGACGGCGCCATCCAGGACCTCTCCTCCTGGATCAAGGACGACAAAGCGCTCGACACGTCCGACTTCATCCCGTCCATCTACGACGCGTACAGCAAGGTCGGCGACAAGCGCTACGGCCTGCCGTTCGACGGCGACACGCACGTGCTGTTCTACAACAAGGAGATCCTTGCGAGGAACGGCATCCAGGCGCCGCCGAAGACCTGGGACGAGTACCTGCAGGATGTGAAGACCATCACCGCGAACGAGTCGGCGCAGGGCGTGTACGGCGCCGCGGTCTTCGGGCAGAAGTCGCCGCTCATCCTCGGCGCCAGCTACGCCAACCGCCTCGCCGGCTTCGGCGGCGAGTTCCTCGACGAGAAGGGCAAGCCCGCGCTCGACTCCGAGGCGGCCGTGCAGGCGGCGCAGGCGCTGGTGGATGTGAACAAGTACGCGCTGCCCACGCCGGCCGAGACGGACTTCGGCGCGGGGAACAGCGCCTGGTTCGCCGGCAAGGTCGGGTTCATCGAGAACTGGACCGACCTCGGCGTCCGCTCGGAGGACGCATCCAGCGACTCGAAGGTCGCCGGCAAGTGGGGCGTCGTGACGCTGCCGACCGGTGGATCCAACACGACCTCCCGCGCATCGCTGGTCGCCGGCTTCACCTGGGTGATCACCGCCAACACCAAGAAGACCGACCTGGCCAAGGCGTTCATCCAGTTCGCGACCTCGTCGAAGGTCAACGCCCAGCTGCTCGTCGCGTCGCCGCCCACCGGGATCGACCCGAACCGGAAGAGCTCGCTGAACGACGCGACCTATGGCAAGGACTTCCCGACCATCCAGAACGTCAACAAGGCCACCCTGACCGGATCGCTCGCCTGGCCCACCGGAAAGCACGCGACGGAGCTCGCCCAGGTGCTGACGGACGGCCTCGCCAAGCTGCTCGCCGGACAGGGCGGGAGCGCCAAGCAGACGATGGACGACATCCAGAAGAAGTGGGAGAGCATCCTCAAGTGACGGAGGCCACCCTCGTCACCGACGCCGCCCCCCGGACCGCCGCGCGCACACCCGCGCGGCGAGCCCGGGCGGGCGGCGCCGGCGTGCGCCGTGCCATGGTCGCGCCGACCGTGCTCGCGACGCTCGTGCTCGGCGCGTACCCGCTCGTCTTCATCGTGCTGACCGCGCTGTCGGAGTCGTCGCTCGGCCGGCCGCTGCAGAGCTGGGTCGGCACGGCCAACCTCACCGACGCCCTCACCGACGGGGATGTGACCGCCTCGCTCGCACGCAACGTGGTCTACGCCCTGGTGGTGTCGGCGGCGAGCACCGTGCTGGGCGTCGTCACCGCGCTGGCGCTGCGCAGCGCGACCTCTCGCGGCTCGCTCAGCCGCACCCTCCTGCTGCTGCCGCTGATCACTCCGCCGGTGATCGTCGGTGTGCTCTGGAAGCTGATCTTCAACCCGTCGGGCGGGCTGCTGAACACGCTGCTGAGCCTGGTCGGGTACCACGGCCCGCCCGTCGCCGTGCTGTCGTCGCCGGGCTGGGCGCTCGTCGGGATCGGTGTGGCCGACGTGTGGGAGTGGACGCCGCTGATCGCGCTCCTCGTCTTCGCAGCACTCCTCGGACAGGACCGTGAAGTCGCCGAGGCCGCGGCGCTCGACGGTGCGCACGGGTTGCGCTTCTTCCGCAGCATCACGCTGCCCGCCATCGCGGGCACGATTGCGGCGGCCTTCCTCATCCGGCTGGTGCTCGCCTTCAAGGTGTTCGACCTCGTCTTCGTGCTGACCTCGGGAGGGCCCGGCACCTCCACGAGCATGCCCGCGTACCTGATCTACCAGGCAGCACTGCAGCAGTTCGACCTCGGCCGGTCGTCGGCCATCACACTGCTGCTCGCCGTCGTGGTGACCGTCGTGACGCTGCCGGTCATCCTCATCGCCAGGAGGCTCCACCGTGACTGACCGCCTGCTCGCCGGATCCCGCGACCGTCGGCCCATCGCCGCGGTCGTCGTGCTCGCGCTCGTGCTCGCCGGCACGCTGATCCCGATCGCGTACCTCGTCTCGGTGTCGCTGATGTCGCGCGCCGACGTCGGCGCCGGCCTCCTCGTCCCGGCACACCCGCAGCCCCAGAACTGGGTGAACGCCCTCTCCGGCGGCCTGCTGCAGAGTGTGTACAACTCCCTCGTCGCCGCCCTGGCCGGTGCGGCACTGACGCTCGTCATCGCGGTGCCTGCGGCCTGGGCGATCACCCGGTACCGTGCGGGAGGGCGCACGCTGGCGGCGACGGTGCTGAGCCCGTGGCTGCTTCCGCCGATCGTCGCGGTCATCCCGCTGTTCACGCTGCTGCGTTCCCTGTCGCTCAACAACACGCTCCCCGGACTGACCCTGGTGTACGCCCTCTCGAACGTCGCGGTCGCCGTGTGGCTGCTCGAAGGCTTCACCCGGCGCATCCCCGCCGAGCTCGACGAGGCAGCCCAGCTGGACGGCGCGGGAGGCTTCCGCGTGCTGGTCAGCATCGTCACCCCGCTGCTCGCCCCGGCGCTCGTCGCGGTCGGCATCATCGTCGCGGTGCTCAACTACAACGAGTTCCTCCTCGCCGCCTTCCTCACCCAGTCGCCGGACGCGCAGACCCTCCCGGTCGTGCTGACGCTGATGCTGGGGGAGCGGATCACCGACTACGGCAAGCTCGCGGCGGCATCGGTGATCGGACTCATCCCCGTGTTCGCCGCGGCCGCGTTCTTCCAGCGCCGGCTGGTGTCGGGGCTGACGGCCGGGTCGACGCGCTGAGTCACGCCGGGCGTGCGACGACCTCCGCCAGGGCGTCCAGCAGCTGCGTCCACCCCGGTTCGAGGCCGGCGATCATGGGTGCGATTCCAGCATCCGCGTCTGCGACCCGGATCGTGAGCTCCAAGCGGCAACGCGTCCGGCCCGACAGGGTCAGCTCGTGCACGGCGTCGAACAGCGGCTCGCCGTCGGGCCCGAGGGGCGCGAGCGTGAACTCCAGGCGGCGGCCCGGCTCTGCGGCGCTGACCGTGCCGGCCGAGGCGTAACGCGCGCCGTCCGCCTCACGCAGGCGGAGCTCGACGCGACCGGCGGGAGTCGCATCCAACTGGCTGCGCTCCACTTCGAAATGCGGGGGAGCCCACCACTGCGCGAGGAGGCGGGGGTCGGTCCAGGCCTCCCACACCTGTGCCGGAGGAGCGGGGATGGTGCGACGGAAGCGAAGGACGGTCGCGTGACCGCCCGGCTCGTCGGAGATCCGCGCCTCGGTTGCCGCTACCGCGTCTGCGTATCGCGCGAGGGCGACGTCGTCCGGAGTCGCCGTCGACAGACCGCCGAGCCAGTCGGCGACCTCGTCGAGGACCGCTCGGTTCAGGGAGGCGAGTTTGCGCCGGCCCAGCCGGTGGATACGCACCACGCCGGCAGCCTCGAGTGCCTGGAGGTGCTTGGTCGTCTGAGGCTGCAAGGCCCCGAGGACGGCGGCGACCTCGCCGACCGTGTGCGGGCGGATGGCCAGCGTCTCGATGATCCGGAACCGCGTCGGTTCTGCGAGTACCGCGAGGATCGCGTGCACCCGGTCGCTCTCGACCGCCATTCGATCCTCCGATCGATCGATGCTTGACACATTCGTCGCAACGAATATATCGTGCGATCAAACGAAGGAGCAAATCATGGAAACGATCGAACGTACCATCGCAGCCCCGGCCGAGACGGTCTGGGAATTGTGGACCACCCCGCAGGGCATCGGGCGCTGGTGGGCGCCGGACGGGTTCCGCACCGACGTGTCCGCACTCGACCTGCGGCCCGGAGGTGAGCTCGTCTACACGATGACGGCGACGGCGCCCGAGCAGGTGGCGTTCATGGAGCAGAACGGGATGCCGCTGAGTACGGAATCTCGCAAGACCTTTACGACGGTCGAGCGGCCGACACGGCTCGGGTACCGCTCCCTGATCGACTTCGTGCCCGGCCACGAGCCCTACGAGCAGCTGACCGAGATCGAGCTCGGGCCGGTCGACGGTGGGACGCGTGTGATCATGAGGGTCGAGCCGCTGCACGACGAGGTGTGGACCGAGCGGCTCCTGGCCGGCCGGGCGAACGAGCTGGACAACCTTGCCCGCCTGGTTGACACAGGGGAGTAGGTCGCCAGGCGAAGGCCGTGGCGCCGTTCACTGCGGCTGAGGAACCTCGATACGGCCGAGCTGGAGCAGGATCGCGAAGCGGTCGGGCACACCCCAGTGCTCGACGATCCGCCCCTCGGCGACCCGCGCCACATCGATGACGGTGAAGTGCACCGGCCGCCCGGTCGGCGCCCCGAGGAAGGGCCCCGTGTTGGTTCCCGCACCTTCGGCGCGCACCCAGACGATGTCGTCACGTTGGGCCCAGTCCCCGATGGTGAATCGGAGGTCCGGGAAGGCGGTGTGCACGTCGGTCATTCCCTTCTTGACCTTGGCGATGGCGTCGGCGCCGGTCCCGGAGAGCCCGAGCTGGTGTTCGACGAGGTCGGGGGAGCAGAGCTCGTCGACGATGTCGGTGCGGCCGCCGGCGAATCCCTCGTGGAGCATCCGCTCCAGGAGGACGACCCCGGCCGGTTCTGTGTCTGTGGTGATCATGGGAGAACTCCTTCGTCTGCACCTTGACTGCGGTCAGTGCAGTGACACTGCATTGACTGCACCATTAGTATCGATCTCGTGAACGCCGACGTCAAGACCGCATCCTCCTACCGGCAGGAGCAGGCGCTTCAGACGCGCCTCCGCATCGCGTCGGCCGCCCAGACGTTGTTCGCTCGCGACGGGTATGCGGTGACCAGCATCGAGGCGATCGCCCGGGAGGCCGGCGTCGGCACCCGGACCGTCTACGCCGCCTACGGGGCCAAGCGCGAGATCCTCAACGTGATCTGCGAGCGCTGGCTGGAGCGGGCGCGCGCCCGCGAACTCGCCCGCGAGATCCTCGAACTGCCGGAGCCGGGAGAGCGGATGGCGGGAGCGGCCCGCTGGCTGACCGTGCTGTACTCGACCGATTTCGACGTCGTGCGCATCCTCGATTCCGCTCTGGACGAGGATGCCGAGACTCAGGCCCTGCTGCGCTCGAAGCTCCGCGCGCGCAATCGCGTGATGGACAGCCTGATCGCCTCCGTGGAGGACGCGCTGGTCGTTCCCCTGGCCGAGGCCCAGGCGGTGTACCGGGCGTTCGCCGCGAGCGGTGTCTACCTCGAGCTGGTCGTCAATGCCGGATGGACGCCGGAGCACTTCGAGCAGTGGCTGGCGGCCACCCTGGAGGGCCAGCTGCTCGGGATGCGGTAGCCGGGCTGCGTGTCGCCTGCGCGGTCAGTGGCTGCGCGGGTCGCTCGGACCGCCCCGCGTGCCTTTGTGAGCCTCCTCGATGATCCGGACGTCGTGCACGGTGACGCTCTCGGTCATCAGCAGGTCGAGCGACGTGACGAACAGCCGCCCGATCTCCTCGGGGGTGAACTCGGGTCCGGGAATGTCGGCGCGGAACCCCTGCGCCTGCAATCCGCCCTCGTTCGAGAATGTCACCTCGGCGTCGAACACCGCGCGATACTGCGTCATCGTCCGCTCATCCCTCTCGCCGCTAGCCGTCACGCAGAGCGTAACCGGCATCCGCCGACGAAAACGGAGGACATCCCGCGGCGCGGTCCGGCGCGGCTGAAACGGAGGACATCCCGCGGCCCGGACGGGCGGACATCCTCCGTTCCGGCACGGCGACGGCGTGTCGCCGCGGGATCTCCTCCGTTTCCGACCGCGCCGCGAACGACAATTCGAGCGTACGAAACGGAGGAGATTCGGCCGTCTGACCCCGCGAAACGCCGCAAACGGAGGGGATGCGGCCGAGCGTGACCGGCATCCCCTCCGTTTCGACGAGGTCGGCCGGGAGCGCGCGACCGGTCAGCCGGCGGGCAGCAGCTCCGCGATGAGGGCCTCGACGCGCCGCTTGATGTCGTCGCGCACCGGGCGAACCTGCTCCACCGGGAGACCGGCGGGGTCGGTGAGGTCCCAGTCCTCGTAGCGCTTGCCCGGGAAGATCGGGCAGGTGTCACCGCATCCCATCGTGATCACCACGTCGGACTCGCGCACGGCGTCCGTCGTGAGGATCTGCGGCGTGTTCCCGGCGATGTCGATGCCCTCCTCGGCCATCACGTCGACGGCCGCGGGGTTGAGGCGGTCGGCGGGCTCGGAGCCGGCGGACAGCACCTCCACGCGGCCCCCGGACAGCTCGCGGAGGTATCCGGCGGCCATCTGGGAGCGTCCCGCGTTGTGCACACAGACGAACAGCACGGTGGGGCGGTCGGACACGGCGGCCTCGCATTCTCTCGGTACCCGAATCATAGATGACCGTCGATGTCTTCGACCACGCTCGCGGCGACCGTCCCGACCCTGCGCGGCGCGCGTCCGAGCAGCCGACGGAGATCGTCCGTCTCGTGCGCGAGCACCCCCGCGGCCGCCGCGGCGTGCAACGGACCGAACGGACCCGTATCGGCCACGGACACATCCCGGTGTGCGACGGGCCGGCCGAGCAGACCGCTCAGGATGCGGGCGAGTTCCTCGTAGGTCCACGCCGGCCCACGCAGCTCCCACAGCTGCTCACCGGGCGGGTCGGCGACCGCTCGCGCGGCGGCTTCTGCGAGGTCGGCGATGGATGCGGTGGCCAGCGGTCGGGATGCGGTGGCCGACCCGATCCATCCGCTCGCCGCCTGTTCGACTGCGGCCGTGACGAACGGCTCCGTGTAGAACCCGTTGCGCAGGATCGTCGCCCCGCCGCGTTCGTGCAGGGTCGCCTCCGTCGCCGCATGCGCCGGGTCATGGTCGCCGCCGTGGACGCTGGTGTAGAGGACGTGCTCGAGCGAGGCCGCAGCGGCGAGCACCGCGCGGTGCTGCCGGAGTCGCTCATCCGGATCGAGCATGGGACTCGAGACGAACAGCAGGCGGTCGATGCCGCGGAAGGCCGTGGCGAGGCCCGCGGGATCGGCGTAGTCGGCGCGTCGCGCATCCACTCCGATCCGCCGCAGCCGGTCGGCCGCCTCGTCGGACCGGACGAGCGCATGCACCTCCTCGGCGGGGTGGAGGGCGAGCAGGGATCGGACGGCCGCGCCGCCGAGACGACCGGACGCGCCGGTGATGAGGATGTGGGTCATTGCGTGCTCCTGAAGAGTCGACGAGAAGGGTTTCCGGGGCGGGGGAGTCGAGGACTCCCGGCCGTCACGAGACCGTCGTCGCGCGCACGCGCGGGAAGGCTGCCGTCAGGCGCCTGCGGGGATCACGGTGTGAGAAATCATCCGCCGCCGAGGCTATCGCATCACGGAGCGTGGAAGTAGTGCCGCTCCACCGGCTCGGTGCTGCTCAACGCGCGCGCCGCCTCCCAGAGTTCCCGGTCGCGTCCGGTGAAGCGCTGCGTCCGTTGCCGGGTGAACTCGCCCCAGGAGGGGACGAGGAACGTCTCCAGCATGGTGTCCGGGTGGTCGCCACTGCGGTACAGCCGCCAGCGGTAGCCGCCGGTGCGTCTACGGGAGTCGGCCACCAGCCGGATGGCCCGCTCGAACGCGGCGCGGTCGGCGTCGCTCACGCGGTACGACATCTCGATCAGCACAGGTCCGTCGGTCGGGTCGGGTTCGAAGACGAGCATCGGCTCGGGCCACGAGTTCGCGATGGTCCGGTCGATGGTCGCCGTCCCCGGGAGCAGCGGGAGCGGACGCACGCTGACCGCCACGACGACCAGCAGGACGGCCGAGATCACGAGCGCCGTGGTGGTACCGGCCGCCTGCGCCAGCACGCCGAACAGGAACGACCCGATCGCCATCGCGCCCATGAAGAACAGGATGTAGACGGCGACCGCCCGCGACCGCACCCACTGCGGGAGCGTCAACTGCAGGGCGGCGTTGAGGACGGTGAGCGTGCCGATCCAGGCGAGCCCGGCCACCACGAGCACGACGAGCGCCACGACGAACGGCGCGAACGCGGCGGCGACCGTGCCCAACGCGAAGAGGAAGGCACTCGCCGAAATCACGACGTTGTCGCTGAACCGCTTCCGGGCGACGGGCAGCAGGAAGACGCCCGCGACGGCGCCGACGCCCAGCGCGCCGAGCAGCAGGCCGTATCCACTCGAATCGAGCCCCAGGCGGGTCGCCGTGAGCGGCAGCAGGGCCCAGAGCGCGCTGGCCGGGAAGGCGAACAGCACCGAGCGGAGAAGGATGCGCCGCACGAGGTGCGCCGACAGCGTGTACCGGACGCCCGCGCGCAGAGCCGGGCCGAACCGCTCGCGGTCGTCGAGGCCGGGCTGCGGCGGCCGGCGCCACCACATCAGCGCGGCGACGGCTCCGAGGAAGCTGACGGCGTTGATCCCGAACACCACCGGCGTCCCGAACAGCGACAGCACGACGCCGGCCAGCGCCGGCCCGATCGCCCGAGCGCCGTTCACGGTCACGCCGCCGAGCGCGGCGGCCGCGACCACCTGCTCACGGGGGACCAACTCCGGCTGGATCGCCTGCCAGGCGGGCGAGGTCAGGGTGGATGCGACCCCGAGCAGCAGCGTGAACCCGAGCAGCGTCGGCGCAGTGAGACCACCGGCCGCGGCGACGACCGTGAGCGCGATGGCGAGCACGGCACTGGCCGCCGACCCCCAGATCAGCAGTTCGCGGCGGTCGAACGAGTCGGCGAGCACGCCCGCCGGGAGCGAGAACACCACCGCCGGGAGCAGGCTCGCCGTCTGCACCAGCGCGATCACCACGCTGTCCGCATGCGATTCGACCAGGAACCACTGGGCGCCGACGGTCTGCATCCACGTCCCGATGTTGCTGCCGAGCTGCGCGAACCACAGCACGCGGAACACCGAGATCGCCAGCGGCGCCCAGGGGGAGAGGGATGCGGCCGGCGCCGTCTTGCTCGCGGGTGCGGTCATCGCGCGGTCACGTCAGGTGCTACCTCGGCATCCGGCACCGGCCACCGCCCGAGGTCGGCGGCGGCCCGGTACGTCGCCTCGAGGAAGTCGCGGACCAACCCCTCCGGGTCGTCCGCGCGCCGGACGTTCTCGTACGGCAGCAGGAACTCGCCCAGCTCGTCGCTGTAGAACGCCCCCTCGGGCATCGGCGTCTGCTCGAACCCCTCCGGCGCGGGGTACGCGTACGAGTAGAAGGCGCCCTCGGCTCCTCCGCCCGGCCAGAATCCCGCACTGCTCAGCTCGCGGGAGTAGCCCTCCAGCATGACGCTGTCCGGGCAGTTCGGCGCGCCCCCGGGATGCGGCGGTGCGGTCCGTCCCGAGAACCGGGTGACCGCCAGATCCATCGCACCCCAGAAGTAGTGCACCGGGCTCACCTTGCCCGTGAAGCCCGAGCGGAACTCCAGCAGCATCCGCTGGGCGTCGATGAGCTGCCGCCAGAACGCCTGCGCCTGCTCCGGCTCGTACGTGCAGTGCTCGGTGTCCTCGGCGAACGGGATGGCCACGGCCACCTCGTTGGGGACCGCGTGGATGTCGACGGTCACTCCGAGGTCGGCGAGCGCCTCCCGCGTCGCGGCGTAGAACGTGGCGACCGAGTGCCCGGCCAGCGGGAAGCGGCGCAGCCCGCCGTCGCTGGTGCGCAGCACGAGCTCGTGGTCGACGAAGTCGAACTCGATGTCGAGGATCCGCGACGGGAGGGGGATGGGGCCGGTGCCGAGCCCGCGGGCGCTCGGATACAGCGTGACGTGCCACCAGTGGTTGATGGGCGGCGTCAGCGCCATCCGGATCTTCCCGACGACCTGCGTCCACATGTGGAGCGTGTCGCGCGTCGCGACCCAGCTGTCGACGGGGAGCTGCACCCGCGGCTCGGCGACCGGCGCCATCATCCCTCCGCCGGCTGCGGAGTCCGCCGCAACAGGTAGGTGTGCTCGCCGGAGAGAACGACCTCCGACCGCTGATTGTGCACGGTCACCGCCGCGGTGACGATTCCGTTGGGGCCATCCGGTGTCAAGGCGGTGATCTCCAGTTGCGAGTAGAGGGTGTCGCCGGCGTGGACCTCCTCGAGGAAGCGCGCCGAGAGCCCGGTGAACGCGATGAATACCTCTCCGATGATATGCGGGAACAGAGTCGCCCCCGGAGCGGTGAAAGCGAGTACCTGCAGGCCGTGCACGACCGGAGCGCTGTGGCCGTGCGCCTTCGCCCACACCTCGTCGTAGTGCACCGGGTGGTTGTCGGCCGACACGGCCTGGAACGCCGATGCGTGCGCGTCGGTGACCGTGCGGCTCGGCGCCCGGAACACCTCGCCGACCGTCAGCTGCTCGAACGTGCGCGGTTCGACGATGGCGAAGTCGAGCGGATCGAAGGTCCCGCCGCTCATGCCGCGAGCCAGTCGCTCAGGAAGGCGACCGCCTGCGCGACGGCCGCACGCGCCTGCGGGGTGTCGTGCATGCTGTTGACCATCACGAAGTCGTGGATGATGCCCTCGTACCGCACACCCGTGACCGTCACACCCGCGCGGCGGAGCTTGGCTGCGTACGCCTCGCCCTCGTCGCGGAGCACATCGCACTCCGCGTTGATGACGAGAGCGGGCGGAAGCCCGGTGAGCTGCTCCTCGGTCGCCCGCAGCGGTGAGACGGTGATGCTCGCTCGCTCGTCGGCGCTCGTCGTGTACTGGTCCCAGTACCAGCGCATCGCATCCCGGGTGAGCCAGTAGCCGTCGGCGAACTCCTGGTACGAGGCGTCGTCGAAGGCCGCATCCGTCACGGGATAGAACAGCACCTGACCCCGGAACGCGACGTCGCCGCGCTCCTTCGCCATCAGCGTGAGGGCGATCGCCATGTTGCCGCCGACGGAGTCGCCGGCGATCGCCATGCGGGTGCCGTCGAGCTCTTCGTCGGCACCGTGCTCGACGACCCACTTCGCCACGGTGTACGACTGCTCGTTCGCGACCGGATAGCGGACGTCGGGGGAGCGCGTGTACTCGGGGAACACGACCGCGGCCCCCGTGCCGACCGCGAGGTCGCGGACCAGGCGGTCGTGGGTGTGCGCATCGCCGAACACCCAGCCGGCGCCGTGCGTGTACAGCACGACCGGAAGGGGGCCGGACGCGCCCTGCGGCCGGACGATCCGCACAGGAACGGAGCCGGTCGGACCGCCGTCGACGGTGATCCACTTCTCCTCGACGGCGGGCTTCGCGATCTCGGAGTCCTGCACCTGGTCGACCGCCTTCCTGCCCTCCTCCGGCGGGAGCTGGTAGAGGAAGGGCGGGTTCGCGGTGGCCTCGCAGAACGCCTGCGCGGCGGCCTCGAGTGCGTAGCCGTGCGGGTTGGCTGTCGCCATGCTGGTCGCTCCCGTCGCTCAGGCCAACTCGGCGGCGGCGTCGGCGATGACCTTCGCCACCTCGGCGGGGTGGGACCGCATCACCAGGTGCGGCGCGTCGATCTCGATCACCGAGCGCAGCCCGGCCCGCTTGTAGCCGAAGCGCTCGACGTCCGGGTTGATGGTGTGGTCGGCCGACGAGACGATGCCCCATCCCGGCTTGGTCTTCCAGGCCGCGACCGGGGCGGTCTCGCTGAACGCCAGTGCGGCGAGCGGACGCTGCGACGCGGCGAGCACCTCGCTGACCTCGCGGTCGATGCCGGCGGCGAACACGTCCGGGAACGCATCCACCTTCACCGACACGTCGGTCCCTGGCTCGGAGCCCTCGATGGGGAACGGCGTGTAGACCAGGTTGGCGGCGAGGTCGGAGTCCGGGAAGCCGCCCTGCAGCTGCCCGAGGCTCTCGCCCTCGTCGAGTGCGTATCCCGAGATGTAGACGAGACCGACGACGTTGTCCGCCGCACCGGCGACGGTGATCACCGCACCGCCGTAGGAGTGGCCCGCCAGGATCACAGGGCCCTCGATCTGCTCGACGACCGAGCGGATGTACGCCGAGTCGCCGAGGAGGCTGCGGTTCGGGACCGCGGGAACGCGCACCGTGTGGCCCTGGTCGAGCAGGATGCGGGTGACGGGAGCGAAGCTCGCCGCGTCGGCGAAGGCTCCGTGGACGAGGACGATGGTGGGTGTGGCCATGACGCCGATCCTTTCGTTGGGGTTCGATCGCCACGCTAAGAGGGGCACGGAAGCCGTGTCGTGGCCCTCTCGGGGTCACCGTCCGAGGCCCGGCTCGTCCTCGATCAGCTCGTCCGGGGTCGGAACGGCGACGTCGGCGGAGTCGAGGGCGCGATCGACCCGCAGCCTCGCCTGGAGGTACTCGATCGCCGCGGCCGCCGGGGAGCCGGGGTCGCCGAAGAACGTCGTCAGGTGCTGGCCGCCACCAGGAACCTCGAACGTCTGCCAGCGGAACGGGATGTAGTCGAACGGCTCGATGTGCACGAGCGCGACGCCGCGCCGCTGCGGGCGCGCTTCGTGGCTCGCCCAGACGTCGCGGAAGTCTTTGGAGCGCGAGGACAGTGCGGCGACGAGCAGCTGCAGCCGCGGGTCGTCGGGTTCTGCGTGGTAGCGGAGGCTGGCGACGGCCCCGCGCACCGCCCGCTGCCAGTAGGGCCGTCGGTCGTCGCCCGCCGCCAGGGCTGCGTCGACGATCGCCTCGACCATGTTCGCGCCGGGCGGCAGGGACAGCGGGATGAACGCGCGGCCCAGCTGGTTCACGGCCAACACGTCCTGGTTGCGGTCGACCACGTACGCGGGCGCCATCGTCCACTGGTCGAGGAGGACGTTCACGTTGTCCAGCACGTCGGCCCGAGTCCCGCTGAGGGCCGGCGGGCAGTCGGCGGTGTGCCGGGCGGGGACCGTCTGCCCGGCGAGCCGGAACAGGTACACCGTCGCGTCGGCGTCGAGCTGCAGCGCGCGGCCGAGCGCGAGCAGCACCTGCGGCGACGGCTGGTGGTCGCGTCCCTGCTCCAGCCGCAGGTAGTACTCGGGGCTGATGCCGGCCATTCCGGCCACCTCCTGGCGGCGGAGGCCACGCACGCGGCGGCGTGGTTCGGAGCGGAGGCCGACGTCCTCCGGCAGCAGGGCGTCGCGGCGGGCGCGGAGGTAGGCGCCGAGGGCGGCGTTGGAGTCGCTCATGTGCGGAGGGTCCTGTCGTGGAGGCGCCGTACTGGATTCACCACTCCAGATTGTCTCAGATGCGCGCGAAGCTTCGCCAGGTCTGCACGATGAGCCGATTTCCGCCCGCGACGGCGGCGCCGTTACGGCTCAGGCAGCCTGCAGAGCCGGCGCCAGGTGGGCGAGCGACGAATCCGCGATGCTCGCCAGCCGTTCCGGGTCGTCCTCGACACGGCTGAACTGGATGAGTCCCTGCGAGACGAGCACAATCTCGGCCGCGAGTGTCGCACGGCCGTCCTCCGGGATGCCGTCGCGAGCGAGTCGCTCGTCGACGAGCTGCTCCATGGCGGCGATGGCGCGAGCGCAGACCGCCGCCACCTCGGGCCAGTCGCGGCCGAGTTCAGCGAGGCTGTTCAGCATCAGGCACCCCCAGCTGGGCTGATGCGCGGCGCAATCCGCGACCACAGCGCGGAAGAAGAGCCGTACGGCCTCCTCCGCGGTGGCGCCGTCGGCCATCGCATGCCGCACGATGTCCACCCGGCTCTCGCAGTAGCGCTCGAACAGCAGAAGGAACAGCTCGGGCTTCGAGCCGTACGCGGCGTAGATGCTGCCGTTGCCGACACCGGCCGCCTCGGCCAGGTCGGACATCGCGGTCGCGGTGTACCCCTTCTGCCAGAACACGGCAGTGCTGCGCGCGAGAAACGCATCCTCGTCAAACTCTCGACGGCGAGCCATTGGTCGAGCCTAGCAATCGGGATCGTGGAGGCGGAAGCGCGGCCGGCGTGCGATCCTGGCTACGACGACCCCTGGAGGGATGATGCGACTGCCGACCGACCCGACCTGCGTCCTCGTGCAGATGCGCGCGACGACGCACGCCGAGACCGCGGTCTATCGACGCATGCACCGCCACTCGTTCGGTCACGTCGGGGTATCGCAGATCGCATCCGTCGCACAGAGCGTCGAGGCGCGCCTGGAGGAAGTGCCCGTTCGGGCGATGGAGAGCACCCAGCTGCAGTTGGTGCACACCGGCAGCCTCATCCTCGAGCAGGACGGCACGCAGACGCGTTTCGGCGCGGGGGAGCTGGCGATGTACGACGCGAGCCGACCCTTCTCCTTCGTCTATCCGGACGAGTTCCGGACGACGATCGTTCAGGTCCCGACCGTCCTGCTCTCCGCACGCGGGGTGCTCCCGGACTCGCTCGATGCGCGGTCGGTGGACGCCGCGTCCACAGGTCGCCGCGAGCTCGAGGGGCTGCTGCGCGGTTCCGTCGGGCGCGGTGTCCGGCCGGCCGACGATCCGGTGTCGCTGTCCTCGCGGATCGTGCGCGCGGCGCGGCTTATCGTCGACGAGGAGCTGGGCGCCGCGCGCGAGCGGAACGCTCCGGCGGCCCAGTTGGTACGGGAGGCGACGGACCTGCTCCACCGCGAGTACGCCGACCCCGGACTGACCGCTGCCGCCGTCGCTGCGCGTCTCCACGTGTCGCTGCGGACCCTCTTCGCCGCGTTCGAAGACGCGGGCGTCTCTCTTTCAGCGACCCTGCGCCGGGTGCGGCTCGGGGCCGCTGAACGTCTTCTGCTCACGACCCGGCTGCCGGTCTCCGAGGTGGCGCACGCCGTCGGCTACGCGGACGTCACCGCCTTCATCCGCGCCTGGAAGACCGCCACCGGATGGACGCCCGCCCGGTGGCGACGGCTCAGGACCGGCTGGGCCGCCGCGGACGAGCGCGGCTGACCGCACCGCCGGTCACGGCACGACGACGACTTTGCCCCGCGCGCGTCCCTCGCCGATGTGCGCCACCGCGGCGGCCGTCTCCTCGAGGGGATACGCGGTGTCGATGACGGGCCGGAAGGATCCGTCTTCGAGCAGCCGGGCCAGCTCGCGCAGGTCCTCCGGCCGCTCGCGCGCGATGAGGCCGACGAGGCGCTGCTTCGTGAAGCGGTCGAGCATCCCGGCCGCCGCCGTCCGTTGGATGCCGCCGAGCAGCGGGCCACCGGATTCGCCGCCGACGAGCACGACCGAGCCGGCGGGGCTCAGGATGCCGCGCAGCGCGGTGAGCGGGCGGTTGCCGGCGGTGTCGATGATGGCGTCGTAGACCCGGCCGAGCGTCAGGATGTCGGTCGTCGTGTAGTCGACGACGTCGTGCGCGCCGAGGGAGCGGACGAGTTCCGCCTTCGGTCCGCTGCAGACCCCGGTCACCTGGGCTCCGCGGGCCGCTGCGAGCTGGACCGCGATGTGGCCGACGCCGCCGGCCGCACCGATGACGAGCACGCGGTCGCCCGCGCCGACACCGCTCGCGGTGACAGCCTGCAGTGCCGTCACGGCGGAGATCGGCACGGCCGCGGCCTCCTCGAAACCGATGCCGGGCGGCACGGCCACGAGGTCGTCCGCCGGCGCGACGACGAACTCCGCCAGGGCGCCGTCCGCCGACCCGAACACGGCCTCCCCGACCCGCCAGGCGGTCTGCGAGCCGGCGCCGACCTCCTCGACCACTCCGGCGAACCCGAGACCGCGCACGCGTGCCTTCGGGCCGCGCCAGCCGAATCCGATCGCGCGCATCAGGTACGGCCGGCCGGTCGTGAGATGCCAGGTGCCCGCATCCACCCCGGCCGCACGCACGCGCACCAGCACCTGGTTCTCGCCGGGCACCGGCACGGGGATGCGCTCGACGCGCAGCGCGCTCGGCGGTCCGTAGGCGTCCTGGGTGACGGCCCGCATCGTGCGGCCCTCGTTCGTGTCCATCGGGATCTCCTGTCTCAGTCCTGTTTCTCAGTTCTCGGGGTACTGGAAGACGTCGTCGAGGGGGACCCCGAACACCCGCGCCAGCTGGAAGGCCATCTCGAGCGAGGGGGAGTAGCGCCCCTGCTCGATGGCGATGATCGTCTGCCGCGTGACGCCGACCCGCTCGGCGAGTTCGGCCTGCGTCATCTCGCCGGCCGCGAAGCGCAGCGCGCGAAGCGAGTTGGTCACGCGCGTGGGCTTCACCATTCCGGCATCCCCCGGCGGTACGCGGTCAGTCGGGCGGCGGCGCCGACGATCGCGGAGAGCACGAACGCCAGGTAGACAGCGTTGGCGATCCAGAACCACGGCGCCTCGACGAGCGAGAGGAGGAGGGCCGCGACGGCGCCGATGACGACGAACGCGCCGCCCACGCGCTCCCCGAACGCGAACACCTCGCGGTCGCGCTGGTCGCGCTTGCCCGCATCCCGCCGGTTGCCGATCGCCAGCACGATCCGCGCCAGGATGTTGGCCACGATCGCCCCGCCGACCGTCCAGAGCAGGAGCGGTACGTACGCATCCGGCCCCAGGGCGGCCAGCAGGATCAGGTAGGTCGCATACCCGGCGACCGCGGTCACCAGGTAGACCCACGAGTTCTTTTCGTCGAACGACATCCGCCGCTTCCACCTCACTCGGTCATGTCAAAGTTTCTGTACATGGCGAGTGTAAGCCCGAGTAGACACGATGTCAAAGCTCTTTTACATGGGGGAATGGCCGGGAGGCCGACCTGGTTGGATAGGGGCGTGCTCCGAACGATGTTCAAGTCGAAGATCCACCGCGCGACGGTGACGCACGCCGACCTCCACTACGTCGGCTCGCTGACCGTCGACAGCGACCTGATGGCGGCGGCCGACCTGCTGCCGGGCGAACAGGTCGCCGTGGTGGATGTGACCAACGGCGCGCGCTTCGAGACCTACCTGATCGCCGGGGAGCCGGGAAGCGGCGTCGTCGGCGTGAACGGCGCGGCCGCTCACCTCGCGGATGTCGGCGACACGGTCATCGTCATCTCTTACGCGCAGCTGGACGACGCAGAGGCTCGCACGTTCGTCCCGACCGTGGTGCACGTCGACGCAGCCAACCGCATCCTCGCGATCGGCGACGACCCCGCGGACGCCATGACGCCCGGCGTCGAGCGGCCGCCGCTCGCGCTCTGAGCTCCGCCTGACGTCGCCGCTCGGACGATGCCGCCGGCGCCCCTCAGGCGATGCGGACGGCTCGGTGACGACTGGGCAGCTCAGCGAGCTCGAACTCCGCGACCACGATCTCCGTATCGCCGTCGATGCCGGGCCACGCCGCACGGTGGGCGGCCTGCCAGCGGGCCGCCGCATCGTCGGTCCCGCCCGCGACGGCGGGGCGCGCGGGCGCCAGGTCGGCGTCGTCGACGCGGCAGGTGATCACGGCCGCCAGCTCGATGATCGCGACCGGCTCGTCGTTCGAGTCGACCAGCTGGTAGCGGGTGCCGGGCACCGGAAGCGGCTCCCCGTCGCGGAGGTAGTCGGCGAGGGGAGTAGTGGTCGCCATCCGCGCTCCATCCAGGATGTGACGCGTCACGTCCTCGCGCTCCGGTCCCGGCCGACCGAAGGCGACCACCGGCAGCTGCGCCGCGCGCGCCCGGAAGCGCGAGGTGCGCTCGGCGACCCGCATCATGTCTCCTCCGGAAGCGGGTCGCCGTCGTCATCCATCCGGTCCACCAACCGGTACACCGCGCGACGGGGCCAGTCGGTGCTGTCGTCGAGGACGAACACCTCCCACACCTCGTCGTCCCGGTACCGCGCCCGGCCGCGTAGTGCGGCGGGCGGCTCTCCGGGGCCGGCGGTCAGCCGGATCACCGCATCGACCAGGCCCGGTCGCTGCATCACCGCTTCGAACGTGACATCGCCATCCATGTCTGCACCCTAGGGATGCGGACGAGCGCCGGAAAGCCAGCAGGTCAGCAGGTGGGCTGCGACCCGGGCACCTTCCCTCGGACGAAGTAGTCGTCGACGATGCCGTCGATGCAGCCGACCCCGCGTCCGTAGGCGCCGTGGCCCTCGCCCTTGTGCGTGACCAGGACCCCGCTCGACAGCAGCTTCGACAGCGCGACGGCCTGCGAGTACGGCGTCGCCGGGTCGCCGGTGGTGCCCAGGACGAGGATGGGCGCGGCGCCCGGCGCCGTGAAGTCCAGGGTCTCCGTCGGCTTCGGGTAGGGCCAGTGCGCACACGCCTTCTCGCTCGCCGCGAAATTGTCGTACACGCCGATGGAGCCGAGCACCGGCGCGGCCTTGCTGATCCGGTCGATGCCCTCCTGGAAGCCCGGGCTGTCGTCACGGTTGGGTTCCGCGCACCCCACGGCGAAGAACACATCCATCAAGCGCCCGAAGTACTCGCCGTCCGGCAGGCGTTCGTTGGAGCTGTCGGCCTGCTCGAAGACCGGTTCAGGGTCGCCCTTCTTCACCGCGCGCAGCACCTCGGTGACGGTGTCCCAGGAGTACTCGGCGTAGAGGTTGTAGGCGATCGCGTCCACGACCGTGGACGAGTCGAGGAGCCGACCGTCGGACGCCTTCGGCTTCGTGCGGTCGACGCTGAGGATGAGCTCGTGCGCCTGCTTCTTGGCCTTCGTCAGAGGGCCTTGTACGGGACAGTCGGCAGATTTCAGACATTTCGTGAGATACGCGGCGAACGCCCGGTCGAAGCCGGCGGCCTGCCGGACACTGCTCTCGAACGAGCCGTACGGCGGCTCCACGGCGCCGTCGAGCACCATCCGTCCGACCTTGGCGGGGAAGAGTGCCGCATAGACGCTGCCGATGTACGTTCCGAACGAGATCCCCAGATAGTTCAGCTTGTCGTCGCCGAGCACTGCTCGCATCATGTCGAGGTCGCGGCTCACGCTGGCGGTGTCGATGTGGGCGAGCAGCGGGCCGGTGTTCTTCACGCACGCGTCGACCCACGCCTTCTGGCGCGTCTCGAGCTCCTTCTCCCAGCCGGCCGAGCCGTACGGGTCGCGGAACGTGCCGGACAGCATCCGGTCGCGATCGCGGTCATCCGTGAAGCAGACGATCGGGGTGGACTTACCGACCCCGCGCGGGTCGAACCCGACCACGTCGTAGTCGGACATGACGCCCTTCGAGCCCTGGAAGCCGCGCAGGAACTCGATGCCGGAGCCGCCCGGGCCGCCCGGGTTGATCAGCATCGAACCGCGCGCCTTTCCGCTCTCCGCCGGCCGCTTTGCGATCGCCAGCGTGATGCGCTCTCCGCCGGGGTTGGCCCAGTCGACGGGCGCGATGAGGTCGGCGCACTGCATCCCCGGGTCGAGGCAGGGGGCCCACGACACATCCTGCTTGTAGTACGGCTCGAGTTCGGGGGCGACCTGCTCGTCCGTGTGCGAGCTGAGGGTGGTCGGGGGGACGATCTTCGGCTTCGTCGCCGACACGCACCCCGTCAGCAGCAGCGCCCCGACGACGGCCCCGGCGAGGAGGCGGAGGCCGCCGAGACGATGGGCGGATGTTCGGCGCGGGGAAGTCACTGACCTGCGGATGCTCATGCATCCACTATTTCAATCAGACGTGCGAGCGCACATCCTCCGATCGGATGACGTCGGCGGCGGACGCCACCGCCACGAAGTCCGCCACGAGCGTCGAGCGCCGAGAGGACTCCCAGCCCAGGTGGACCGCGGTCTCCGCCAGGTCCACAACCGGCACAGCGCGCACATCCGGGCGGATGTAGAACGTGGCGGTCGAGAGGGGGAGGACGGCGATTCCCGCTCCCATCGCGACCAGCTCGAGCTTCTCCTCGACCGTGCGGCTGGGCCTGCGCCGCGGCGCCCGTCCGCGGCGCGAGCCCCCTTCGGCCGCCGTCCATTCGGGCACCGCGGCGGGGTCCTGCAGAAGCTGCTCGCTGCTGAGGTCGACCAGTCGCACCTCGGCGGATTCCGCGAGCGGATGCGACGACGGGAGCATCGCGACCCGTGGTTCGGTGAACAGACGGACCGAGGCGATGCCGCCGGCGTCGAAGGGTTCGCGCAGGTAGCTGACGTCGGCGCGGCCGTCCAGGAGGACGCGCGACTGCTCTTCCCACGTCGTCCGCATGACCTCGACCGTCACGTGCGCATGTGTCTCACGGAACGCTCGCACCGCGCGGGTGACCGTGAGTCCGGGCATGAATCCGACGGTGAACACCGTCTCGCCGCGCGCCGCGACAGCGACGCGACGGCGGACGGCGGCCGCAGCGGCGAGCAGGGTCTCGGCCTCGTCGCGCAGCATCCGTCCGTGCTCCGTCAGCTGCGTGCCCCGGGTGTCGCGCACGAACAGTTGAACGCCCAGCTCCGCCTCGAGCACCCGGATCTGCCGCGAGAGCACCGGTTGCGCGATCATCAGCGCCTCCGCCGCACGGCCGAAGTTCAGCGTGTCCGCCACCGCGACGAAATAGCGCAGTCGCCGCAGATCGAGGTCGGTGTTCATCTGTCGATGATGCCACTGATACCCACCGGGTGTCACCGGAGGCGAAAGAGGTCTTGGACGCTCGCGGCGGCTCGGCGGAACACTGGATCCGTCCCACCGAAAGGAACCCCCATGTCTCTGAAGAACTCGCACGTCGTCGTCATCGGCGGAAGCTCCGGCATCGGCATGGCGACGGCCCGCGCGGCGCTCGACGCCGGCGCACGGGTGACCATCGCATCCAGCCGCACAGCGAGTGTGGATGCGGCGCTCGCCCAGCTGCCCACAGCATCCGGTCGAGCAGTGAACGTCCTCGACCCCGCCGACCTGCGTGCCTTCTTCGCCGAGACCGGGGAGGTCGACCACCTGGCCTACACGGCGGGGGAGCCGCTGAGCCTGATGCCGATCGACGAACTCGACCTCGACCGGGCACGCGGCTTCTTCCAGGTGCGCTACTTCGGCGCCCTCAACGCCGTCGCCTCCGCGAAGCCTCACCTGGCAGACGGCGCGTCCATCACCCTCACGTCCGGGTCCGCCCGCACACGGCCCGGAGCAGGATGGGCGGTCGCCTCCAGCCTGTGCGGCGCGATGACGAGCCTGGCCGGCGCACTCGCGGTCGAGCTCGCGCCCGTGCGCGTGAACGTGGTCGAGCCGGGCATCGTGCGCAGCCCGCTGTGGTCCGGGATGAGCGCGGACGACCAGCAGGCGATGTACGACCAGCAGGCCGCCGTGCTTCCCGTCGGCCGGGTCGGCGAGGTCGAGGATGTCGCCCGGGCGTTCGTGTACGCGATGACCCAGGAGTTCATGACGGGGACGTCCATCCCCGTCGATGGAGGCGCGCTGCTCGTCTAGCGCGCCTGCGGCCGGCCGGTCAGCGGCACTGCCCGGCGACCGCGATCTGCTGGTCGCTGGGGCGGCCGTAGGCCTCGATGCCGGAGCCCGGCACGTCGAAGCCCATCGCGATCGCCCACGCCGTCGCCCACATCTCGTCGTCGCCCTGGAAGGTCGGACCGTCGAACAGCGGCTTGCACTCCGGACGGACGACCTGCGCGTGCCCGACCTCGTGGGTGATCAGGGCCTTCGCGTTGATGTCCCCGTAGGTCCAGCCCTCCTGCAGGCTGAAGTTGAGGTCGATCGTCGCCCAGCCGCCGTCGCCCTCGTGGTACATCGTCGTCCCGGAGTACCAGCCCTCGCCCAGGCCGCTGACCTTCTCGTGCCACTGGAAGTCGAGGGTGACGCCGTGGGCGATGGAGCGGGCGTAGGCCTCCATCTGCGCGCGCACCGGATACGCCGGGTCCTGCTTGGCCGCCTCGCCCGCGGCCTGCGCAGTGTTGACGCCATCGATCGCCGAGATCACCGCGAGCAGCCGAGAACCGTCGATCGTCGAGGCCGCCGAGACGTCCGCCTTCGCGTCGTCGATGGCATGCCGCAGGGTGACCTTGCTCTCGTAGGTCGCGGAGGTGTCGGCCGTGAGCACCTGCTCGCCGTGCGCGGTGAGCTCGGCGGAGACCGCGGCCGCGCTGGTCGACACGGCCTTCTGCGCCGCGGTCAGGGCCTTCAGCTCCGCCGCCCGCGTGCGGCGGGTGGTCTCCTCCTGCTTCGCGAGCTGGAGAGTGCGCTGCACGTCGGCGGAGACGCTCCACGGCATCAGGTCGGGGCTGCCGGCGGCCACCTGCGGCGGGTCGAACGGAGTGAACGTCAGGCCCTTCGACGCCTTCGTCAGTGACACCTGAGCGTCGGACAGCTTCTTCGCCGTCGACTCCTGCAGGTAGTCCGGACGCTGCTTCACGCCCCATGCGGACAGTGACAGCAGCGCAGCTCGCGCCTTGTCGATCGCCATTCCGCGGCGGTCGGTGACGTCGTCCAGGGCGGTGGATGCGGCCACCAGTTCCCGGTGCGCCTGCGACTCGGCCTCCGCGGCGAGCGCGCGCCAGCCCCATCCCGCGGCCAGCGTCCCACCGGTGATCAGCAGGAGGGCTGCGGTCGCCACGATCCAGAACCGGCCGCGGCGCCGCGAAGCCGGGGGCGTTGAAGCCGCCGAGGGCGTCGACGCGTCGACCGGAGGAACAGCCTGCGGGGCTGCCTCCTCAGACTGGGGGCGGCTCTGTCGTTCGTCGCTCACGGGTTCCTCTCGCCGCCGATCTGCACGCATGCAAAAATTCGTCCCGGTCACTCTACGGTAATATTTCTCTTGCGCAAGACCCGCGCTCGGGGGCCGCCTCCCGCCGATCTGCGAACCTCCGCAGACTCTGCCGACGAGTCGGCCTGTTCGTTCGGCGAACACTTGTATAGTCGAGCTGCTTGAGGGACCCGTCCTGCGGTCCGGGGGAACGAGGGGGCCGCGTGTTCGACGGACTGCTGGCGCTGGACGTCGTCGACGGGCCGGTGCCCGTGGTGGTGTTCACGCTGGCGGCCGCGCTGCTGGTCGGACTCCTGCTCCGTCGCCCGTCGCCGCGCTGGCTGCTGCGGATCGCTCTCGCGGCTGTGGCGGGGATACTGGCCGCCGTCGCGACCTGGCTGGTCTGCATCCGCTGGCTGAACCTGTTCGGCGAGTCGCTCGGCTTCGGCAACTACGCCTGGATGGCCGTCGCCTTCGTCGGCGTGGCCATCGCCGTCGTCAGCATCGGGAGGCGTCCCGCCTGGCGCATGGCCGTCGCGATCGCCGCCGTCCCGGTGTTCCTCCTGGCGGCCGGCGTCGGCATCAACGCCAACTACGGGCTCAACCGCACCCTCGGCAGCGTGCTCGCCATCGCCGTCCAGAAGCCGCTGAAACTCGCCCCGCCCGCGCTCGCCTCCACGGGGTACGACTCGTCGCTCTGGAAGCACTGGACGCCGCCCGCGGACATGCCCGCGCACGGGCTGGTCGGCACGGCGAAGATTCCGTCGACCGCGAGCGGATTCCACGCGCGGGATGCCGGGCTGTACCTGCCGCCGGCGGCGCGCGTGGCGCATCCACCCGCCCTTCCCCTGATCGTCATGATGATGGGCCAGCCCGGCAATCCCGACCCGGAGCCCATCGCCGAGGTGCTCGACCAGTACGCCGCCACCCACCACGGCCTCGCGCCGGTCGTCGTCGTGGCCGACCAGCTGGGCAGCCCCTACGACGACACGCTGTGCCTCGACACCGCGCGGTTCGGGGAGGCCGAGACCTACGTGACGACGGATGTCACGGCCTGGGCTGAGGGCAACCTTCCCGTCACCCGCGACCACCGGTTCTGGACGGCGGCCGGGTACTCCAACGGCGGACTGTGCGCGCTGTCGTTCGCGATCGACCATCCGGAGCTGTACGGCGGCATCCTCGACATCTCGGGGGAGGAGTTCCCCGGAGCCGAGCATCCCGACGCGACCCTGCGCGACCAGTTCGGCGGCGATCGTCAGGCGTACGAGGCGGCGAAGCCGTTCGTCAAGCTGCGGCAGTTCCGGCATCCGGGCATGACGGCGATCTTCACCGCCTGCCGCGACGACCCCGCGTATCACCACGTCGCGCTCCGGGCGGCCGCCGCTGCCCGAGCGGCCGGGATCGACTCCGCGTTCGCCGATCTGCCGACCGGCGGCCACGGCAGGGGTGCGCTCATGGGCGGCCTCACCGAGGGCGTCCGGCTGCTGTATCCGCTGCTCGGGCTGGAAAAGCCGGCGGGATGATCCTCGGCAGTCCGATCCGCCGCCGGGCTCAGAAGCGTGACAGCCCGTTGCCGATGATGACCGTGCCGATCACGGTCGCGACGATGATCGCGACCGTCGTGTCATTGCGCAGCAACCAGCGTTCGGTCGCGGCGAGCGCCGGCCGCGCCTTGTCGGGACGGATGAGGGCGAACAACGCCGGCCCGCCGACCGAGCTGCCCCCGATGAGCACATAGATCGCGATGACGATGACGTCCTCGGACACCGGGAGCTTCGCCGGCCCGATCACCAGACCGGCGGCGATGGCGAGCAGGATGGACTTCGGCCGGATGTTCAGCGCGAACCCCAGCCCGAGGGCCGGGAGGGAGCGCATCCGGCCGAGGGCCACCATCCAGCGGGGGAGCGTCTCGCGTTCCGCCGCCTGCGGGTGCCGCCGCAGCTCGATGACCGCGTAGACGAGCAGGGCGACGCCGACGAGGATCTCCAGGACGCCGACGAAGGGCTCCGGTCCGACCGAGGTGTTCGCGGGGATGGCGTGCAGGAAGATCGCGAAGAGCGACGTGATCGTGACGAGGCCCGCGACATATCCGACGACGAACAGGGTCGGCACCCGCGGCCGGGCGGCACCGAGCAGCAGAACGAGAACGGCGAGGATCGGGACGGAGCTGAGCGCGACCGCGACGGCCAGCGGCAGGAGTTGCCCGATGACGCTCAGCATGCGACTCCTTTCGCCGGAGAGCCCGCGGCGAGTCGGCAGCCCATGCGCCGTCCGCTCAGCCGAGGGTACGACAGCGGGTGCCCGTGCGGACAGGCACGGTTGCCCCTGGAAAACGGCGACGATCCGTGCGATTGATGGGTATATGCAGAAGCTCTACTACGCGGGAGGGCACATCTTCCTCGACGACGACGTCTGCGACGCCCTGGTGCGGTACGCACAGGCCCTCGCAGATGTCGGCAAGTCCGACCTGGTTGTCGTGCCGGCGCTTTCCGACGAGGGCCTGCGCGGGGAGACCCGCCTGCTCATCGGGCCGGCGAGCCAGCTGTTCACCGCACCGGCCCTGGACCGCGGCGCGGACCTGCGGGATGCGGAGTCGACCCGCTCGATGCGCGACAAGACGGCACGCCTCCAGCCGTCGTCCCCCGTCATCGGCCGCAACTCGGACCTGCCGGAGGAGGACTTCGGATGAGCAGCACCATCCACACGAGGTGAGATCACACACATGGGAACCCTCTTCTACGGCGCCGCCCGCCTGGCCATCAGCTTCGACGACCGCGTCCTCGCCCACCTCCAGATCGCGATCTCCACGAAACTCCGGCGCCACGAGACCTTCATGCTGAACTGGCGCGACAACGAGTCGGTCGGCGACGGCCGGAGCGGCGTGTGGATCGGCCCGCAGACCGACCTGCACTTCAAGTACTCCGGCGGCCGCTTCCCCGAGATCAACCGCGACTGGGTGAACGCGCTGGTCGTCTCCGCGTCGACGCCGCTCGGCCTGCAGCTGCTCGACGAGGGGAGCCTCGAAGGGCCGCCGTCGGGCACCCCGGCGGATCGCTAGCGAGAACGCGCCTGCGGCGTGCGAAGCTGAGCGCATGCAGCTACTTACCGACGGCGTCTACCGCCTGCGGAAGGCGACGGGCGCCAACGCGTATCTCGTCGACACGGGCGAGGCGTCCGTCGTCATCGACACCGGCACGCCCGGTGGCGCATCCGCCCTGATCGCCGAACTCCGAGACGAGCACGGCCTGGGCCCGGTGACCGACATCGTGCTCACCCACTACGACCCCGATCACGCCGGATCCGCTGCGGCCCTGCAGCGGGAGACCGGAGCCCGGGTGTGGATCGGCGCCCGGGATGCCGACATCCTCCGCAGCCAGACGCCTCCGCCGACCCGGTTCCGCCGTTTCCTGGCGCGGGTCTCGCGGGCCACCGAGGTTCCGGCGGGCCTGCACGAGCTGCCGGACGCGGGGGAGACGGAGATCGTTCCCGGCGTACGCGCGATCGCCGCGCCCGGTCACACGCCGGGCCACGTCATCGTCGAGCACCGCGGCGTCGTCTTCGCGGGCGATGCGGTGACGGTCCGTGCCGGCCGGCTCCGGCAGATGCCCGCCCTCCTCACGAGCGACAAGCCCCAGGCGCTCGAAACCGAGCACCTCATCGCGTCGCTCCGCCCGCGCCTCGTCTGCCCCGGCCACGGAGCCCCCGGCCGTCTCGACGCCCCCTGACCCCCTCCGCATCTCACCCCTCCGCCCACCGTCGAGTCCGCAAACTTTGCACGCCCCGGGGGCTCACAGCGTGCAGTTTGTGCGTACTCGACGGTGGGTGGGATACGAGGGAGGGGTCACTCGCGGGCGACGGAGCGCTGGGCGTCGGCCCACGCGAGCTGCACTGCTTTGCCGATCCACTCGGTGCCCTGGTAGACGTTGTCCTCGCCGAGTTCCGCGAGCAATCCGCTCGCGGCGAGCTGCTGGCGCACAGCCGCCTCGCTGATGATGAGCTTCAACTGGGAGGAGGCCGCGGCCAGACTGCGGGCGTAGCGGCGCAGGGAGTCGATGAGCGCCAGATCCAGTTCGTCCGTCCCGCGCAGCCGGATGATCACCACCGAGCCTTCCGTCTCCTCGTCGACGCCCGGCAGCTGCCGCTCGAACGAGGGCGCGCTCGCGAAGAACAGGCTCCCGTACGGCTGCAGCACGATCACCTCGCGCCTGCCGACGATGGCCGGCGGATCCGATTCACGCATCCCGCCGCTCTCGTCCAGGTGTACCTGCCGCACCCGCAGCCGGTTCGACTGCCGGGCGACGAAGAGGATGATGCCGAGCCCGACTCCGGCGAGCACGGCGAACTGCAACGGGATGACGAGGGTGAGCACGAAGGTGACCGCCATGACCGCCGTGGGCAGGATCCCGCTCTTCACCACCGAGTAGACACGGCTCGGCTTGATGGCCGCGTAGCCGATCGTCATGAGCAGCCCGGCAAGCGCCGGCATCGCGGTGAGCGCCACGATGCCCGAGGCGAACACGATAACGAGCGCCATCGTGACACCCGCGACGAACAGCGCCAGCTTCGACCGCGCTCCGGCCGTGACCAGCAGGGAGGACCCCGACATCGACCCGCCGACGGGCATGCCGCGGAACAGGCCGGACACGATGTTGCCGACGCCCTGCCCGATGAAGTCGCGGGATGCGTTCGCCGGCCGCCCGCTCGCCGTCGGGATGCCCGCGGACACCCCCGCGCCCTGGATGAGTCCGACCAGCGCCAGCGACACCGCGGGGATCAACAGGTACGGGATGTCGCCGATCGACGGTAGCGTCGGCAACGGCAGCCCGGCCGGCACCACGACGATGTCGCCGAGCAGCGGCACGCGCGCATCCACCCACAGGTTCAGAGCGGCGGCGGTCAGCGACCCGACGACGACCGCGATGACGAGCCCGAACCCGCCCACCGGTGTGCGCTGCAGCACGACGATGGTGAGGATCGTGACGGCACCGACGATCACGGTCGGGATGCTCCATTGCGGGATGTGCCGCAGCAGGTCGATCGAGCGCGTCACCCGGTTGCTGCCTTCGCCCGAGTAGCCGGTGAACGCCGACAGCTGGCCGAGGATGATGTTGACGCCCACCGCGGTGATGAACCCGGTCATGACGTCGGCGGGGACGAACCGGATCAGCCGGCCGCCCTTCAGCAGCCCGGCGATGCACATGACCAGCCCGGTCAGCAGGGCGAGTGTGAAGAGCGCACGGTCCGGGTCGGGACGCGTCTCCAGGTTCGCGTCCTGGATGACGAGGGCCATCGCCCCGGTCGCCTGCACCGCCATGAACGTGCTGCTCGTGAGCACGGCCGCCCCGACCATCCCGTACAAGTACGCGTAGAGCCCGGCGAGCGGATTGACGCCGGCGAGCAGCCCGGACGCCAGGCCGTCCGGCACGCTCTCGATGCCGAGGACGATCCCGGCGATGGCGTCCTTGACGATGTCACGGCGACGCGGCCGTCGCTTCTTGGCGCGCACAGGCCACACGGTAGCGGCGGCCGGCGCTCATGGCAGGACAGCAGTCGGCGGGCTCACGCCCACTGCTCGAACACCATGAGCGGCACCCGGGTGTGCCAGCCCTGCCACGCCTTGCTCGACCCGATCGTCGCCTTCGTGGAGAAGTCGATGCCGCCGTTCATCCAGAACCAGACGAGGTACCAGTCATTGCTGGTTCCCCAGAAGTAGTTCTGATTCGGCCAGTAGCCGCCGCCGCTGTCACTGTGGTCCTCGTACCAGGAGGTGCCGTCCGCCCACAGCTGGTCGCGGGTGTCGAGGATGGTCTCCATGTCGCCAGGGCCGCGGCGGTGCTGCACCATCACGCACAGCTGCGCACGGTTGTGGGCGACCTGGAGGCTGGAGCTGTCCGCCCAGTCGTACGAGTACTCCACGAGGCCGGACACACGGACGTAGGTGGATGGCGCCTTCGGTTTGAACCACAGCCCGAGCCCAGCTCCCGCGTACATCCATCCGCCCTCCGCCACCGGACGGTCGACGTACGTCTCGGTCAGGTCGATGAACATGCTGGCCTGCTGCGGGTACACGCTGGGGCCGCGCGCGGCGGTCCCGGCTGCTCCCGGCGGTTGGAAGGTCGTCCAGGTGCGGTCGTACGGCGGAGTGGCGAAGAACAGGCGGTCGCTGCTCCCAGTGGTGACCAGACTGAGCGTGTGCAGCTCGCCCGGTGACGGATTCGGATCGCGGCGTGCGATCACCGGCGCTTCAAGCCGCGCGATGGACGCGCTCAGCTCCACGAACCGCTGATCCATACCGGCCAGGACTTCGCTCACCTGTTCGGCCCGCCGGGATGCGCGCAGGTACGCGTTCCGCGACGTCCGCAGGTCTTGCTCGAACGCCTGGTCGAGGGCGAGGGTAGCCTCCGGTTCGTCCGGCTTCTGCTCTGTCGACGTCTTGTTCTCTGATGAAACGGACACGGGGACCTCCCACAGCGCTGCGTGCATCACACGTTCAGGCTCGAGTCGTTCGCGCGTGAGGGTATGCCCGCGGTGCGCGCGGCGGCAAGACCGAATCCGGCGGACGCGCGGGCCGGGACGCGCGGTGGGGCCGCGGCTCGGATAGATTCCCAGCGTGCCGATCGCAACCGCCGAGACAAGGGCCCTGCTCATCGGCGGCCGCTCGGGAGTCGGGAAGTCGACGGTCGCGCTGGCGATCCACGACATCCTCTCAGCCGCCGAGGTCACGCACGCGATAATCGAGGGTGACAACCTCGATCTGGCGTATCCGGCACCGTGGAGCGCCCATCCCGAAGCGCAACTCGCGGAGCGGAACCTCGCAGCGATGTGGTCCAATTACCGCGAACTGGGATACGACCGGGTCGTCTACACGAATACGGCGGCCGTGGTCACCATCCCGCAGCTGCGACACGCACTCGGAGAGGATGCGCACATCGAGGCGGTCCTCCTGCAGGGCAGCGACGAGGCGGTCCGGGGACGGCTGGCCCGACGCGAGCGCGGCGCATCCTTCGACGCCCACCTGGCGCGCAGTGCGGCCGCCGCGGTACGGCTGGAAGCCGACGCTCCCGACTCCGTTGTGCGCATCGACACGACGGACCGGACGCCGGAGGAGGTCGCGGTCGACATACTCCGTACCGTCGGCTGGCCTCCGTCCGGCCTGTCGACGCGTGCGACTCGATGACCACCCGCAACGCGCCTCTGCTGGTTGTCATGTGCGGGCGCTCGTTCTCCGGAAAGTCGACCCTCGCGCTCGCGCTGACCGACCGGCTCGGGGCGCAACGGGTCAGCCTCGACGCCATCAACGAAGAGCGCGGACTGCGCGGCGGGTCCGGCATCCCGGTGTCCGAATGGATGCGCACCAACGACGAAGCGTCAGCCCGGGTCAGGGAAGCGCTCGGTGCTGGACGCACCGTCATCGTCGACGATACGAGTTCGCCGCGGTTCCTCCGCGACCGCTGGCGTGAACTCGCCGCCCGCGCTCACGCCGAGACGGCCCTCGTCTTCGTCGACGCCCCGGAGGAGCTGATCCGCGCGCGTCTCGCGGCGAACCGCAGCGACCTCGCCCGCCACGACGTCACCGACGACGTGATGGATGCGCACCTCAGCGACTTCGTGGCTCCGGGCGCGGACGAGCGCGCGATAACGGTGGATGCGCGCACACCCATCGACGCCTCCGTCGCCCAGGTGCTCGCCGCCTTGGCAGAGCGCCACCCGTCCTGAGAGGCGCGCGCGGCGCATTCAGCCGGGCCCTCTCCACCGCGCCGCGACTCCAGCGAAGGCGTCAGAACTCCCCGAGCCCCTTGCCGATCAGCACGACGCCGATCACGAGGAGCAGCACGGCCATGATGGTGGCGTTGTTGTAGACCAGCCAGGTGCGCAGGGATCCTAGCGGGCGGGCCATCCGCGCGGAGGCGGCCAGGTAGGCGATCACGGGGATGGCGACGGTGGATGCGGCGATGACCGTGTAGACGATCACCGCGACGACCGTCTCCGCCGTCGTCTGCGCGTCGGAGCCGATCGCGATGCCGGCGGCGACGCCCATAAGCAGGTTCTTCGGGTTGAGGGCGGAGAGCAGGAAGCCGAGCACGAGCGCTCGGGCGCCGGTCATCGTGTCGATCGCCGACATCCACTTCGGCAGCGCCGGTTCGGTCCCGACCCTCGGACGGTCGCGCCACTGCTGCACGGCGAGCACGAGCAGCAGCAGGCCCAGCACGATCTCGACGGTGCCCAGGATCGGCTTGGACTCGTCCGGGTCGCCCTGGGGGAGAACTGACGAGAGAAGGGCGAACAGGACGACGGCGACGACGATGCCGAGCAGCCACCCCGCGAGGAACCCGACGCTCGTCCCGCGGGCCTTCGGCGACAGCAGCATGAGGATCGCCGCGATGATCGGGACGGGGCTGATCGCGACACCGAGTGCAAGAGGGATGATGTCGCCGATCACTGGTCCCATGGATGCCCTGCCTTCTCGTGCCGTCGGCCGACGGCGGTGCGACGCGTCGCCTGCTGCACAGTGTGGGGGATGCGGGGGTGCGGGAGCTAGCCCGAATCGGTGCGCGATCTGCAACACTGTCGAAACGCGACGCCCGCGTTCGTAGCAGGGGTGGAGGCCGCCGCGAGGAGGCGGCCCGAAGGGAGAGGATGAGCGCATGCAGTATCTCGTGAACGTCATCGACAGCCGCAGCAACTCGGGCACCGAAGAGGAGGCCGTCGCGATCGACGCCTTCAACGACAAGCTGCGGGCCGGCGGCCACTGGGTGTTCGCCGGCGGACTGGCCGACCCGTCCGTGTCCACCGTCATCGACGGGCGCGGCGACGAGCCCGTCTTCACCGACGGCCCGTTCGTCGAGGCGAAGGAGTGGGCGGCCGGGTTCTGGTTGATCGAAGCACCCGACCTCGACGTCGCCCTGGCGCTGATGGCCGAGGGCTCCAAGGCCTGTAACCGCCGGCTCGAGGTGCGACCCCTCCTCGTCGTGTGACCACTCCTCGACAGGTCACCGGCGCGCACGACGCCCTCACCCGGGCCCACCGCGAGGAGTGGGCGCGGGTCGTCGCCACGCTCGCCAAGCGGTTCGGCAGCCTCGATCTGGCGGAGGAGTCGGCCGCCGAGGCCTTCGCGACCGCAGCCGAGCGCTGGCCCATCGACGGCATCCCGCCGAATCCCGGCGCGTGGCTCACCACCACCGCCACCCGCAAGGCGATCAACCGCATCCGCCGCGAGAGCACCCGCGACGCCCGGCACAGGGAGGCGCACCTCGTGTACGACACGCAGCCCCAGCCGGTCGGCGCGGTCGACGACGACCGGCTGCGGCTCATCTTCACGTGCTGTCATCCGGCTCTGGCCCTGGAGGCGCGGATCGCACTGACCCTGCGGATGGTGGGCGGCCTCAACGTGCCGGAGATCGCCCGCGCGTTCCTGGTCCAGGACACCACGATGGGCGCCCGTATCACCCGGGCGAAGGCGAAGATCGCGGCGGCGAACATCCCGTACCGGCTGCCGACCGCTGAGGACCTGCCGCACCGGGTCTCCGGTGTGCTGACGGTGCTGTTCCTGATCTTCAACGAGGGATACCTCGCCTCCGGTCCCGACACAGCCCCCGTTCGACGCGATCTCACACGGGAGGCGATCCGTCTCACGCGGCTGCTCCACGAACTCCTGCCGGACGACGGCGAGGTCACCGGGATGCTCGCGCTCATGCTCCTCAGCGAGGCGCGCAGCGACGCCCGCGTCTCATCCACCGGCGAGCTGGTGCCGCTGGGGGAGCAGGACCGCGGGATGTGGGATGCATCCCTCATCGCCGAGGGTCACGCCCTGGTGCGCGAACGGCTCGCGTCGGGCGAGCCGGCCGGCCGGTACCAGCTGCTGGCGGCCATCAACGCCGTGCACACGGACGGAGACGCGCCGGACTGGGCGCAGATCGTCACACTGTACGACCAGCTGTCGGTGCTCGATCCGTCGCCCATCGTCCGGCTGAACCGGGCGGTCGCGGTGGGGGAGCGCGACGGCCCGGAGGCCGGCCTCGCGCTGCTGGACGCGCTCGCCCCGCAGCTGTCTGCGTACCACCCGTTCCACGCGGCGCGCGCGATGCTGCTGGTGCGGCTGGGACGGGAGGTGGATGCGCGCGCCGCCTACGAGTCCGCGCTCGCGCTGACGGACAACGCGGCCGAGACCGCCTACCTTAACCGGCAGCTGGAGCACCTCGCCGCGCGCTGACCGTGTGCGCCGGTCCGCCGCGGGCCGGGCGTGTCGTCGGAGATCCGCGCCTCAGCCTCCCTCATCTCCATCCCCACCGCGGTGAGGCGGAGATTTCGGGCACTTTCTCCGACGGTGCGCCCACGGGAACCGGGCAGTGGTCGCCGGCTCTACTCAATCTGCCCTGATGGCATACGCAGCGCACTACTCTATAGGCCCGATTCCGCCTGAGTAGGAGTAAGGGGCCGGTGATCCTGGGTGAGCTTCCCTTCGTGGAAGCGAACACCCGAAAGGAACACTATGACGAAACTTCGCAACGCCGTACTAGCCGGCGTTCTCGTGGCGGGGATCGGTGGCGCAGGTATGCTCGCGGCTGCCCCGGCGTACGCAGCACCACCCACCGTGACCGGCGGCGGCGGAACGCTCGTAAGCGCCACGGGCTCCGCGGGCCAGACCTTGGACATGGCATTGAGCGGTCCGGTGTGGAACTTCAGTTCGCCGGTGGAGACCGTGTGGATCGATGTCACCGTGCCCGACGGCACGAATCCGATCAATCAGCGGATCGTCACGGACGGCCTCCGCTACACCCTTTACCACCTCCCGACGTACCCGGCCAATGTGTGGCGTATCGCGGTGGATTCTCCCACCGGCGTCCCAGTCTCGATATCGAGTCTCAGCATTCCGACCTTCCAGATCGCCGAGATCACCCCGGGGGCGTTGCAGGGCACTGTTACGTACGACATCTATCAGGTCGGCTTAGACGGTGTGAACGAGTTGGTCACTGGCGAATTCCAGCCGTCGGCCACGTTCACCTGGACCGAGGACCAGCCCGACACCCCGGTCATCGCCCCGGCGATCGGCGGCGCAGCCGCCATCGCGGGCATCGGTCTCGCGGGCATCGTCCTCGTCCGACGCCGCCGCAACGCCGAGCAGGCTTAACACTCCCACGAGATTGGACAGGTGACGTCATGTACGGAACCGCAACCCCGATCGTCGGCGGGATCGCCGGCGCCACAGCCCTCGCCACGACCGGATTCGACGCCTTCGCCTACACGTTCGTAGCGGCCGCGTTCGTCCTGGTCGGGCTGGCGCTCGTGCGCGCCAACTACATCCGTCGGCGTCGCGCCACCCGCGCGGCGAAGGCCGCCTCGGCCTGACCGGCCGAGCAGAAGGACTCCCGGGGTCGCGTCCCTAGCGCGACCCCGGGGCTCCGCCGGCCTCTCCGCGCGCCTCACACCCGTTCACCCGCCCACTGCCGTGGGCTGCTTTCCCGAGCCCACGAAGGAACCCGACGATGTCCACCATCGCTCCCGCCACCCCCGCGCCCTCCCGGCGCGCCGCCCGTCGGCTGCTGACCGCCCTCCGCGTGCTCCTCGGCCTCGCCGTCGTCGCGCTCGGCATCCTCTTCCTCGTCAAGGAGTACTCCGCCCGCCTCCTCGAGGCGCAGGTCGGCGCCTGGCTGGTCGACAGGCTCTTCGCGACCAACGCCCTCCCATCGCTCAGTGCAGGAACCCCGGCCGTCGTCTTCGGCGTCCACGACACGTTCCTCGCGCTGCGCATCACGATCGAGTGCTCGATCGCGCTCTACGCCGGCAGCATCGTCATCTTCGGCGGGCTGCTCCTGATGCTCCCGCGGCTGCGGACCGTCCGTGTCGTCGTGGCCACCGCCCTCGGTGCGGGTCTGATGATCTTGCTGAACCAGGTGCGGATCGTCGGCCTCGCGTGGGTGCTCTCCGAGTACGGACGCGACGGCTTCGAGTGGGCGCACAGTCTCGGCGGCAGCTTCCTGATGACCGCCGGTCTCGTCGTCAGCCTGGGCGTGTTCCTCGGGATCGTCCCGCGACGTCGCCCGCGCCGCCGCTTCCGCTCCACCAGGAAGTCGGTACGCTGATGGACCTGCTCTTCCCCATCCTGAACACCATCGCCGGTGTCGTCATCTCCCTGTCGCTGGTGTACTTCCTCGCCGCCATGGGTGCCGGGATACACGAGCTCCGCAAGAACAAGACCAAGCTCGGCGTGCAGGGCGACGCCCGCTACGAGCAGCCGTTCCTCGACGAGCCGGAGACCTTCGACGTCTACTTCCTGGTGCCGTGCCTGAACGAGGAGGCCGTCATCGGCGCAACCGTCGCAGCCCTCGCCCCCGGTCGCCGCAGCACGACCATCGTCATCGACGACGCCTCCGACGACCGCACGGCCGAGGTCGCCCGCGAGCACGGCGGACCGAACACGATCGTCCTCAGCCGGCAGCTCCCGAACGCGCGCACCGGCAAGGGCGAGGCGCTCAACGACGCCTACCTGCTCGTCCGTCAGCTCGTCGAAGAGCGCGGCCAGGACCCGGCCCGCGTGCTCATCTGCGTCATGGATGCCGACGGCCGCCTCTCCGACGGCGCGCTCTCGCACGTCCTCCCGATCTTCGAGGACCCCAAGGTCGGCGGCCTGCAGCTCGCTGTGCGCATCCGCAACCGCAACACCAACTTCCTCACCCGCTTCCAGGACTTCCAGTTCTGGTCGATGTCGGCCATCACGCAGTTCGGCCGCCGGAAGACCGGCACGGTCAGCCTGGGGGGCAACGGCCAGTTCACCCGCATGTCGGCCCTCGAAGGACTCGACGGGATGCCGTGGTCGGCGTCCCTCACCGAAGACCTCGACCTGGCCATCTCGCTGCTCATCAAGGGCTGGACGCTGGAGACGACTCCCGCGGCGTCGGTCGACCAGCAGGGCGTCGAGTCCCTTCGCCGGCTCATCGTCCAGCGCCGCCGCTGGTACCAGGGCCACATGACGGCGGGCAAGCGCATCGTCGACATCTGGAAGAACCCCGACCTGTCGAACGCGCGCATGTTCGAGATGTCCGCCTACCTCTCCGTGCCGTGGCTGTTCGACCTGCCCTGGTCGATCCTCTGGCACTGGCTGCTGTTCACGTTCATCGTCCGCGCCGACTCTGTGTTCTCGTACGTCGACGGCCCGCTGTCGCTCGTCGTCGGCCTGGTCGCCTGGTACGTGCTCACGTTCGCGCCGTCGATCCTCACCACCGTCGTGTACCTCCGACGAGACCGTCGGGTCGGACTCGGCTGGGCGATCCTCATGGGTCACGCCTTCCTGGTCATGAACTACCTCTCGTTCGCCTGCGCCTGGGGAGCGCTGCTGCGGATGATCCAGGGCCGCACCGGGTGGGACAAGACCGCCCGGTCGGCCGAACCTGGGGAAGCGACCGCATCCCCGTCCACCACCTCCGCGGCCGCCTCCGCGCCCGCGTCACACTAAGGAATCAACGAACAATGAAGAGTATCCGCATCGGACTCGTCGCCGCCGGCATCGGGGTCGTCCTCGCCACCTCCGGCGCCGGCCTCGCCTCCGCCGAGGAGGCCGCCCCGAAGAGCGAGCACGCGGTCGTCGCGATCACCGCCCCCGTCGACTTCACCCGGGCCGACTCGAAGAATCCCGAGTTCCGCGGAACGGGCGCGCCGGGCGCATCCGTCGTCGTGGGAGACCCGCAGGGGACCGTACTGTGCGCGGCCAAGGTCACCGCCTCCGGCTGGTCGTGCACCTCGGTCGTCGACATGGGCGACGGCTCCACCTCCGTCACCGCGACCCAGAACGCGTGGGGCGAGATCACCAGCGACGTCGCGACGTTCGAGGTCGCCCACCAGGAGAAGCCGCTGTTCGAGAACTGGATGATCCTCGGGGCCGCCAGTGTGCTCCTCGTCGTCGTCAGCGGCATCAGCCTGACCGTCGCGCGAGCGCGCAAGCGTCGTCGCGAGGCAGCGGAGAAGGCAGAAGGGAAGACCGCGGCCGGCACCGCCACCCCGACCCGCGACCCGAAGGGCGCAGAGGCCTCCGCCGACCGCGTCCTGAGCCGGTGAGGGGCCGCAGCACCCTCGCGTCCGCCCTCCTCGCTCCCCGAGGGGGCGACGCGGGGCGATCCGGATTCCGCCACTACGCGGCGATCGACGGGCTGCGCGCGGTCGCCGTCCTGTCGATCGTCGTCTATCACACCGGCTTCTACACGAACGGGCTGTTCGGCGTCGACGTGTTCTTCGTCCTCTCGGGCGTCTTCGTCACCCTGATGCTGACGCGGGAGTACTTCCGCGGCGAGGTCCGCGTCGGCCGGTTCTACGCCCGGCGGGTGAAGCGGCTGCTGCCGGGGCTCGTCGTCACGCTCGCCATCACGGCCGTGCTGGTATGGATTCTCGGCTCACCGACCGAACGCGCCGACTTCCTCCCGCACGCGCTCGCCTCGCTGGCGAACATCGCCAACTGGGAGCAGATCCTCAATGGCGACGCCTACTGGGAGGCGGTCGCGCCCGGCCCGCTGAGCCACATGTGGTCGCTCTCGGTGACCGAGCAGTTCTACCTGATCTGGCCGCCCATCCTGCTGCTCATCCTGTTCGTCCACCGGCGCGGCCGTCCGCTGACGGTCGCCACCCGGCCGACGCGCGTCGCCATCGCGGCCTGGGTGAGCACGGGGCTGTTCCTGCAGCTGTCGATCTGGACCGCGTACGTCTTCTCCACCTCCGGCGCGGATCGCGCGTACCTCGGGACGGACACGCACGCCCTCAGCCTGGCCGCCGGGGTGACCACCGGCCTGATCATCGCGGCGCGCGAGCGGCGGCCGTTCGCCCGAACCGAACGCGGGCGCCGCGTCCTGGTGCGCTCGATCGTCGGTGTCGTCGCCGCCTTCCTCATCGTGCAGCTGAGCATCGCCGCCGAGACGTACCAGGCGTCGTGGCTGTACTACGGCGGCCTCGCGGCCGTCGCGGTGTTCGCCGGGGTGCTGGTGTGGAGCCTGACCGGCCCGAGCATCCTCACCGCGTTCCTGAGCTGGACCGTACTCGTCACCCTCGGCCGCGCGTCGTACTCGATCTTCCTCGTCCACCTTCCGCTGATCTGGCTGGTCAGCACGCTGAACCCGGGCACTGCGCCGCTCGGGCTCCTCACCACTGTGCTGCCGCTCAGCGTCCTGTGCGGACTGGCGCTCCACTTCGCGGTCGCCGAGCCGCTGCGCCGCGCACGCTGGCGCAAGCCCGGCAGTCTGCTCGCCGCGACAGCGATCACGGTGTGCGCCACGCTGATCGCGCTGGCCGGCACGCCGCCCGCGCAGACGACGGCGGGCGGCGGAGTGCGCGTGCTCACCCTCGGCGACTCGCTCGGCGCCGACTTCGCCTCGGCGCTCGCGCTGGAGGAGGCGGGCGTCCGCACCTCGGTCGTCGATCGCAGCGTCGGCGGATGCGGGATCTTCTCGCCCGAGCAGACCCGGACCCCGGAGGAGCCGGAGCTCGCGGTGCCGCGCGACTGCCTGCCCTGGGAGCAGCGCTACCGCGACGCGCTCGCGGAGGCCCATCCCGATATCGTGCTGATCACGCTCGGCTGGGATGCGGTCGGCCAGAAGCTCGACGGAAAGTGGACCGACCTGGCCCAGCCGGAGGCGCGCTCCCACTACCGGGCGCAGCTCGAGACCCTGCGCACGATCGTCGCCGCAGCGGGCGTTCCCGTGCTGCTCGCCAACTCCCGGCCCGACTCGCCCGTCACCGAGCCGGACGCGGCCGCCGCGCACGACGCCCTGATCGCCGAGTTCGTCGCCGCCACCCCCGAGGTCACCCTGCTCGACCTCAAGGGGAAGGTCTGCCCGAACGGACGCTGCACCACCTCCACGGCCGACGGAGACCCGCTGTATGTGGACGGCGTCCATTTCAGCGACGCGGGCCTGCGCGACATCGCCCCCTGGCTCGGCGCGGCGGTCGCGTACGCGGACCGCCGCTGACCGGCATCAACCGGCGGCCACCACCACTCACGACCGCTCACCGCATCCACCACTCGCCGCCGCCCCACTCACCGCCGCCCCACTCACCGCCGCCGCATTCACCGCCGCCGCATTCACCGCCGCCGCATTCACCGCCGCCCCACTCACCGCCGCCGCACTCACCGCCGCCGCACTCACCGCCGCCGCACTCACCGCCGCCCCACTCACCACCCCGGCCGACTACTCAGCCGCGCCGCCTGGGCCGCACATCCACTACCCAATGCCCGCCGATCCCGCGCTCAGCGCCCGGATCGCGGACAACGCTGAACCCGCCCCTGTTGAAAGGAACCCTCCCATGGAAACACCCGCCCGGACCGGAATCGCGGTCGTGCTCGGCACGCGACCGGAGATGGTGAAGCTGGCCGGCATCATCGCCGAGCTGGGGGAGCAGGCACGCGTCTTCCACACCGGACAGCACTACGACCCGGCGCTCTCCGGCGACGTGTGGTCCTCGCTCGGCCTGCCCGAGCCCGAGGCCGTGCTGGATGTCGGGGGAGCCACCCGTGCCGTCCAGGTCGCGTCGGCCCTCCACCAGCTGGATGTGCATTTCGCCGAGCGCCCGCCGCGGGCGGTGGTCGTCCAGGGCGACACCAATGCGACCCTCGCCGGTGCCCTCGCGGCGAACGCGCACGACATCCCACTGATTCACGTGGAGGCCGGCCTCCGCAGCTTCGACCGGGCCATGCCCGAGGAGCACAACCGCGTCATGGTTGACCACCTCTCCGACCTCCTCTGCGCACCGACCTCCACCAACGTGGCGAACCTCCGCGCCGAGAACGTCGCGGCGGGCCGGGTGCTGCTCACCGGCAACACCGTGGTCGAGGCGGTGGATGCGCAGCGCCTCGACGACCGCGCCGCCTCCGCCGTGCTCGACGCGCACGGGCTGACGCCGAACCGCTACGTGCTCGCCACCTTCCACCGGCCGGAGAACACCGACCCGCTGGAGGTGCTCACCACGATCCTGGAGGAACTCGCGAAGATCGACGCCGAGGTCGTCGCGCCGCTGCATCCCCGCACCCGCTCCCGGATCGAGAAGGCGGGGCTGTCGCACCTGCTCGCACCGCTGACGGTGATCGACCCCGTTCCGCCCGCGGAGTTCCTGGCGCTCGCGGGCAACGCGGCCGTGCTGGTGTCCGACTCCGGCGGTGTCCAGGAGGAGTGCAGCGTACTGAAGCGGCCGCTCCTCGTCGTGCGCGCCTCGACCGAGCGCCCCGAGGTCATCGGCACGTTCGCCGAGCGGACCAACCCCGGACCGGAGATCTCCCTCATCGTCAACGAATGGCTGGACGGCCTGGCCGCGAAGCACGCCGAACTGGCCCGCACGCCGAGCCCCTACGGCGACGGTTCCGCGTCCGCCCGGATCGCCACGGCCATCCACTCGCTGCTCGCTCGCCAGGCTGAACAGCATCTGAGTGTTCGCTGAGTCGCCGTAATGCCAGCATTCTCACCTCGTCCTCCTGAGTAGGCGGACTGATCCCAGCTCCGCCGTCCGGGGAGATCAGGGGAGCGACAGATGCGAGTGGCGACGCAGCAGGAACGTGAGTGGGCCGACGTGGTGGGCGCGGGGCAGAGCGCCTCGAGCAACCCCGCGATCATCGCGACGCGGGATTGGGTCTCGCACGGTCAGGACGTGCTCGTCCTCGGCGACGACGGAGCGGGCAAGACGCACCTCGCGCAGCAGCTGCGCGAGCTCTTCCTCGACCGCGGCACCAACGTCCTGATGCTGTCGGGTTCGCGGTCCAGCCGCGACACGGCTCTCGCGCCGTTCCTGTTCCACGACCTCGTCGCGCTCGACCAGCCGAAGCACCGCTGGGTGCCCGCGGAGATCGTGCGCATCCTGACACCCGAACTGCAGGGCCGCAGCAACGTCATCCTCATCGACGGCATCGACCTCCTCGACCAGGAGTCGGTGCTCGTCGTCGAGCGCCTGCTGGAGACCACGAGCAGCCGACTGGTCGGCACCGCCGGACTCGACCTGCCGCTCGACCGGAACAGTCGGGAAAACGCAGACGGCGCCACTCGACCCGTGCGGCACCTGATCGGCCAGCGGTCTCCCGCGCAGGTCCGCATCGCCCCGCTCGGATACTGGGGGATCTCGTCGCTGCTCACCTGGCGCCTGTCCGGCACGCCGGATTCCGCGCTGATCACCGCGATCACGACCCACTCCGGAGGCAACCCGCGCGTCGCGACCGCGCTCGTCGACGGCGGGCGCTGGGCGGGCGCGATCGACCTGGTCGACGGCGTGTGGACGCAGACCGGTCCGCTGGACGGCATCCCGCTCGACGCGGTCGCCAACGCATTGACCTCCCGGCTCGGAACCGACGAGCTGGATGCGCTCGAAGCGCTCGCCTGGGCCGGGTCGATCGCGTCGGACGACGCCGAGCTCCTGGTCGGCACCGTGCCGCTCCACCGGCTCGCCGAACGCGGACGGATCGCCCTCCACCGCGGAACGGACGGCCGGCTGGTCAGCGTGTCGCCCCCGGCCCTCGGTCGCGCGCTCCGGGCACGGACATCCGACTTCCGCCGCGCCGAGCTGACCGACCGGGTGCGTTCGGTGCTGGGCGCCGCATCCACGTCCACGCCGCCGCTGCCGGCTCCCGACAGCGCGACCGACCGCCTGTACGTGAGCGACCGGGCGCAGGTCGACGACTACTGGCGCTGGGCGACCGACCTCGCGTCGCACGTCGAGCAGCGGGTTGCAGGCGAGCAGGCGGAGGCGCGGACGCGGTGGATGGCCGACCCCGGCATCGGGAACGCGATCGTCTACCTGCACACCCTGCTCAGCCGGCCGGACACGGACGCCTTCGCGGAGGTGTTCGCGGACACGGTGCTGCGCGACGACGACGCGGAGGCGGCACGCGCCGAGTTCTGCCTGCTCCAGCTGCAGTGGCTGATCTGGTCGGGGGCGACGGACCGCGATATCGCCGCGTTCCTCGCGCGGTGCGAGGCGCTGGTGGGCGCCCACCACATCCTTCTGTGCACGTATTGGTCGGTCGTACGCGCGCCGGCAGAGGGCGCGACGCTCTCCGCCGACCTGCTCGACGCCTGCCTGGCCGACCAGCCGAGTGGATTCGCGCGGGCCTGGGCCGCGAACCTGCACTGCTGGCTGCTGCTCGAGCTCGGCCGCCCCGCCCGCGTGCTCGAACTCCTCGACGGCCTGCCCGATTCGCGCCACCTCCGGCACGCGAACCGCTACCTCGACGCCCAGCGGGCGGACGCGCTGCTCATGCTGAACCGCGTCGACGAGGCCGAGCAGCTCTCGCGGCAGCGGCTGGAGCAGGCGTACGCCGAATTGGATGCGGTGGGCATCCGCATCCACTCGGTCGGTCTCGCCGAAGCGCTGTACCTGAAGGGCGACCTCGCGGCGACCTGGCGGACCATCTCTCTGGTGCTCCGCCAGGGGACGCCGGGGCCGGACAACCGGACCTACCCACGACTGGTCGCGCTGGGCGCGGTCGTGCAGGCGCAGAGCGGCAACACCGAGCTGGCCGAGGTGCTTCAGAGGGAGCTGGATGCGCTCGACGACGGCCACCGTCCGCTGTTCGGCGTGCAGGCCGAATGGGGTCGGGCGCACCTCGCGTCGGCGGAGGGCGATCCCGACGAGGCGGACGAACTGCTGTGGCGGGCGGGGGAGGCCGACCTCGAGAAGGGGTATGTCGCCGCCGCGCTCCGCCGGTTCAGCGCGATCAGTGCGCCGCTCAGCGACCAGCGCGCACAGCGGTTCGCCCGCGTCGCGAGCTCCAGCGAGGCCGCGCTCTTCGACAGCCGGGCGCGCCTCCACACCGCCCTTGCCGCCGGCGACCCGGACGCGGTTGCCGCCGCGCTGCGGACCGCGCCGCCCGGGAACGACCTCCGGCTGACCGCCACCGCCCTGCACCTCATCGACCGGCGGCGGGATGCGGTCGGCAAGGCACCACTGAGCCCCGCCGACCGGAGCACGCTGGTGGGGGAGCGGGTCGCCGCGTCGCTGTCCGCGAATCCCAGTGGTCGACTCGACGGCGACGGCGGCCTGAGTGACCGGGAGCGCGAAGTCGCTCTGCTCGCTCGGTCGGGGCTGACGAACCGGGAGATCTCGACGCGCCTTTACCTGAGCGTGCGGACGGTCGAGAATCACGTCTACCGCGCCCTGCGGAAACTGGGCCTCGGCAGCCGGAGCGACCTGCGCGACCATTGGAACCCGGAGGCGGTCTGAGCTCCCGGGAGGGTTACGACTGCGCCTGATCCGTCCCTACCGCTCTTCGCAGCGCTGGGCTTTCTGCACCAGGGTCAGCCCAGCGCTGACGGCCGTGAGCACGAACGTCCTCCGCCGTCCGGTGTCCTGCGCGGCGAGGAACCCGAGTCGCACGGCGAGCGCGGCGGACGTCGCGTTCCTGCTGTCGATCACCGCCGTCACGACCGCGGCCTCCAGGTCGCGGAAGGCGAACTCCAGCATCGCCCTCGCCGCCTCCGTCGCGTACCCGTGTCCGCAGGCGCTGGTCAGCTGCAGCCAGCCGATCTCGGCGGTCCGGGTCTCCGCCGCGGTCGTGCGCAGGTGCAGGGACACGTCGCCGATCACGTGGCCGTCGCGTTCGACGGCGAGCACGAGGAGGTCCCCGGGAACGGAGAGCGCCACATGGCGCGTGCGATCTCGGAGATGCCGGAGGGCCTCCCTCTCGGTGCGGATCGGCCAGCCGAGCCCGCACCGGATCCTCTCGTCCCCTTCGATGCGCATCCAGTCGGCCGCGTCCGTCACTCGATACGGGCGGAGCCGGAGGCGAGGGCTCCGCAGCTCGCGCGCGACGACCGGTGCGCGGAGGGCGGAAGGCTCGCGCAGCGCGCGGAGTGACGCCAGCAGCCGTCCACCCGACGGATCGTGCGACAGGGCGATCATCGGCCGCCTCCTCTCGGATGCGACGCTACGGCGCGAGTCGATGACGCGGCTGCAAGACCCCGGCCGCAGTCTGAGAGCGCCGCAAGCGGCTCATAGCGGGGTCGCAGGCGGGCGCATCCCCTATGATCCGAGGGTGTCCGATCCGATGGCCCATCGTTGCTGCCAGCGGGAGCGCCGGGCCGCCGACTGACCGCTCAGTTCGCCGCGACCTGCCGGCCCGTGTCGAACTCGGCGGTCACCGGCCGCGGTGTGAAGCCCTTCACGATCAGCCACACGCCCAGCGAGAGCTCGAACACGGCGACAGGCAACGCGGCCAGGACGGCGAGCGGAGCCACCGAGGAGTATGCGCCGAAGAACACCGCGATGTCGGATGCGAGGAGCAGCGGTGCGCCGATGAAGGCGACGATCGGGAAGAAGCGGGGGACGATCGCCGACCGGAAGAGCAGGTAGCCGATGAACAGGTCGCACGCGACCGGCATCAGGCTCTGCGAGAGAAGGAATGTCCAGGTGTAGTTCGCGAGCAGGCCGTGGCCCATCGTCGTCAGCGCGGGACTCATCCCCGGGGTGCCGGCCAGGTCCGCGCGCAACGTCATCATCGTAAGCAGGTTGACGACGCTGACGAAGATCAGGCAGGTCTCCACGAGCCGGGCGGCGACGAAGCCTAGGGCGGCCGTCGGACTGATCCGTCGGGCGAGGGGATACAGCACGATGGCGGTTCCGATGCCGGCGACTCCCACGATGACCTCGGAGAACGCGCCCCACTGCGCGGCGGTCGTGCTGCCCGCCCCGAGGATGAATCCGCCGACGTTGTTCTTGATGGGCGCGTACAGCCCGAGCGTGGGGATGGACACGAACGTGATCACGTACAGGATCCCGACGGTCAGGGAGACCCGTCTCGACGGTGACATGCGGTGCCGCAAGGGCGGAGCCGCCGTCGTCGGAGGCGTGATGTCGGTGTGGGCGGCCATGGTGTGCTCCTTCGAAAGCCGATGGAGCGCGGCGGATGCCGAGGGCCATGTGCGCAGGCTACGCCGGGAGCACGGATCTCAGGCGACTCGATTCTCCCGGCGGCGGGACATCGCGCGCCTACTGCAGCGCCGAGGTGAGCCGGGCGACGCCATCCAGGAAGGTGGCCGACTTCGGCTCCCGCTTCCACTCCTCGAGCGTCAGCTGCCTGCCGGCGTCGCGATAGCCCTGCTCGACCGCGCGCATCTGCTCGACGAACGAGCGGCCGTGCACGAGCAGCGTCACCTCGGAGTTCAACGCGAACGAGCGGATGTCCATGTTGCTCGACCCGATCACCGCGACATCGTCGTCGATCGACAGGTGCTTCGAGTGCAGGATGTACGGCGCCGGGTACAACCAGATCTGCACGCCCGCGCGCAGCAGCGGCTCGTAGTACGACCGTTGTGCGTGCCAGACAGCGCCCTGGTCGCCGACCTCGGAGACGAAGAGCTGCACCTCCAGACCACGCTGACAGGCCGTCGTGATGGCGTACATCATGGCCTCGTCCGGCACGAAGTACGGGCTCGTGATGATGACCTTCCGCTGCGCCGACGTGACCAGCGTCAGGAATTGGCGGAGGTTGTTCTCCTCGCCGTACCCCGGTCCGCTCGGGACCACCTGGCAGACGAGCGCGTCCGGGGAGGGGTCGGCGGGCACATCCACCGCCCTCACCTGCGCGTCCGACCCGAGCAGTTCGCCGGTCTCGAGGTACCAGTCGGAGAGGAACACGGCGTTCGTCTCGGCGACGACCGGGCCCGTGATCCGCGTCATCAGCTCCTGCCATTGCAACCCGCGCTTGAGGTTCTTCGGGGTGTTGTAGCTGCGGTCGATGAGGTTCTGCGACCCCATGTGGGCGACGAGGCCGTCGACGACGACGAGCTTGCGGTGGTTGCGCAGATCCGGGCGCTGGTACTCGCCCGAGAACGGGCGGACCGGGAGCATCCAGCTCCACTTCACGCCGATCCGGTCGAGTTCGGCGAACGTCTTGTCGCTGTCGACCGCCCGGCGGGAGGCGACGTAGTCGGCGAGGAGGCGTACGGTCACACCGCGCTGCACCGCCCGTTCCATCGCCGCGAAGAACGGCTTCGTGGTCGCATCCCACGACACGATGAAGAACTCCACGTGCACGAACCGGGACGCGGTCTCGATGTCCGCGGTCATCGCGTCGATCGACGAGCGGTAGTCGCCGATCAGCGTCGCCGCGTTGCCTCCCACCGCGGGCAGTGCGCCGAGCTCGTGGTTCTGCCGCACGAGCGACCCGAACCAGTCCGGCCAGGAGCCGCGCCCGTCGACGAGTTCGATGCCCTGCGCGCGGTCCGTGATGATGCGGTTCAGCTCATCCTGCTTCTCCCGTCGCTTCTTCGGCAGGCGCGGATTGCCGATGAGGAGAAACAGCAGGATGCCGATGAACGGGATGAGGAAGATCGCCAGCAGCCACGCCATGGCGGCGGTGGGCTTGCGATCGCGCGGCACGATGATGAGGGCCGCGATACGGATGGCGAGGTCGGCGAGGATCAGAATGCCGCCGAGCACTGGGAACTGATCACCGTTCATGCGGGCGCCTTCCTGAGCCGGGCCGGCGCTACGTCCGGGCGGATGGTGCCCGCAGTATCGCAGCGGGGGAGCGGGGCGGGAAGTCAGTAGTCGGACGCGTCGAGGATGACCAGTTCGCCGGTCGTGCGGGTCATGGCGACGTAGCGGTCGACCGCCGACTCGATGACTGCCGGGCGATCGAGCAGGGCGCCGCCGGGACGTGCACCGGGTTCCGCGAGGAGCACGAGGTCGAATTCGAGCCCCTTCGCCTCGACGGCGCTGAGAGAGCGGACACGCGGCATGCCCGCGAACGAATCGTCGCCGATCACGCAGGCGGTGCCCTCGGCGTGGACACCCAGCCAGGCGCGGAGGATGCGGTCGCGGTCGGAAGCCCGCGCATGCCGCACCGGGATGCCGTTGTCGCGGATAGACGTCGGCACGTTTGCGTCGGGCAGGACGGCGCGGATCACCGGCGCCGCCTGCTCCATGACGGCGACCGGTGTCCGGTAATTGACGGACAGCGTCGCCACCGTCGCGTCCGGCAGCCCGACCCCGGCGAGGCGCTCGGTCCAGCTCTCCCGGAAGCCGTGCCGTGCCTGCGCGCGGTCGCCGACGACCGTCAGGCTGTGCGACGGAACGCGCCGGGTGACCATCGCCCACTCCGCCGGCGTCAACTCCTGCGCCTCGTCCACGATGATGTGCGCGAACGGGCCGGCGAGCAGCTCGGTGGATGACGCGGCCGGGCCGGTGTACGTGTCCAGTGCAGCCCGGAGGTCCTGGCCTCGCAGCATCGACATCGTCTTGAGGTCGGAGTCGTCCGTCGCGATGAGGTCGTGGATGACGTCGTCCATCACGGCCCGGTCGGCGGCGGCACGCGCTGCTTCCGCGCGGCGGCGACGATCCCGCTCGGGGTCGCCCGCGCGCTGCAGGGCCGCGTCGAGCAACGGAAGGTCGGAGAGGGTCCACGGGTCGGACGGCGATCGCTGGAGCAGCGCCGCCTCGTCGGTGGTCAGCCACGGCGCACAGCGCAGCAGCAGAGCGGGCGAGCTCCACAACCTCCGGACGATCGCGGCCGGGTCGAGGAGCGGCCACACCGCGTCGACCATCGCGGGCAGGTCGGTGCCGTCGGTCAGCGTGCGACGGATCGCGTCGGCGTCCGTCCTTCCGCCGGCGAGCCCGTAGGCGTCGAACTCCTCCTCGTCGTCGAACCCCCAGCGCGGGGCGTCGTCGTCACGAGAGGACGCTGCGTCATCCCATCCCGCGTCATCCCATCCCGCGTCATCCAATCCCGCGTCGCCCCACCCTTCGGCGCTCCACCGGCCGTGACTCCCTGCGTCACTCTCGCCGTTCCGCGTCGAGACGAGATCGACCAGGATGTCGAGCAGGGCCTCCCAGATCTCCGCCCGCGCGTCGTTATGCGGCGCGGTCGGGTCTGCCGCGGCGAGCGCCTCGGCCCACTCCCGCGGGCCGACGCGGAGCTCGCCCCACGGGGTGTAGAGCACGGTCGGGCGCGACGGCGGCCGCTCGGACAGGCTGATGGCGGCCTCCACGGCCTCGGGCATCCGACCGTCGCCCTTGAGCAGCGCGACGCGGCGGTCCGCCTCGGGCACGGCCTCCGCGCCCTCCGGAACCAGGTCGGTGAGCGTGCAGGTGCGCACGCCCTCCTCACCGAGCCCCGGCAGGATGTCGGCGACGTAGTCGGTGTACGCGTGCGACGGTCCGACGAACAGTACGCCCCCGTGCCCGCTCTGCAGGCGCGGGTCGGAGTACAGGAGGTAGGCGGCGCGGTGCAGCGCGACCACCGTCTTCCCTGTGCCCGGGCCGCCGTCGACGACCAGGGTGCCCTGGCCGTCGGCGCGGATGATCGCATCCTGGTCCGCTTGGATGGTGCCCAGCACATCCCGCATCCGGGGAGTCCGGCTCGCACCGAGGCTGGCGATGAACGCGGACTGGTCGTCGAGCGCGGCAGGGGAGGAGGCGGCCGTCTCGGTGAACGTCTCGTCCCAATAGTCCGTCACGCGGCGGTCGGTCCAGCGATAGCGGCGCCGAGAGGTCAGCCCCATCGGATGCGCGAGCGTTGCACCGAAGAACGGCTCGGCCGCCGGGGTGCGCCAGTCGACCAGGAGCCGCTCGCCGTCCGAGTCCGCCAAGCCGACGCGACCGATGTAGATCGTTCCCGTGTCGGCCACCACCCGCCCGATGCAGAGGTCCGCCCCGAACCGGCGCAGCAGCCGTGCGCGCCGGTTCAGCCGGACGATCTCCACCTCCCGCTCGTACGCCTCCTGCCCGTTGCCGCCGGGTGTCGCCAGCAGCACGGCGAGGCGGCCGTCGACCTCCGCGCGCTCGGCTGCCAGACGCGCCTCGATCCGAGCGAAGTGACGTGCATCGTCATCGATCAGCTCGGGTGCGGCCTTGGCGGGATGGGCGTCGAGGGCGAACAGGGACGGGAGGGCAAGGGTCATCGCGGTCCGATCAGTGAAGGAAAGGGGGATAGGAGGGGGTCAGCGCAGTACCCGGTAACGGATGTGGGTGGCATGCGGCGTGTCGATGACCTTCACGATCTCGAGCTCGATCTCGGAAGGCAGCACGTCGAACAGGCGATGCCCGCCGCCCAGCAGCACCGGGATCAGGTGGAGCTGGATCTCATCCAGCACCCCTTCTTCGAGCGCCTTCTGTGCGGTGTAGCCGCCCTGGACGTACACATCGCGATCGCCTGCGGCGGCGACCGCCTGTTTCATCGCGCTCGTGATGCCGTCGAGCACGTAGGTCACGTTCGGGTAGCCCCAGCGGGCTGCCGGCCCGGGCGGCCGATGGCTCGGGATGAAGATGGGAACGCCGTTGTGGACGTCGCCGCCCCAATGGTCCATCAATTCCGCGGTGCGTCGCCCGGTGACCACCGAGCCGATCCGGTCGAGCTCTCCCGCGAGGGCTTTGGCCTCGCCGGTCAGTGCATCCTCGTCTCCGCCGGGTGCGTACCAGTCGTGCAGCCGGTTGCCGTCGTCCCCGCCGAGGAAGTCGTCGGGCGTCGACACGTATCCGTCGACCGACACCGACATGTACAGCACGGTGGCCATCAGTTGCTCCCCGTCGTTTTCCGCGACACCCGATACGTGACATGGACGACCGTGCTCGCCGCGCGGGCGGACACCTGTTCCAGATCGAGCGGAGGCACACCGTCGAACAGGCGGGCGCCGGCACCGAGAGTGAACGGGACGATGTGCAGCCGCAGTTCGTCGACCAGCCCGGCCGCGAGGTACTGGTTGATCGTGTCCGCGCCGCCCTGGATCGAGATCTCGCTGTCGCCCGCCGCTTCGCGCGCCTGCGCGAGCGCCGACTCGATGCCGTCCGTGACGAAGTGATACGTCGTGCCGCCCTCCATGGGCTGCGGGTCGCGCGCGTGGTGGGTGAGCACGAACACCGGAGCATGGAACGGCGGATTGTCGCCCCACCACCCGTTCCAGTCACGGTCCCACTCGCCGCGGACCGGACCGAACATGTTGCGCCCCATGATGTGTGCGCGGGCGCCGGTCATCTGCTCGACCTCGGCTCGGTTCTCGTCGCCCTGGTCGAACATCCACGCGTGGAGCCGGTCACCCCATCCGTCTCCGCCGTCCTCGCCGAACGGGCGCTCCTCGGTCTGGTTGATGCCGGCGGCGTAGCCGTCGGCGGTGATGGTCTGATTGGCGACGACGATGCTCACGATGCTCTGCCCTTCTGCTGGAATCGGCCGAGAGTGCAGTCTGCCGGGGGAGGGGGCTCTTGTGGCAAGCCCCCTGGCCTGATATATTCTGGAAATGCGAGGTGATATTCCTCGCATTTTTTGTGCCCGTTGCCGGTACTGTGACCGGATGACCACGTCTATGACTGTCACCCCGATCCGCGTCGCCAGCCTGCTCGTGGGGGAGGATGAGCGGCTTCCGGTGTTCGTCCATCTCGTCGACCACCCGGACGTCCGCATCCTGGTCGACACCGGGCTGACGGCGCTGCATCCTGCTGTCGCCGACATGGATCCGCAGCTGGAGCCTCTCACCGAGCACGCGGACGTCGGCCTCGACAGCATCACCGCGGTCGTCAACACGCACCTGCACTTCGACCACTGCGGCGGGAACCACCTCTTCGCCGGACGCCCGATCTACGTGCAGCGGGCGGAACTCGAGGATGCGCGCACGCAGGAGGACTACACGATCCGGGAGTGGGTGGATGCGCCCGGCGTCGAGTACACGCCGGTCGACGGCGAACTCGAGCTCCTGCCCGGCGTCCGCTTGGTCCCGGCGCCCGGGCACACGCGAGGCTCCCAGATCGTCGTGGTGGAGACGGGGGAGCGGCCCATCGTCATCGCCGGCGACACGGCCGTGTGGTTCGGTGAGCTCGATACCCCGGAGACCGAAGGCCAGCGCCTCATCCGCTCCTTCGAGCCGCAGCAGGTGTGGCTCGCGCACGCTGCGGAGCCCTGGTCCGCGTAGCGGGCGAGTGAGCTCCTAGGCTCGGCCGCCCGGTGCCGCCAAACGCGGCGATGCGTCGATCACGCGTCAGCGAGCTCCGTGGGTTCGACGACCGCGTCGACGAGGGCACCGTTGCGCCACACGGTCAACTCGAGGCGGCGTCCGATGGTGCTGGCGATCATCAGACGCTGCAGGTCTGCAACCGAGTGGATCGGCGTCCGGTCGAGCGAGATCAGCACGTCGCCGGGCCGGACGCCCGCGAGGTCCGCCGGGCTGCTCGGCACGACGGTCATGACCTGGATTCCGGTGCGGGCGCCGGCCTTGCGGGCGACCGCCTCCTGGAGCGCGATCTCCGCGCCCGCGATGCCGAGCCAGCCGCGGCGCACGCGCCCCTCATGCATGAGGGTGTTCATGATCTGCCTGCTCGTCGCGTTCACGGGCACGGCGAGCCCCAACCCGGTTCCCGCGACGGCGGTGTTCACACCGATCATGCGGGCCGAGCTGTCCGCGAGCGCTCCACCGCTGTTCCCGGGGTTCAGGGCGGCGTCGGTCTGGATGACCTCGTCGACCACCCGCCCGGCGCGGGTCGGCAGCGAGCGACCGAGCGCAGACACGATTCCGGCTGTCACGCTTCCCGCCAGGCCGAACGGATTGCCGACCGCGACCACGAGCTGTCCGACCTGAAGTGCGGCGGCGTCGCCCAGCTCGACCGGTGGCGGCGTGGGTTCGTCGGCTTTCAGGATCGCGAGGTCGGACAGCGGGTCGCGCCCGACGACTCGCGCCCGCACCCTGGTTCCGTCCCCGAAGGCCAGGTCGACGCTCGTCGCGCTCTCCACGACGTGCGCACTGGTCAGGAGGTGTCCCTCGGCCGAGACGACCGTGGCGCTGCCGAGGCCCACGCCTCGGGCCGTGCGCGCGGTCACGGCGGCGACCGCCGGGCTCACGGCGGCGGCGACGCGCACGACCACCGTGGAGTACGCGTCCAAGGCGCCCGCATCGGGATTGGCATCGGCATTCGACATGACACGAGTGTGCGCGTCCCGAGGCGACGCCGGGGGAGCGTTCGCCAGCGGCTTAGTGGCTCGGCCTTCCCGACGGGCGCGGTCACAGACATTCGAACATATGTTCTAATGGAGTGGTGACGCGCCCGAAGCCTATTCGCTACGACCGCGACACCTGGTTGGTGATGCGCGATGACGCCGTCGTGCCGAAGGCGGTGATCCGACGCTATACAGACAGGGGAGGCCGAGACCAGTACCTGCTGATCCGGTGGGACCTGGATCCGTCGAAGCGGCGGCTCATGGCCGTCTGCCCATCACTCGAGCGCGCCGACGACCTGGTGAGATACGACAACAACGTGTCACACGGCTACTGGGACGGACCGCCCAATTCGCATCCGAGCGGCTGAACGAGAGTATGGGGGAGCGGGTTCGAGTGGTCCTGGAGCCGGTGATAGCTTCTGAGCGCGAGGATGCGCTGCATCCCGGCACGCACAGCAATTGGGGGAGATGTCCATATGGTGACGTTCGGCGACGAGCTTCAGGTCGGGTCCAGAAGCGACCTTCCGGTTCCGGCCGTCGACATGGCTGACGCGTCGAGCCTCGAGGAGTTTCTTCTGTTCGATGTGCGCCTCGTCGTGCACCGCGGCCGGCTGGGCGTCATCCTGGGCCAGGGGAGCATTCCTTCGTACGATGCTGCACTCATTGTGGCGTCGGACGTATCGAGTGTCGATCTGGGTGCGACCACTCCGAAGGGGGCCTGGTACAACTGGACGCTCGGGGGAGCCACGGCGTCCACCTTCGGTGACAAGACCACCGTCACGCTTCATCCGCTGTTCAGCCAGCAGGGTGCGCTTCGCTTCACGGCGTCCGACGTGGAGATCCGGCTTGGTACCAGCCCCGCCACACGGGGAGCCCCGGCCGATTACATCGCGGACACGGAGGAGACCATCTGGTCACAGAACCCGGGCTGGGGCTCGGAGTTCGTCGCGCGTGCGGCCACGCGACTCCACACCATCAACTGACTGGCTGCTCTCGCGTCGAGCTGACATAATGTGCATTATCAGCGTAACGATATCCCGCGACGACACGACGGATTCGCACTCCTGACAGCGTGCATACGGCGCGCTAGTGTCAGCAGCGAACCGCCTGTGAAGCGGCCGCCGCTCTCGAAGGGATGACGTGATGAGCGCTACAGATCCGACCGACCCGATGCTGCATGAATTCTCGCTGGATGCCCAGCACATGACCCGTACGGCCATCAACGCCGTACGCACGGCGCTCGGCGTCAGCGGCGCCGTCTCGCTGATCCTCGGCATCGTCCTGCTGTTCTGGCCCGAGAAGACGCTGTCGGTGCTGGCGATCTTCCTCGGGATCTACTTCTTGGTCGCCGGGATCATGCGTCTCGGGATCGGCATCTTCACCCGCGGGATGCGCGGCGGGTCCAGAGCGCTCAACATCGTTCTCGGAGTCCTGCTCATCTTCGCCGGCATCGTCGCGCTGAAGAACGTCTCAGCGGCAGCGGTGACGCTGGTGATCTTCGCCATCGCGTTCATCGGCGTCGGTTGGATCATCGACGGCGTCATGGCGCTGGCCGAATCCGGACGCGCCGCGTCGTCCGGCTGGGCCATCGCGTTCGGCATCCTGAGCATCATCGCCGGAATCGTCGTGCTGGTGCTGCCTGCGTCGTCCGCGGTGTTCCTGCTGTTCTTCGCGGCGTTCTCGCTGATCGTCCTGGGCGTGATCGGGATCGTGCGGGCATTCACTTTCGGACGCGAGGTGCTGAAGGCGACCGACTCCCCTGCCGCCTCGCCCCGCGTCGCCTGATCGTATACGATCCACTACGACAGATTCGTGCCGAATGTGCGGAAAGGCGCGCGCGAAACGCACATTCGGCACGAATCGCGCGCGACCTACCGGTGGTTGCTGCGGCTCGGGAGGTGCTGCGCCCACCAGTCGAGGATGATGTCGAACCGCTCCCGGCGGTGGCGCGGCCGCCCGCTCCGGCTCAGCTCGTGGTCCTCGCCCGGGAAGATGACGAGCTCGGTCTCCACTCCCCTGCGCTTGAGCGCCGCGTAGTAGCGCTCGGCCTGCCCGAGCGGGCAGCGCAGATCGTGCGACGAGTGCAGCACGAGCGTCGGCGTGCGCACCTGGTCGACCACGGCCTGCGGACTCTGCGACCGCATCAGCTCGGGGTCCGTGCCGGTGTACTCGTCGCCGAAGAAGCTGCCGATGTCGCTGGTTCCGACGAAGGCGTCCGGGTCGAGGAATCCGCGCTCCACGATCGCCGCGGCGAAGCGGTGATCGTGCGCGATCGTCCAGGCCGTGAGGTAGCCGCCGTACGAGCCGCCCATGATCCCGACGCGCTCGGCGTCGAGGCCCGGGACCTCGGCGATGGCGCCGTCGAGGAAGTCGAGCACGTCCGTGAGGTCGACCGTGCCCATCCGCTGACGGATGACCCGGCCGTGCTCCTGACCGTAGCCGGCCGAACCGCGCGGGTTCGACATCACGACCGCATAGCCGGCCGCGGCGTACACCTGCGCCTCGTCGAAGAGCGCGTGCGTGTACGAGGCGAACGGCCCGCCGTGGATGTTGAGAAGCACGGGATGCGGCCCGTCGCCCTCGGGGACCAGCACCCAGCCGTGCACGGGATAGCCGTCGCGGCCGGTGACCGTGAGCTCACGTGGCTCGATGATGCCTGTCGAGCGCAGCGGAGCCGAGAAGTCGGTCAGGCGGCGCAGACCGGCGCCCTCAACGACGGCGACGTCTCCGGTCGTCCGCACGTCGGCGAACGAGGCCACGATCGTCTCACCCGCCGCATCCGCACCGCCCACGACCGTGTGGTCGTCGGTGAGACGCCGGCTCTCCCCCGCCGTGTTCACCTCGGTGAGCACGAGCGCACCGCGACTGCGGTCGAGCACGAGCACCGAGTCATCGGCTCGCGGCGCGATGTCGGACTCGGTGAAGTCGACCGATTCCGGGTCGGTCAGCCGGCGCGGCGCGGAACCAGCGGCGTCGATCACGTACAGGGCGGCGTTCTTCGCGACGAAGTCGCGCCCGGTCTGGCCGACATCCTGCGCGGTGAAGAACAGGGCGCCACCGTCGGCGTAGTGCGCGGCGATCACGCTGTACGACCCGTGCGAGCCGGTCAGATCACGCGCCTCTCCCCCATCGATCGGAACGAGGAACACGTTCGACCGGAGGTCGAGGTCGCGGCTGGCGTGCCGTTCTGAGACGAAGGCGATGCTCCGGCCGTCCGGCGAGAACGAGATCGCGCCGTCGTCCCACGGACCATCGGTCAGCTGACGCGGCTCGGCGACCGACGGCGCGGGATCGGTCGACCCGTCCGGTTTCGGTGCGGGATCCGGGATGGGCGCAGCCCACACATCCGGCACCGGCACGGTGAAGACGTGGGCGCGCCGGTCGGTGACGTACCCGAGACCGTTCGCCTGATATTTCAAAGTATCGATCCGGCGGGCGGGCTCCCCGTTCGGGTCGATGCCCTCGACCGTGCCGTAGCGGCCCTGTTCGGGCACACGGCTGACGAAGGCGAGCGTCCGCGCGTCGGGCGACCAGGCGAATTCGGAGACGCCGAGGGTGCGGTCGGTGACGGCGACCGGCTCGCCGCCGGCGGCGTCGACGACGAACAGCTGCGGCGGCTTCTTGGGCTCGGCACGGAGGAACGCCAGCAGGCGTCCGTCGGGCGAGAATCGCGGCGCCGTGTCGCGGAACCCGCGGGTCAGCAGGCGCGGCGCGGCGTGACCGGTGAGCGGGATGCTCCACAGCTGCCCGACCGTCGCGTCGGCTTCCAGGGACGGCCGGGTCACCGACACCACGGCCTTCGCGCCGCCGGGGTGGACCGTCGGCGTCGAGACGCCGGTCAGCAGACCGAGATCGGCGGGCTTCACTCGACGACCGGCGTGAAGCTGGACACGTCGCCGACGAGGCGCGTGTGGTCGGCGGGGATGGGGTCGACGACGGCGGACGCGACCTCGGCCGCGAACTCGCTGACGTTGTAGAGGCGGCCGGCGGCCTCCTTGCGGGCGTCGATGGCGCCCGGGTTGAGACGGTTGAGCAGGGTGGCCGTGATGGTGCCCTCGATCATGTCGCCGGAGACGACGACGAACTCGACGCCCTTCTCGGTGAGCGACGGGAGCAGCGCGCGCAGCGCATCCTCCCCCGCCCGCTTGCTCAGCGCCACGGCCTCGTACTCGGGCATGGTCGGCGTCGTGCGGATGAAGTGCGCCTGGTGGCTGGTGACGAACACGACGCGCGCTCCGTCGCCGAGAAGCGGGAGCGCCGCGGTGAGCGTGTTCACCTGGGCGTCGCGGTTGAGCTGCATGGCGTAGTCCTCTGCCATGCCGGACTCCATGCCGCCGGAGGCATTGAGCACGAGGATGTCGAGGCCGCCCCACGCGTCGGCGACCGTCCGGAACATGGCCGCGACGGAGTCGGAGTCGGTCAGGTCGGCGCCGACGGCGATGGCCGTCCCGCCCTGCTCCACGATCGAGTCGACGAGCTTCTGGGCCCGCGCCTCCTTGTTGCGGTAGTTGATGACGACACTCGCGCCCGCCTCGGCGAGGTACTGCGCGGTGTCGGCGCCGATCCCGCGCGACGAGCCGGTGACGAGGGCGCGCTTGCCCGTCAGCGAACCAGGTGAAAGGGGGTTTGCCACGAAAACTCCTCGGCGTCGATGTCTGCATCCTGAGACTACCAAGAGGGGTGGAATCGGCGTGGGCCGCACCTGATACGGTCGGAGAAAGCAGTGAAAGGGGGACGTCATGGACATCACGTCCTTCGCCTGGATCGTCTGGCTCGTCCTCATCCTGATCTTCGTGATCATCGAGATGCTGACGCTCGACTTCGTCTTCCTGATGATCGCCATCGGCAGCCTCGGCGGCCTCGTCTCCGGCCTGTTCGGCGCACCCTGGTGGCTGCAGCTGATCATCGCCGCGATCCTGTCCGTCGTCCTGATCTTCTTCATCCGGCCGCCGCTGCTCCGCGCACTGAAGCGCGGAGGCGATCCCGCCAAGAGCAACATCGACCGCCTGATCGGGATGGGCGGGGTCGTCGTCTCGACCGTCACCCGGACCACGGGGCTGGTGAAGCTCCAGGTCGGCGAGACCTGGACATCGCGGCTCGCCGACAGCGCCTTCACCGGCGGCGGTCGCGGGGAGCTCGTGCCCGGGGAGCACGTCGTCGTCGTCTCGATCGAGGGAGCGACCGCCGTCGTCGCGCCCGCACCGGTCTCCGCAGGTACCGACGGCCTCACCGAGAGGATCACTCCGTGAACGATCCCAGCCAGCTGATCCTGACCATCGTGGTCAGCATCATCGTCCTGATCATCGCGATCTTCGTGCTGGTCACGCTGTTCCGTGCGATCCGGATCATCCCGCAGGCGCGCGCCGGCGTGGTCGAGCGGCTCGGCCGGTACCACAAGACGTTGATGCCCGGACTCAACGTCGTCGTCCCGTTCATCGACAAGGTGCGGCCGCTGATCGACATGCGCGAGCAGGTCGTCTCGTTCCCGCCGCAGCCGGTCATCACCGAGGACAACCTGGTCGTCTCCATCGACACGGTCGTGTACTTCCAGGTGACGGATGCGCGCGCCGCCACGTACGAGATCGCCAACTACCTGGGCGCGGTCGAGCAGCTCACCACGACGACCCTCCGCAACGTGGTCGGCGGACTGAACCTCGAAGAGGCGCTGACCAGCCGCGACAACATCAACGGTCAGCTGCGGCTCGTGCTCGACGAGGCCACCGGCAAGTGGGGCATCCGCGTCTCCCGCGTCGAGCTCAAGGCGATCGATCCGCCCACGTCCATCCAGGACTCGATGGAGAAGCAGATGCGCGCGGAACGTGACCGCCGCGCTGTCATCCTGACGGCCGAGGGCACGAAGCAGTCCGAGATCCTCAACGCCGAGGGTCTGCGGCAGGCCGCGATCCTCAAGGCGGAGGGCGACGCGAAAGCGGCTGTGCTCCGCGCCGAGGGCGAGGCGCAGGCGATCACGACGGTATTCGGCGCGATCCACCAGGGCAACCCGGACAACCTCCTGCTCGCCTACCAGTACCTCCAGACGCTCCCGAAGCTCGCCGAGGGGCCCGCGAACAAGCTGTGGATCATCCCGAGCGAGCTGACCGAAGCCCTGAAGGGCATCGGCCAGGCCTTCGGGCCGGGCGCTGGTGCGCAGCAGCCGCCGTCGACGGGAGCCGCGCCGGGCTCTGCCACGCCGCCCGCGCCGGCGGCCGAGACCGGGCCGGCGGCACCGACCGCGCCGTGACGTACCTCGACGGAGCCGGGACGCGCATCATCGCGCATCGCGGCTTGGCTCTGGACGCGCCCGAGAACACGCTGTTGGCGTTCCTGCGCGCCCTCTCGGCGGGCGCCACGCACCTCGAGACCGACATCCACGCGTCCGCCGACGGGGTCGCCGTCATCGCCCACGATCCGGACCTCGCCCGCGTCGCCGGGCGGAACGTGCAGGTCGGCCAGCTGACGATGAGCGAGCTGCGCCGCATCGACCTGGGTCACGGACAGGGCTTCTGCTCGCTGGCCGAAGCACTCGACGCGTTCCCGCAGGCGCGCTTCAACATCGACGTGAAGGATGCGCGCGCAGCCGCACCCGCCGTCGCCGCGATCCGCGAGGCCCGGGCGACCGACCGTGTGCTGATCACCAGCTTCTCGAGCGAGCGGCGACGTGCCGTCGCCGACGCACTCCCGGGGGTCGCCTCCTCCCCCGCCGTCGCGGAGTTCCTCCCCGCCCTGATCGGCGCCCGGCTGGGCATTGCCCCGCTGGTGCGGCGGGCGCTGCGCGGATTCGTCGCGGTGCAGGTCCCCGAGCGGCGGGGTCCGCTGCGCATCGTCACGCGACGGTCCGTCGAACGCGTCCACGCGGCCGGGGCCGAAGTCCATGTCTGGACGGTCAACGATCCGGCCGACATGGTCCGGCTGCTCGACCTCGGGGTCGACGGCATCGTCACCGACCGCTGCGACGTGCTCACGACCGTGGTGACATCGCGCCGCTGACGTCCGGCGACCGCAGCCGACTCTGAGAGGGCACTGGGAGAAACGCTCTCCTGGAAAGAGAATCCCCAGCTTGACCGTTTATAACGGTGAGGATTCGCGCGCACTAGAGGAGACCACACAATGGCAGATCGAAGCTTGCGCGGTATGAGACTCGGCGCCCAGAGCCTACAGAGTGAAGAAGGCGTCGTCTACTCTCCGCGTTCCCGTTACAACTACCTGTGCCCGGCTTGCGGCAAGGAGACCGAGATGGTGTTCTCGGCCGAGGCCGAGGCCCCCGAGACCTGGGAGTGCAAGCACTGCGGCCAGGAGGCGCGCCTGCTCATCGGCGACACTCCCGTCGAGGTCGACCACTCCGACGTCAAGACCCCCCGCAGCCACTGGGACATGCTGCTGGAGCGTCGCACCCGCGCCGAACTCGAGGAGCTCCTCGAGGAGCGCCTGCAGTACCTGCGGTCGCGTCGCGGAACGAGCGAGCACAAGCACACCGCCTGACCCCGTCAGGCCACCGGGCCGTTCTCACCCTTGCGGTGGGAGCGGCCTTTTCGTCGTCGGCAGGGGTCCGCGACGGGCGGTGAACGCCACGATCAGGCCGAACAGCCCGAGACCGGCGACCAGGAACTCGATCCCGCGGCTGAGCAGTGTCGCCGGCGTCGTCGTTGTCCCGAGCGGGACATCCGCGACCATGTGCCCGGGCTTGAACGGGGGGATGGAGCTGATCGTGCGACCGTCCGGCCCGATGATCTGGCTGCTGCCCACCGTCGAGATGTTCACCAGCGACCGCCCGGCCTCGATCGCGCGCAGGCGGGCGATCGCCAGCTGCTGCTGGTTCTCGTCCGTCTCGCCGAAGTCCGCGTTGTTGGTCTGAGCGAGGATCACCTGCGCTCCCCCGCGCATCATGTCCGTGAGCAGCTGGTCGTCGACGATGTCGAAGCAGATCGAGATGCCGGCGCGGACGCCGCCGACGTCGAAGACGCTGTCCCGTGTCCCGGGCGTGTAGTCGCGTCCGATGAGGTCGATGAGTTCCGGAGCGAAGGGACGCCAGAAGGCGCGGTCCGGGACGTACTCCCCGAACGGCACCGGGTGCTTCTTGTCGTAGTAGTCGACAGCGCCTCTTCCTGCCTGCCACTGCAGCGAGGTGTTGTAGAGGCGGTCGTCGCGCGAGGTGATCGTGCCGACGACGAACGGGGCGCCGAATTTGCGGCTCAGCGCATCCAGGATCGCCGCATTGTCGGGGTCACGCGTCGGGTCCGGCAGGGCGGACCCCTCCGGCCAGACCACCATGTCGACCTTATTCGCGCCGGAGACCTGCGACGACGGGATGCGCAGCGTCTCGGCCACCTGCGCGTTGAACACGGCGCCGACGGGCGCATTGTCGAAGTAACCGGCGGGACCGTTCCCCTGCACGGCGGCGATGCGCGTCGATCCGCTGGTCGTCGCGGGCCAGGCAGGGATCGCGAACACGAGCGCGACCGCCGCCCCGGCGAGGAGCCAGCGCTGCACCGTGCGCACATCCAGCGCGCCGGGAAGCTCGAGCAGGAAGGCCACCAGCCACACCATCACGAAGCTGACACCCGAGATGCCGATCCACGCGACCATCGGGGCGAGCGGGCTGAGGGACTGCGACTCGGCGACGCGCCCCCAGGAGAAGCCGCCGTACGGCCAGGTGCCGGTCACGAACTCCCGCAGCACCCAGAGGCCGCTCACGATCACCGGCAGCAGCCCCAGCCGCCCGAGCACGGTCGGGAAGGCCCGCGGCACCCACCGGTACGCGAGCGTGATCAGGATGCCGCCCACACCCCAGAACAGCGCCTCGAGCGTCGAGAGCGCCACCCAGGGCACCGGGCCGAGGTACAGCGCCGTCCAGGACACGTGGACGAGGTAGAACGCCTCCCCCGCGACCCAGCCGACCAGGAACGCCGAGCCGGCCCGACGACCCCGCTGCGCGAGCAGCACCATCGCGATGCCGAGGAACGTCAGCGGCCACCAGTCCTTGTCCGGGAACCCCGCATCGAGCACCGGGCCGGCGGCCGCGGCGACCAGTACCGCGAGCCAGAGCGGAAGGGGGGCTCGCGGGACGGTCTGCACGAAGGGAGAGCTTAAAGCATCCGCGTGTGGGGGCCGTTCAGGATGCGCGGCACGGTCGCGTAGGCCGCTCTCGAGCCGCGTCAAGCGACCGACGCGTACGCGACGATCCCGCGCCGGATGGACTCCAGCGCCTGCCGGGCCACGCGCCCGACGTTGCCCTGGGCGACGAGCGACAGCTGGTCGAGCAGGTCGATCGTCTGCTTGGCCCAGCGGACGAAGTCGCCCGCCGCCATGTCGGCCTCGCTGAGCACCGCGTCGAGCCCCGAGCCGCGGGACCACATCCACATCGCCAGCGACAACGCCGTTGACGGCGGCTCGCTGCCCGGGAGCCGGTTGTCCTGCTCCAGGTCGTCGAGCGTGCTCCACAGGGTGATCGTCTTCTCGAGCGCCGGTCGGAACGCGCCGCGAGGCAGCGTCCGGTCGTTGGCCAGGCCGTCGTCGCGTCGCGGCTCGAAGACGAGGGCGCACGCCATGGCGGCCAGGCCCGGCGCATCCAGGTCCTTCCAGGCGTTGCGGCGCAGGCACTCGGCGACCAGGAGGTCCCGCTCACCGTAGATGCGCTTGAGGGTGCGGCCGTGGACGGTCAGCACGGTCTCGCCGTCCTCCTTCGCCAGGTAGCCGAGCTCCAGGAGCACCTCGGACACGCGGTCGAAAACCTTCGCGACGGCGCCCGTGCGCGACTGGATCTGCGACCGCAGCCGGTCGGTGTCGCGCTTCAGCTTCCACCAGCGTTCCGCCCAGCGCGCGTGCTGCTCACGCTCCGGGCAGCGGTGGCAAGGGTGGTCCTTCATCCGCTTGCGCAGCGCGGCCAGCTGACGCTGCCGCTTCTCCCTGTCGGCGCTCGACGCCGACTCGATGCGGGATCCGGACCGCTCCAGGTCCGTCAGCTCTCGACGGATGGCGAAGTACTCGCGGAAGTCGCCGAGATGACACGTCATCGCCTCCTCGTAACCGGCCAGCGACTGCTCCTGCTGCAGAGCCTTGCGCGCGAGGTCGACCACGGCACGGTCGGCCTGGAACTGAGCGAACGACGATTCGAGGATCTCCCGGGTGCGCGGTCGGCCGAACTGATCGATGAGGTTCACGGCCATGTTGTAGGTGGGGCGGAAGCTGGAGTTCAGCGGGTAGCTGCGGCGGGATGCGAGAGAGGCGACCGACTGCGGGTCCAGACCGTCCTCCCACTGGATGACGGAGTGCCCCTCCACGTCGATGCCACGACGGCCGGCGCGACCGGTCAGCTGCGTGTACTCCCCCGGTGTGATCGGGACGCGGGCCTCGCCGTTGAACTTCTCCAGCTTCTCCAGGACCACGGTCCGGGCAGGCATATTGATCCCGAGCGCGAGCGTCTCCGTCGCGAAGACGACCTTGACGAGCTTCCGGCGGAACAGCTCCTCCACGACCTCCTTGAAGGCGGGCAGCAGGCCGGCGTGATGGGCGGCGACACCGCGCTCCAGCCCCTCCAGCCACTCCCAGTAGCCGAGCACCGCCAGATCCTCGTCGAGAAGGGTACGGCAGCGCTCCTCCACGATCTCGCGGATCTCGTCGCGCTCGTGCTTCTCGGTCAGCCGCACCCCCGCCCGGAGCACCTGCCGTACCGCCTGGTCGCAGCCGTTGCGGCTGAAGATGAAGAAGATCGCAGGCAGCAGATTGCGGTCGTCGAGCAGCGCGACAAGATCCGACCGGCTCATCCGGAAGGTGTCCGGACGACCGCCCTTGGAGTGGTAACGGCCCACATCCCGCATCTGCCGGCTGCTCAGCACCCGGCCGCCGTAGCGTGCCATCTGCACGAGCTCCGGGTTGACCCGGTTGGTGGCGGCGAGCCCCGACGAGTCGAACAGGTCGATGAGCTTGGAGCGCATGAGGATGTGCTGCTCCAGCGGCACGGGACGCTCCTCCGACACCACGACGTCGGTGTCGCCGCGGACGGCCTGCAGCCAGTCGCCGAACTCCTCGGCGTTCGACACGGTGGCGCTGAGCGACACCATCCGCACCTCCGACGGCAGGTGGATGATGACCTCCTCCCACACGGCGCCGCGGAACCGGTCGGCCAGGTAGTGCACCTCGTCCATGACGACGTAGGCGAGGTCGGTGAGGAGGTCGGAGTCCGCGTAGAGCATGTTGCGGAGCACCTCGGTCGTCATGACGACGATCCGGGCGTGGGAGTTGATGTTCGTGTCGCCGGTGAGGAGGCCCACCGACTCCGGGCCGTACGCCTCCACGAACTCCTGGAACTTCTGGTTGCTGAGCGCCTTCATCGGCGTCGTGTAGAAGACCTTCGCGTTGGCCTCGCGCATCGCGAGGAAGACGGCGAACTCGGCCACGATGGTCTTGCCGGCGCCGGTCGGGGCGGCGACGAGGACGCTGCGCCCGCGCTCCAAAGCCCCGCATGCCTCGCGCTGGAACGGGTCGAGGTCGAACCGGAGACTCGCGCGGAAGGTCTCGAGCAGCGGCTGGCGGGCCCGGTCGCGCGAGGCGGCGAACCGCTCCGCCGGTGAGAGCGTCTGGTCGGTCACCCCACCAGCCTATGCCCGAGCGGTCAGGCGGCGAGCTCGGCCTCGAGCCGCAGCTCGCGCTTGGCCGCGCGACGGTCGTGCAGCCAGGCGACGCCGTACGCGGCGAAGTACAGGGCGACCATCGGGATGGCCAGCAGGAACATCGAGAGCACGTCGGCCGCCGGCGTGGCGATGGCGGTGAACAGGGCGATCAGGATGAGCGCCCAGCGCCACGACGCGATGATCGACTTCGCGCTCAGCACACCGACGAAGTTCAGCAGCACCAGGAACACGGGGAGCACGAAGGCGATGCCCACGGCGATGACCAGCTTGAGGATGAAGTCGAAGTAGGTCTTCGCCTGGATGATCGCCGAGTCGGGTTCCGGGGCGAAGCTCGTCAGCAGACTCACGATGTGCGGGACGAGCAGCCAGCCGGTCACGCCGCCCGCTATGAACAGCGGGACGGCGGTGAAGAAGAAACCGAAGCCGTAGCGCAGCTCCTTGCGCGTCATCGCCGGGACGAAGAACGCCCAGATCTGGTAAAGCCAGACCGGGCTGGAGATGATCGCGCCGATCGTGATCGCGACCTGCATCTTCAGGTCGAACGCGCCCGTGATGCTGTCGTAATTGAGCATGGCCTCGCGGCCCTGCTGCTTCGCGATATCCGTGATCGGACCGCGCAGCGCATCCATCACATAGCCGCTGAGGAACCAGCCGATGACGGCACCGCCGACCAGAGCGAGGGCGGAACGGAAGAGGCGTTTGCGAAGCTCGATGAAGTGCTCGGCGAGCGTCATCCGTCCTTCGCGGTTCTTGCCTCGCTTCGTGGAGGCCACCGGACTAGGACTTCGGGTTCGACTCGGTCGAGGGGTCGACGGGAGCCGGGGCGGGCGTCACCGTCGGTGCCGCGGTGCTCTGCGCGGTGGTGGTGGTGGCAGTGCCGTCGGCGACCTGGTCGGACTTGCCGTCCTTGCCGTCCTTCTTCAACTCGTCGACCTCACCCTTGAAGATCCGCATCGACTGGCCGATGCTCTTGGCGAGCGCCGGGAGCTTGGGCGCACCGAAGAGCAGCAGGATCACGGCGAGGATGATGAGCAGATGCCATCCGGTCAGTCCTGCGAACATGAGATCAGGTCCTTCTCAAAAGGTGGGCGAAGCGAGCGGGCACCGTTTCCGGGTCCACATCGACCAGTAGTCTACCGCGCCGGACGCGGGCGTCCCTGCGAGCTTGCCGGGCGAACGCCCGCTCCGTGAGGTGGTCCTGCCGCTGCGCGCGGAGCTCGTCGGCATCCGCCAGCACGGCCGGCTCGAACGTCTCGTGCAGCTCTTCGGCTCGGCGCGACAGCACCTCCGCCTTCTCCATGAGCGCGGCGGCTTCACGGCCGGCGGCGACCACCTTGCGGAACAGCCACCACGCGAAGAACGCGAGCATGCCGAGGAGACCGAGCACGAGCACGATCCAGATCACCAGCCACGACCACCAGGGCATGGGCCCAGCCTACCCGGCGGTTCACGCGCTCAGAGGTAGCGTTCGGCGCCCGCACGCGCCCAGCCCGCGACCACCTGGCGCGCCTCGGGCGGGTCGAGCACCGTGAGCACCCCCGACAGCCCGGCGACCAGCCGCTTGAGGCCATGGAAGTGGGCGACCCGGACGCTCGTGCGGATGACGCCGTCCCGCTCCTCGCGCTCTGCACCCTCGGGGATGTAGTCCTCGATCAGCGGGATCGCCGACGCCGACACCTCCACCGTCACCAGCTGGTCCTCCGGCGTGCCGGTGAACAGCGTCTCGGGGAGCTTCACGTCGCCCGGGCGGTAGGTGATCGCCTCCTGGGTCGCGACCAGGTCGTCGATCCGGTCGAGACGGAACGTGCGGATGGCCGTGCGGAGGTGATCCCAGCCACGCAGGTACCAGTCCTGGTCGACGGACTCGATGCGCAGCGGGTCGACGCGGCGCCGTTCCCGCTCCCCGCGCGAGCTGAGGTAGTCGAACTCGACCTGCACGCCCGCGATGACCGCATCCCGGATCGTCGCCAGGGCCTCGTCTGTCTCCGACCGCGCGACCGCCAGCTGACTCGGTGCCGCCGATGCCCCGCGCGCGAGCTTCGCCATGAGCGAGCCGATCGCATCCCGGTCGGCGTTCTCCGGCAGGGCCGTGAGGTATTGCAGCCCGGCGATGAGCGCGGCAGCCTCGCGCGCCGAGAAGCGCGGCGAGTCGTCGATGGCGACCTGGTGGGTGAGGACGATCTGGTCGTTCTCCTCGAAGTCGTCCCAGGCGATGTCGAACAGGTCGCCCGGCTGGTACGCATTGGTCTCGCCGGGGATGCCGGAGACGGCGATCAGTCGCACGGCGTCGCGCAGCTGCTCCTGGTCGACGCCGAAGTGCTCGGCGGCTTCTGCGACACTGACGCGGTCGCGATCCATCAGGTACGGCACGAGGGCGAGCAGGAAGGCGAGCTTGTCCTGCGCCTGCATCGGCTTGCGGCGCTCAGCCATTGCCGGCCTCCCCCGGCCGTCGTTCTGCCGTGCTGGCCGGCTCCGCGTGCGCCGCAACGGTCGCCTGCTGCCGCTGGAGCACCTGGTCACGCAGTTCCGGCGGCGCGAGGACGAGCACCTCGGGGCCGAACGACGCCAGCTGGTCGGCGAGGATGTTGATGTCCGAGAAGTTGACGGTGAGGCGGACGGGCTCGCCCTCGGCTCCGACCGGGACGGCGTCGCCGTACCGCTTGCCCAGGCGCGTCGCCGCATCCGTGCCGGCGGTGACCTCGATCTCGGCGACGTTCGACTCCCAGATGCGCTCGAGTTCGAGCAGCGCCCGTTCGGCGAAGGCCTCGCCGTCGACGCGGTACTGCTCCGGGTCGAAGACGCGCGACGTCAGCTTGACGGGCCCGACGATCCGGGACAGCAGGAAGGTCCGCGAACCGCGGGCGTCCTGGTCGATCCCCTGCAGGTGCCACCGGCCCTGGTGCTGCACGAGCGACAAGGGCGCGACGGTGCGCTGACGGGACGCGCTCTCGCCGGGTTTGAGGTACGGGAACTGCACCATGACGTGACGCTCCAGCGCCTGGCTGAGCGGCTCGAACGCGCTCTCGCGGACGCGCAGCCGCGGCGCGTACCCGACGACCGGGTCGTCCGCCTCGACGCCGAGCGATCGCAGCTTCATCAGCGCACGCCGCGACTCCCCCGACAGCGACCCTTCGCGCCAGACGGCGGCGGCGAGGCCGAGCAGGGTCAACTCCTCGGGAGAGAAGCTGACATCGGCCGGGAGGTCGTATGCCCCTTTGGGAATGCGGTAGCGCAGCAGCTGATTGTTGCCGGATGCCTCGGGCGCCTCGACCGTCTCCAGCGGGACGCCGAGCTCGCGGATGTCGTCCTTGTCGCGCTCGAACTGCCGCTCCAGGCTGCTGTTGTCGCCGTGCGGCTCATACCGCTGGCGATACCCCTGAACGGTCGACAGGATCTCGCTCTTGGTCAGGCCGTTCTCGGTCGCGAGCAGTGCCAGCACGAGGCTGAACAGGCGCTCCTCGACCGGGACGCGCGCGGGCGAAGAGGGGGAACGGGACACCCGTCCATCCTAGTCCGCGTCGTGCGTGCGCTAGCGGATCCCGAGGATGTCCACGACCCAGGCCGACGCCGCGACCTGGCCCTCGGCGGGGGCCTCGATGACGACCTGCGAGCCGACCTTCTTGCCGATCAGCTCGGCGAGCACCTTCTGCGGGAGGGCTGTATTCGCGGTGCTCTCGCCGGTGCCGATCGTGACGAGGTCGGGCGAGCCGGTGTCCCAGGTCGACAGGATGGGGTTCCTCTGCTCCCATCCGACGATCGTGTAGTTGAGGAAGACCGACGAGTCCTTCGTGACCGTCGCGCCGTCTCCGGCCTTCAACTCCTCGCTGCGGACCTTGGTCGGTGCCGACCCCGAGGACGGGATGGTGATACCGGGCTGACCGGTCGGCGCGAGCACGACGGTCGGGAACCCGCTCACCGACGGCCGGACGGCCCCATCGGCCTTCGCCAGGTACGCCTTCAGGATGTCGACGACGATCACACCGGAGCTGGTCGCCCCTGCGCCGCCCGCGTCCTTCGGCGAGATCACGACCGCGACTCGCGAGCCGACCGGCGCGCACTGCAGGCCCTTGCTCAGGGCCTCGTTGCCGGAGCCGAGCGCCAGCGGGTAGGTGTCGCCGCTGCCGTAGGACGTCTGCTGCACCTGACCGGTCTTGCCGTCGAGGATGGTGTACTGCATTTCGATGACCTGGCCCTTGTGGACCTGCTCACCGGTGCCCTCCGTGATGATGGTGCGCTCGGACTTCGTCGTGTCGAGCGGCGTCGGAACGGTGATCTTCGGCTTCGAACCGATCTTCCCCGTCGCCTCCACGAGCTGCGAGGCCTTGCCCGAGGGCAGAGCGGTCGAGCAGTCGTTGTTCGGGTCGGTCGAGCATCCCGTGAGGACAGCGGCCACGAGGCCGGCGGCGACCACGACAGCGGACGTTCTTCCGATGGTGACTCTGCGCACGTGTTCTCTTTCGGTCGGGGCGTTGGAGGGCCAATTCATGCTAGCCGACGCCCGGAGCGTCCTCGTCCGCCTCACGGCCCTTAGCAAGCTCGGCGCTGGCGGCCGCTTCGCGCATCCGCTTGCGGAGGCTCTTCGGGCTGGACTGCCGCTCGCCGAGGGCGCCGGGGGTCCAGGCCTCGACATCCTCGTCGGAGTAGTCGGACTTCGACGGACGGCGCTTCAGCTCGGGCAGGACGGTCCCCGGGGCGAGCCGGCGGGCGGTGATCAGGAAGCCGGTGTGCGCGATCATCCGGTGGTCGGGCCGGACGGCCAGCCCCTCCACGTGCCAGCCGCGAACCATCGTCTCGTTCGACTGCGGGTGCGTGTAGTCGCCGGAGGCGCGGATGGCCTCGGCGACGCGGGACAGCTGGGTCACGGTCGCGACGTAGCAGATCACGACGCCGCCCGGCTTGAGCGCGGCGGTGACCGCGTCGAGCGTCTCCCACGGCGCCAGCATGTCCAGCACCACGCGGTCGACGGTTCCCGGTTCGACGGCGGCGGGCAGCGCATCCTGCAGGTCGCCGACGGTCAGTGTCCAGTTGGCGGGCTCGCTGCCGAGGAAGGTCGCGGCGTTGTCGCGCGCGACGTCGGCGAACTCCTCGCGGCGCTCGAACGACAGCAGCCGGCCCTCCGGACCGATCGCGCGCAGCAGCCAGAGCGAGAGCGCACCCGAGCCGACCCCCGCCTCGACGACGGTCGCGCCGGGGAAGATGTCCGCAAGCGCGAGAATCTGCGCAGCATCCTTCGGGTAGACGATGGCCGCGCCTCGCGGCATCGACATGACGAAATCGGTGAGCAGAGGACGCAGCGCGAGGTGCTCGACGCCCGCGTTGTTGGTGACGACCGAACCATCCGGCAAGCCGATGATGGCGTCGTGCGACAGGACGCCGCGGTGGCTGTGGAACTCTTTTCCCGGCTGCAGCGTGATCGTGTTCATCCGGCCCTTCGGACCGGTGAGTTGCACGCGGTCGCCCGCGCGGAACGGGCCGGAGCTGCGCGGAGTCTCGTTCATCGGTTCGCCGCCTCACGGTGTGCGCGGGCGACGGCGAAGACGTCGTCCGCCGTGCGGCCGTCCAGCGACGACCACAGCGTGTGCTCCTCCGACTCCGGCAGCGGCACGATGTGCGGAACGCCGATCGTCGTCGCACCGGACGCCACAGCGGATGCAAGGCCCACCAGCGAGTCCTCCAGGGCGACGGTCTCGCGGATGTCGACGCCCAGCAGGTCCGCGGCGCGCAGGTATGGCTCCGGCGCGGGCTTCGGCTCGTCCACCTCGTCGCCACTGACGATCACGTCGAACGCGTCGAACGGGATGTGCGCGACGATCTGCTCCGCCATCCTCCGCACCGACATGGTCACCAGCGCCGTCGGGATGCCGCGCTCGCGCAGCGACTCGAGCAGCTCGCGGGCGCCCGGGCGCCACGGCACGCCGTCCGCATCCAACTTCTGCTGCACCCGGTCGGTCAGCCAGTGCACGATCTCGTCCGGCTCCATTGCGACGCCGCGGGAGCGGAGGATCTCCGCCGAGTTCCAGAGACCGAGGCCGACGAGGAGCAGGCCGTCGTCGTGCGTCCACGTGCCGCCGAACGAGTGGACGAGCTCGACCTCCGACGCCATCCAGTACGGCTCGGTGTCGACGAGGGTGCCGTCCATGTCCCACAGCACGGCGGCGGGAAGGTCGGCGTCGCTACGGGTATGTTCGCTGCGGGGGGAAGACGCGGTCACAACGGGCAAGTCTATCGGGAGAGCCGCGGGCCTATCCTGGATGGATGGCGCCCCGACCGGACGCCAGGAAGGGACGAGGGACAGCTTCGTGACAGACGGACAGAACATCCTCGGCGGGCGCATCCTCGTGGTGGCCTTCGAGGGATGGAACGACGCGGGCGAGGCGGCCAGCGGCGCGGTCAAGACGCTCAAGGAGCAGCTCGACGTGGTTCCCATCGCCGAGGTCGACCCCGAGCTCTATTTCGACTTCCAGTTCAACAGGCCGGTGGTGACGGACGACGACGGCCGCAGGCGCCTGATCTGGCCCTCCGCCGTCATGTACGGGCCGTCGCTTCCCGGGCGCGTCGGCGAAGACCTGGCCGGTGACGCCGAACTGACCGTCACCGGCGACAACGCCGGCAACATCTTCCTGCTGCTCGGCACCGAGCCGTCCCGCAGCTGGCGCAGCTTCACCGCCGAGATCATGGATGTGGCACTCGCCGCCGACATCGGAGCCGTCGTCTTCCTCGGCGCGATGCTCGCCGACGTTCCGCACACGCGGCCGATCTCCGTCTTCGCGTCCAGTGACAACGCGGCCGTCCGGGCCGAACTGGGCCTGGAGCGCTCCACGTACGAAGGGCCGGTCGGCATCCTCAGCGCGCTCGCCGAAGGCGCGGAGGATGTCGGCATCCCGACCCTGATGATCTGGGCGTCGGTGCCGCACTACGTGCACAACGCGCCCAGCCCGAAGGCCGTTCTCGCGCTGATCGACAAGCTCGAGGAGCTCGTCGACGTCACGATCCCCCGCGGCAGCCTGGTCGACGAGGCGGCGGCCTGGGAGTCCGGGATCGACGCACTCGCCGCCGACGACGAGGAGATGGCCTCGTACATCCAGCAGCTCGAGCAGGCGCGCGACACTGTCGACTCGCCCGAGGCGAGCGGAGAGGCGATCGCGCAGGAGTTCGAGCGGTACCTGCGCCGGCGCGGTGACGGCCGCGACGGCGGGACCGCCGGGCGAGCACCCGACGACCCCCGCCGCGGCTGACAGCCGCGGGAGCGTTCTCCTCACCGTCTCCGGTCGCGTCGAACGGACGCGACCAGGTCGCTCATGCCTGGAGGACGCCGGTGGCGAGCAGGATCATCAGCAGCACGCCCAGGGCGATGCGGTAGATCACGAACGGCAGGAAGCTGCGGCGCGAGATGTAGCCCATGAAGAAAGCGATCACCAGGAGTCCGACCACGAACGCGACGACGGTCGCGGCCGCCGTCTCTACCGGTCCGAAGACCTCGGGCGTGCAGGTCCCTGCCTTCGCGAGCGCCTCGGTGCACGGCTCCTTCACCGCTTTGTAGAGCTGGTAGAAACCGCTGCCGAACACAGCGGGCAGCGCGAGGAGGAACGAGTAGCGGGCGGCCGCGCGGCGCTGGTACCCCATGAACAGCCCGGCCGTGATCGTGCCGCCGGAGCGCGAGACGCCGGGGATGAGCGCGAGCGCCTGCGCGAGCCCGAAGATGATGCCGTCGCCCCAGGTCAGCTCCCGCAGCCGCTTGCGCTTCGACCCGACCCAGTCGGCGATCCCGAGCAGGATGCCGAACACGATGAGCGTCGTCGCGACGATCCACAGCGAGCGGAACGTCGTCTCGATCTGATCCTGGAAGAAGAGTCCGAGGACCACGATCGGGATGCTGCCCAGGATGACGAGCCACCCCATCCGCGCGTCCGGGTCATTCCGCGGGATGCGGCCGAACAGCGCGCGGAACCACTGCGCGATGATGCGCGTGATGTCGCGCCAGAAGTAGAGGAGCACCGCCGCTTCGGTGCCCAGCTGGATGATCGCGGTGAAGCGCGCCCCCGGGTCGGCACCGGTGCCGAGCAGCTCGCCGACGATGCGGATGTGCGCCGACGACGAGATGGGGAGGAACTCGGTGAGCCCCTGAACGAGGCCGAGGATCAGGGCGTTGATGAAGTCCATACGAAGCGTCGAATCCCGGGGTCAGTAAGCGCGGAGGAGGTCGCGGAGCACGGTCCTACCGAACACTAGCGCGTCGAGCGGGACACGCTCGTCCACCCCGTGGAACATGCCCGGGAAGTCGAGGTCGGCGGGCAGCCGGAGCGGCGCGAAGCCGTATCCCGTGATGCCGAGCGTGCTGAGCGCCTTGTTGTCGGTGCCGCCGGAGAGGAGATACGGGAGGACGGGCGCGCCCGGGTCGTGCTGCTGCAGTGTGCCCGTGATCGCGTCCACGAGACCCCCGCCGAACTCGGCTTCCAGGCCGATGTCGCGGTGCATAACCTGGATCTCGACGTCGTCGCCGATCAGCTCGCGAACGCGCGCGAGCACGGCTTCCTCCTCGCCCGGCAGGGTGCGGATGTCGATCAGCGCCTCCGCCGTGTCGGGGATGACGTTGTGCTTGTAGCCGGCCTCGAGCAGCGTCGGGTTCGTCGTCGTCCGGAGCGTCGCCAGGATGAAGCCGGCGGCCGTACCCGTTCGGATCACCACCTCGTCCGGGCCGATCCGCTGCGGGTCGACGTCGAGCAGCCGCCCGAGCTCGCCGATCAGCCGGGTCGTCGTGGCGGTCAGCTGGACCGGCCAGTCCTCACGGCCCAGCGCGACGACGGCCTCCGCCAGCCGCGTGATGGCGTTGTCACGGATGAGCCGCGAACCGTGCGCGGCCCGGCCGCGCGCGACGAGCTTGATCCAGACGAGCGACTTCTCGCCGGTCTGCAGCAGGTACGCGCGGCGACCCGCCAGATCGATGGAGTAGCCGCCCACCTCGCTGATGGCCTCGGTCGCTCCGGCGAACAGCTCGGGATGCGTGTCGACCAGGTAGTGGGACCCCCGACGGCCGCCGTCCTCCTCGTCGGCGAAGAACGCCACGACGAGGTCCCGGGCGGGACGCTCCCCCGCGCTCAGGATGTCGCCGACCGCGGTCAGGATCATCGCATCCATGTTCTTCATGTCGACCGCGCCGCGGCCCCACAGCAGGCCGTCCTTGATCTCGCCGCCGAACGGATCGACGGTCCAGTTGCGCGGGTCTGCCGGGACGACGTCGAGGTGACCGTGGACGACGAGCGCCGGCTTGCCCGGGTCGGTGCCCTCGACGCGCGCCACCACACTCGCGCGGCCCGGTTCGGACTCGAACACCTGCGGACGCAGGCCGAGCGCGGCCAGCTTCGCCTCGACATAGGCGGCGGCCTCCGCCTCGCCGTTGGAGCGGCCCTCGCCGTAGTTCGTCGTGTCGAACCGGATGAGGTCCCGGGCGATGATCGCGGTCTCGTCGAGGTCGCGCTCGGTCGCGCGGAGTTCGTCGGTCATCCCACCACGCTACCTGCCGCATCCGACCACCGCCGCGCCACGCCCGAGGTGTGTGGACGAGTGATCCTCTGTGGAGAATCCGTGCTATCGTCTTTCTTCGGCAGCCGGAGCAGTTCGGCGGCCATCTCACCTCGTCCGGGTGGCGGAAATGGCAGACGCGCTAGCTTGAGGTGCTAGTGCCCGTATAGGGCGTGGGGGTTCAAGTCCCCCCTCGGACACAGAACCGCGAAAGCGGACAGAAGGCCCCGGTCACAGCGACCGGGGCCTTCTGCATTCCCGCGACGCCGCGGGACTATGGTGTCGCCATGCCCCGCAGCAAACGATCCTCGAGCCTGTTCACGGTGCTGCTCGCCTTCGCGGCGAACATCCTCGTGGCGATCGCCAAGACCATCGCCGCCATCCTCACCGGATCCGCCTCTCTGGTCGCCGAGGCCGCGCACTCGTGGGCCGACGCCGGCAACGAGATCTTCCTCATTCAGGCCGAGCGTTCCGCCGTGCGGCCGCGCGATGCGTCGCATCCCGGCGGGTACGGCCGCGACGCGTACGTCTGGAGCCTGTTCGCCGCCGTGGGGCTGTTCACCGCCGGCGCGGTGGTGTCGATCATGCACGGCGTCCAGGCGCTCGGATCGAAGGAGGAGGACGCGGACTACCTCGTGGGCTACCTCGTGCTTGCGGCGGCCTTCGTCTTCGAGGGCATCTCGTTCATCCAGTCGTACCGGCAGGCGCACGCGAAGGCCGAGTCCTCGGGCACCGGCACGTTCGAGCACGTGTTCAGCACCTCGAATCCGACGTTGCGGGCCGTGTTCGCCGAAGACTCCGCGGCCCTCGTCGGCCTCGTGATCGCCTTCCTCGGCCTGCTGCTGCACGAGCTCACCGGCAACCCGTTCTGGGATGCGCTCGGCTCCATCCTGGTCGGTGTGCTCCTGGCGATCGTCGCCGTCGTGCTCATCGAGCGCAACCGGCGGTTCCTGGTCGGACAGCCCGGCTGCGACCGCGCCTCGGAGGCCGCGCTCGGCGCCCTCCTCGCGCATCCCGAGGTCGAGACGGTCACCTACCTGCACCTCGAGTACGTCGGTCCCGAGAGGTTCTATCTGGTGGCGGCCGTCGACCTCGTCGGCAACGACCGGGAGTCGGATGTCGCCGCCGACTTGCAGGCGGTCGAAGCGTCGCTCGAGGAGTCGGAGTGGATCACGGAAGCCGTGATCACGCTGTCCCGGCCCGGCGCCGCACCGTTGCGTCCCTCCGGGCGAGGCCCGGGTCCGGAGGCGGCCGTACGCAGCTAGCGGTCAGTTTCCGACCGCAAGGATGTGCACAATGGATGCATGGCAAGTACCGGCTCCCGCTCGCTCCAGCTCCTCTCCCTCCTCCAGACGCACCGGTACTGGCCAGGACAGGAGCTCGCCGACCGCCTCGGGGTCTCGCCGCGCACCCTCCGCCGTGACGTCGAACGGCTCCGCGACCTCGGGTACCCGGTGGACGCCACCCGCGGCGTGTCCGGCGGGTACCAGCTGGCCGCCGGCGCATCCCTCCCTCCCCTCGTCGTCGACGACGACGAGGCCGTCGCGCTCGCCGTCGGCCTCCGTACGGCGGCACAGAGCGGCATCGCGGGGGTCGACGAGGCGTCCGTTCGTGCGCTGGCGAAGGTGGTCCAGGTGATGCCGCCGCGGCTGCGGCGCCGCGTCGACGCGCTGCGGATGACCACGCTGTCCACGACGCTCGGACCGACGCCGACGACCGACCCCGGCGTCCTCACCGCCTTCGCCCAGGCCTGCCGCGACGAGGAGCGGATCGAGTTCGCCTACGTCGCCCGCGACGGCCAAGCCTCCAACCGCACGGTCGAACCGCACCGGCTCGTCTCGATCGAGCGCCGCTGGTACCTCGTCGCCTACGACCTCACCCGATTCGACTGGCGCAGCTTCCGCCTCGACCGCATCGCCGATCCGCATCCGACCGGGGTCCGTTTCCGGCCGCGTGCGCTGCCGGCGGAGGACGCCGCGGAGTACGTGCGCGAATCGCTCAACAGCGCGGTGGAGCCCATGATCGTCGAGGCGCTCATCGAGGCACCCGGCGACCGGGTCGTCGAGGTGCTCGGGCGGTGGGCGACGGTCGATGACCGCGGCGACGGCACGTGCGCTGTCCGGATCACCGCGGACAGCGCCGAATGGGCGCTTTTCGGCCTCGCCGCGGTCGACGCGCCCTTCCGCATCCTCGGCCCGGAGGAGGCGATCGTCGCCGCAGCCGACTGGGGTGACAGGTTCACCCGCTCGGCGCTGGCGCTCACCATTGAGGCCGCCTCCGCGAGAGAGCCCGTCGCCGACTCCTAGACTTGAGGGGATGACGACAGCAGCCCGAAACCCGAGCCCCGCCGACATCAGGCGGTGGCGTCGCTACCTGGCCGACGAGCGCGCCGAGGCCTCGGTGTACCGCGACCTCGCCAGCCGCCGCCAGGGCGAGGAGCGTGAGATCCTGCTCGCGCTGGCCGAAGCCGAGCGACGCCACGAGCAGCACTGGGTCGACCTGCTGGGCGACCAGGCGGGCCGGCCGCTGAAGGGCGACCTGCGCACGCGGATGCTCGGCTGGCTCGCCCGGCGGTTCGGCTCGGTGTTCGTGCTCGCACTCGCACAGCGCGCGGAAGCCCGGTCGCCGTACGCGGACGACTCCGACGCGACGGCGCAGATGGCGGCGGACGAGCAGGTGCACGAAGAGGTCGTCCGGGCGCTCGCCGCCCGCGGCAGGCAGCGGCTCTCCGGCACGTTCCGCGCCGCGGTCTTCGGCGCGAACGACGGCCTGGTCAGCAACCTGGCGCTCGTCCTCGGCGTCAGCGCCAGCGGCGTCCCGACGCACGTGGTGCTGCTCACCGGGATCTCCGGCCTGCTCGCCGGAGCGCTCAGCATGGGCGCGGGAGAGTACGTCTCCGTGCGGTCGCAGCGCGAACTGCTGGAAGCATCCACGCCCAACCCCGCCACCGGCTCGGCGCTGCCACACCTCGACGTCGACGCGAACGAGCTCACCCTGGTCTACCGAGCACGTGGAATGACGGCGGACGAGGCCGCCGATCACGCACGCGAGGTCCTCTCCAGCCTGCAGGCGGTGACCTCGCCCATCCCCATCACCCCCGCGATCGAGGAGGACGAGCACGAGGCCATCGGGACCGGATGGAACGCCGCGATCTCGAGCTTCTGCTTCTTCGCCTCCGGTGCGCTCATCCCGATCCTGCCCTTCCTCTTCGGGCTGACCGGGACGGCCGCGATCATCGTTTCCGCGCTGCTGGTCGGGATCGTCCTGCTCGGCACGGGAGCCGTCGTGGGGCTGCTTTCCGGTGCGTCACCGCTGAAGCGCGCCATCCGTCAGCTCCTCATCGGGTACGGAGCGGCGGCCGCCACGTACCTCCTCGGCCTGCTGTTCGGCGCCACCGTCGGCTGACCGCAGCGGCGTCGCATGCGCCCTAGCGCCGACGGCCGCCCTCGGTGCCGTAGACGACCGCGCCGACCAGCGGGATGAGCAGGAACCACAGCCACGAGTACTGGTAGCCCCACGCCATCCCAGTCAGGAAGAACAGGATCACCGAGACGAACGGGATGATCGACACCGCCAGGAGGCCCCAGCGCGACGACGGCTCCCGGCCGGTCACACCCGCGCCGGCTGAGACGGAGGGCGCCGCCTGGGGATGACCCGCGAGCTGCAGTCCGCCGGGGAGGTCGGTGAAGAGCGGGGCGAGATCTCCGCGTGTCACGGCGGACCGGGCCGCGGCCGACCGCGTCTGCAGTTCTGCGTCGGTGAGCCGCCCCTGCGCGGCGTGCGACTGCAGCGCAGCGACGGCACGCTCGCGCTCGTCGTTGCTGAGGCGCAGGGATGCGCCGGAAGGGTCTGTGATGTCCGACATAGACGTCAGTATGGCAGCGGCCCAGGCGGGACGGCACCGTTTCGGATTCGCACCCCGGATCGCACGTCTCGCATGGAAAGACCACCTTGCTTGCATTGAATCGAGCATCCCGTAACGAACGTCACATCCCCGTGTCCTCATAAATGAGGGCAACCGTGCCCTCGACCACGTGACCGGGGCTGACTCCTCCGGGCGTGTCCTGAGAGGAAGTGCTGCACATGGCGCGTCGTTCTGGTTTCGCTGCTCGCCGAGCCCGCCGCTGGCGGGTCGGGCTGTCGTTCGGCGCGTGCGTGACCGTCGGTGCACTCGTCGGGGTGCTCCTCCTGCCCCAGCACTACTCCGATGCCGCGACGACCGCCGTGTCGACGGTGTTCACCACCGGTAAGAACACGGCCAACGGGTCCACCGCGGCGTCGGACGACGCGCCGGGAGGCCCGTCGACGGGCACCGCGCGGCCGGGCGATGTGATCGACTGGGTGGTCGAGTCGCAGAACAACACCGGCGCCAACGCCGTCGTCGATGTCAAGGACGACCTCAGCAAAGCGGGCTCCTACGTCCCCGGCTCGCTCCGGCTGCCGCCGAACCAGAACCCCGCCGGCTCGGTGACTCCCCAGTACCGCGCAGGCGGGTCGAGCTGGGTCACCGGCACTCCCCCCGCCGATGCCACGGGCATCGGGTTCGTGGCGACACCCGTGCCGCAGGGCACGCAGCAGCTCTCGCCGCCGTTCGTCGTGCCGCCGTCGAAGGTCATCGCGATGAGCGGCGGAGACGCGTACAACGTCGTCGCACGGAAGGACCTCCTCTACGCGGTCTATCACCACGCCAAGGGAGCGGTCGTCTTCTGTGCACAGCACGACGGGACGACCTGCCCGGGCTGGCCGACCGGAAGCAACGTCCAGACGTGGTCGTCGGTCCCGGGCACACCGGTCGGCACGGGCACGTCCTTCGCAGGGATCACCCCGCAGCAGGGCGGCACGTGGCTCGTCGGCGACAAGCTGTATTGGTACGCCGGCCTCACCGATGGCAGCAGCAACGGCATCGCGTGCCTCGACCTGTCGACCAAGACACCGACTAGCTGCGGCTACACCGCCCGATCGGGAGCGGCCGTCAGCAACACCGCGTTCGCCGCACAGATCAACGGGACCGGACTCCCGGCCGCCGACGGCAACACCTACAGCGTCGTCGTCAGCCGCAATGAGGCCGCCCTGGTGTGTACGACACCCGGCATGGGCTCGTGTCCCGGAGCAACCCTGATCGCGAGCGGCGTCACGACCACCTCGATCTATACCTCGTCCAGTTACGGCCCCTATGTCTTCGCCAGCGTCCAGCAGACCTCGACGAGCGCGTGGAAGAACTACTGCTACAACACCACCACCAAGGCGCTCTGCACCGGCAGCTGGCCCGTGAACGGTTCGGCGGCCAACACCAAGGCCGGATCGCCGATGGCGCCCATCCTCTCCCGCAGCGGCGCGGTTACGGGCGTCTGCACCATCACGAACGGTCCGGGAACCGCGTCCAACTGCGTCACCGTCACGGGCGCTGCCACAGTCAACCCCTACTCCGGGACCGGCGCGAACTACGCCGCCGGCGGCAACGGCGCCGGCGAGGCCTACGTCATCGGCACGCGCGTCTACCTGTCGAACGGCAACCAGGTGATGTGCCGCGACTTCGGGCAGTGGTCCGGGACCGGCACCGTCCCGCCGTGCGCCGGATTCAGCAACGTCAACAACGGCCTCAACTACACCATCCGGCCCGCGACGGATGTCGCGACGAACTGCCTGGTGGCCACGGGAGACGCCGCCCAGTTCGTGCTCTTCGACGCGACGACGGGCAAAGAGTGCGCCGGCCCGACGGAGCCGCAGGAGGTCACCGTCACGCCGAGCGGGTATTACTGCGGGACGGGAGCGTCGTCCTTCCGCGGATGGCGTGCGCTGACCCTTCCGGGCCTCACGGACGGCTCGTACGCGAACGCCACGGTGTCGCTGCGCGACCAGAACGACGCGGTCATCACCGGGTTCGAAGCGGTCACGGTCATCGCCGGGGGGTCCGTCGACCTGTCGGGAATCCCGACGACGGTGACCTCCATCACGGCGACCGTCACCGTGAACGCCGTCACCGACCCGGCCGGGGTCGAGAGCGGCCAGGTGTCCATCACGTGGTCTGGTGACGCTCCTCAGCTCTGCTTCCAGACCACGGCTCCCCCGGTCTCCTGCGACGCTCCCGCGCCACTGATCCTCACGAACTCGGCCAATGCGGTCACGACCTCCCCCGCGGGCACCGACGCACCGAACGGCAACACCTCCGGCGGCGCACAGTTCACCGTGGAGGCGGATCCCGCATCCTGTTCTCTCGCGATCACCAAGAGCTCGTCGCTGCAATCGGCCCGGCCAGGAGACGCGGTGACCTATACGGTCGCCGTCAAGAACACCGGCACGCAGGCGTACGACACAGCCTCGTTCACGGACGACCTGACCGACGTACTGAAGGACGCCACGTACAACGGCGACGCGACCGCATCGCAGGGCGCGGTGGCGTACACCGCCCCCACCCTGGCGTGGTCCGGTGCTCTCGCACCCGGTGAGACTGCGACGATCAGCTACTCGGTGACGGTGAAGAACCCGACTGCCGGGGACCACTCCCTGCGCAACACCGTCGTGTCTCCGACCGTCGGGAGCAACTGCGCGGCAGGGTCGGTCGACGCGAACTGCACGTCAACGGTCCCTGTGTCCGATCTGACGGTCACCAAGGTGGCCGACGACTCGGCCGTGACCAAGCCGGCGACGGTCGGCGACACGATCACCTACCGCTTCTCGGCGAAGAACACCGGCCAGACCACCTTGACGGGCGTCACCATCAGTGACCCCCACGTCGGACTGTCCCCCTTGACGTACAGCTGGCCCGGCGCCGCTGGGACTCTGAAGGTGGATGAGACGGTCACCGCGACCGCCACCTACAAGCTGACGCAGGCCGATATCGACAACGGACTCGTTCCGAACACCGCGACCGCTTCGGGCAACCCGCCTACCGGCCCGTCGGTGAGCACTCCTCCTGCCGCTGCCGACGTCCCGCTGACGCAGGGCCCGGATCTGACGTTCACGAAGGATGCGTTGAGTTCGGGGGTGTCGTCGCCGGCGAAGGTGGGTGATGTGATCACCTACGTGTTGAAGGCGAAGAACACCGGGAATGTGACGATCGACGGAGTGTCCGTCGCGGATCCGCTCGCCGGCCTGTCCTCGCTCACATATGCGTGGCCCGGCGCTGCAGGGCGGCTCGAACCGGGCCAGTCGGTGACGGCGACGGCCAGCTACCGCCTCACGAACGCCGATCTCGCTGCCGGCCACGTCCAGAACACCGCCGTTGCGACGGGCACTCCTCCCTCTGGTGAGACGATGACCACTCCGCCCGCGTCGGTCGACAGTCCACTCGCACGACAGTCGCTTCCGGCGGTCTCCGGATGAGCACGCGAAGCCGGCGGCGAACCAGGATGGGAGGTGCGATGTCGCGAGGCGGAGGTACACTCTCTTTCGAACATACGTTCGACAGCCGAGGTGAGCAGCATGACCGAGATCGACGAGACCGTCGCCGTCTGGACGACCGACGAGGGCGTCCCCATCCGCCTGGTGTGGAGGTCCACTCGGTACCGGGTGTCCGACACCCCGACCGTCTGGGCCGAGGTCTGCGCCTGGTGGCGCCCCTTCGGGGAGCATCGCTATCCGATCGGGAGCGTCCCGCGCACGATCGGCGGTTGGCGCTTCCAGGGGACCAGCGAAGACGGCGAGGCCCATGTCTTCGACGTCAGGCACGACGCGAGCGCCCGATCGTGGCGGCTGGTCCGCGTTTTCGACTGACCGCAGCGTGGCTCACCCGCGCCGCGCATCCCGTCGCATAGCCTCCATCGGGTGATGGACGACCGCTACGGAACCGATGTGCTCGCCGGCGACTGGAGAAGTGCCGGCAAGAAGCCCGTCCCCACCGTCGAAGCCGTGAAAGACCTCGTTGTGGAGGACGCTGCGTCCGGTTTTTGCGGGGCCATCACGCGACTCGAGGCACAGACGGTGGAACTCGAGGACTACTTCGGCAAGAAGCGCATCTTTCCCCTGTCGGGCTCGTTCCTGATCGACGGAGAACCGATACGCCTGGTCGTCCCATCCCGGGCGGCGGCCGGCCCCACGCGGACCGCGTCCGGGTCATTCGCGGTCGGCGACCGGAAGGCACGCGTCGCCCGCGCCAGCCGCATCTTCGTGGAGGGTCGCCACGACGCCGAACTGGTCGAGCGCGTCTGGGGCGACGACCTGCGGGTCGAAGGCGTCGTCGTCGAATACCTCGAAGGCGTCGACGACCTCGACGCGATCGTGCGAGAGTTCCAGCCCGACCGCGGCCGACGCATCGGCGTCCTCGTCGACCACCTCGTCCCCGGCTCGAAGGAGAGCAGGATCGCCGAGCAGGTGGCGCGCGGGCCGTACGGCGCACACGTCCTCGTCGTCGGCCACCCCTACATCGACATCTGGCAGGCGGTGAAGCCACAGCGAGTCGGCCTCGAGGCGTGGCCGAGCATCCCCCGCTCGATCTCGTGGAAGCACGGCATCTGCGCCGCGCTCGGCCTCCCCCACGAGACGCAGGCCGACATCGCGCGCGCCTGGAAACGCATCCTCGGCCAGGTCCGCTCCTACACCGATCTCGAGCCGGAGCTGCTCGGCCGGGTCGAGCAGCTGATCGACTTCGTCACCGAACCCCAGGGGCGTTAGGCGCGGGAAGGATCACGCCGCTCACCAGCCGTACTCGGTGTAGGCATCACCGCGGCCGAGCGCCTCGATGCCGTGGCGGATCACCGGGATGACATCACCCGGGAGGTCGGTCAGAGGCGCCCAGACCAGCTCGGAAGCCTTCTCGGGCTCGCCGATCACGGGAACAGCCCCCTCGGGGAGCGCGGCGGCGAAGAAGAAGTCGATGTAGGTGTCACCGTCCGCGCGCCCATGCTGGACCAGGGCGAGCCGCACCTGGTCGGAACCGAGCGCGAGGCCCACCTCCTCCCGCGCCTCGCGGAGCAGCGCTGCCGTGGCCGACTCCCCCGGTTCGATGTGCCCGGCGGGGAGGGACAGCTCGCCATCTCGGTAGCCGGTGCCCGCACGGCGTTGCAGCAGGATTCGGTCTCCGTCGAACAGGCACAGGTACACGGCGGCGGGATAGGTCGGGCGCACGAGTCCATTGTGCGCCGACGGCTGTCGGTCGGGTGGCGTACTGTTCATCTCCACACGGAGCGGTTGTCCACAACGTCGAAATTCCATTTGCGTTGTTCGAACATACGTTCGAAAATGGACTCATGTCCCTCGCAGCTCCACACCTCGATGAACCGGTCGCCGGCCGGGCGCAGGTGCACGAGTTGCAGACCCGCATCCGGCAGATGCAGGCGACCAAGCTCGAGAGCCGGACCCTGCAGACGCATCCGGCGCTCTCCCCGCTCCTGCCCGGGGGCTCGCTCAAGGCCGGGGCGGCGTACTCGGTGCGCGGTTCGACGACCCTGCTGATGGCCATGCTGGCCGGTCCGAGCGCGGCCGGAGCGTGGTGCGGCGTGGTCGGTATGCCCGACTTCGGCGCAGAGGCCGCCGGGCGGTTCGGCATCGACCTCGAGCGGCTCGTGCTGGTGCCGCATCCCGGTGAGAACTGGCTGACCGTGACCGCGGCGGTCGTCGATGTGCTCAGCGTGGTGGTCGTCGCGCCGCCCGCGCGCGCGAAAGACGGCGACGTCGCCCGGCTTACCGCCAGGCTGCGCCAGCGCGAAGCGACTCTCATCGTCGCCGGCGACTGGCCGCAGGTGGAAGCGACGCTCACCGTCGCACGCAGCGGGTGGGACGGCCTCGGCACCGGGAACGGCTACCTGTCGTCGCGGAGGGTCACCGTGGAGTCGGCACCGCGTGGCGGGACGGGACCACGTCGCACGGCCGAGCTGTGGCTGCCGGCCGTCGACGAGAGCTTCCGCACCTCCGGGCCAACGCGGCTCGAGGCGGTGAGCTAGATGACGAACGAAACACGCGAAGCCGTCGTCACCCGGGCGATCGTGCTCTGGTGCCCCGACTGGCCGGTCATCGCTGCGCAGCAAGCGCTCGACCTGCTCTCCGATGAACCTCTCGCCCTGGTCGAGAAGGGCGTGGTGTTCGCCTGCTCTCCGGCCGCTCGAGCCGACGGGGTGAAGCGCGGGCTGCGGATGCGCGAGGCGCAGGCGCGCTGCCCCCAGCTGAACGTGCTGCCGTACGATCCGGTGCTCGATGCGCGTGCATTCGAGCCGGTGCTCGCCGCGATCGAGGAGATCACCCCCGGCGTTCAGCCGGTCCGCCCGGGCACCTGCGTGCTCCGGGCGCGCGGGCCGGCGCGCTACTACGGCGGCGAAGAGCAAGCTGCCGCCGAACTGCTGCGCTGCCTGGAAGGGCTGGGGTTGCCGGATGCCCGGGTCGGGATCGCCGACGGTCCTTTCGCCGCCGAACAGGCCGCGCGCTCGACGGGAGCCGCCCGGCCGTCCGGCAGAGCCCCATCCACCGGGGGCACTCCCTCCGCCGGCAGCACTCCCTCGGCTGGGGGAACGCCGACAGATCCCGCTGCCGGTCGCGCTGCAGAGGCCCCCGCCCCGCACTTCTGGGCCCGCAGCCGAATGCGCATCATCCCCTCCGGCGACTCTCCGAGGTTCCTGGCCCCGCTCCCGGTCGCCCACCTGGGCTTCACCGAACTCACGCCGCTGCTGCGTCGACTGGGACTGCACACGCTCGGCGACATCGCCGCGCTCTCGCGCGTGGACATGCGGGAGCGGTTCGGCGAGCGGGGAGAGCTCGCACATACCCTGGCAAGCGGACTCGACGGCACGGCGGTGGTGCCTCGGACCCCGCCGAAGCAGCTCGACCGCTCCATCGAGTTCGAACCTCCCCTCGACCGTGTCGACCAGGTGACCTTCGCCGTGCGCGGCACGGCCGAGCAGTTCATCGGAGGACTCACCAAGGCCGGGCTCGTGTGCACATCGCTGCGGGTGGAGGTCACCGACGAGTCCGGGCGGGTCAGCGAGCGCACCTGGCTCCACCCCCGGTTGTTCTCGCCGCCCGACGTGGTCGACCGGGTCCGCTGGCAGTTGCAGGGCTCCGGCGCGATCGACTCCGGGCTGGCGTCACCGATCTCCCGGGTGGTGCTCGAGCCGGAGGCGGTCGACGACATCGGCCACCACGAAGACGGCCTGTGGGGCGGTGGCGCCGACGAGCGCATCCACCATGGCCTCACCCGCGTGCAGAGCATGCTCGGGCACGAAGCGGTGGTCACGGCCACGATCGGCGGTGGGCGCGCGCCCGGCGAACGGCAGGTGCTGGTGCCGTGGGGCGATCGGCCGGTGGGGGTCGCCCGTGCCGACCAGCCGTGGCCCGGATCGCTGCCGGCGCCCGCGCCGTCGACCGTGTTCGAGGTTCCGCGTCCCGTCGCGGTTCTCACCGAGGAGGGCACGACGGTCGAGGTGACCGATCGCGGAGACGTGACCGCGCCGATCGTCCGCTTCTCCCCCACCGGCCAGGTGCGGGACGCCCGGCCGGTCGACTCCTGGGCCGGTCCCTGGCCCGTGCGGGAGCGGTGGTGGGACGCCTCCCTCTCCCGCACGATGCACCGCTTCCAGCTGGTCGATGCCGACGGCACCGCCTGGCTGCTCGCCCTGGCAGGCTCCGGCTGGTTCGCGGAGGCGCGCTATGACTGAGCGAGGTGACGCCTGATGGGATGGAACAACCCGCCGATCCCGTGGGCCGAGTTCGAGCGGCGGCTCTCCGGACGACGCACCGGACAGCAGGACGACGAACGCCCGTCGTCGCGCAAGCGGCAGAAATACGTTCCGCAGACGATCCCGGAGACGCCCGAGGACGCGGTCCCGTACGCCGAGCTCCACGCGCACAGCAACTTCAGCTTCCTCGACGGAGCATCCTCCCCGGAGGAACTGCTCGAGGAGGCCACCCGGCTCAACCTGCACGCGCTCGCCCTCACCGACCACGACGGCATGTACGGCGTCGTGCACCTGGCCGAGGCAGCAGAAGCGTACGACCGAGTGAAGACCGTCTTCGGCGCCGAGCTGTCGCTGTCACTCACCAAGCCGCAGAACGGCGAACCCGACCCAGAGGGCAGCCACCTGGTGGTGCTCGGCCGCCGGCAGGACGGCTACCACCGGCTCGCCGCCGCGATCACCGCGGGGCAGCTCGCCGGCGAGGAGAAGGGGCGGCCGGTGTACCGGCTCGACGAGCTCGCCGAGCAGTCGGGCGGCGAGTGGATGGTGCTGACCGGATGCCGGAAGGGCGACGTCCGGCTGGCCCTCGCCGAGCACGGCGAACGCGCGGCGGAGCGGGAGGTCGCGCGGCTCGCCGACCTGTTCGGGCACGACAACGTGCTCGTCGAACTGATCGACCAGGGCGGTCCGCGCGACTCGACCGACAACGACATCCTCACCCGCATCGCCGGCCGGCTCGGGCTGCCGACCGTTGCGACCAACAACGTCCACTATGCGAGTCCGGCGCAATACCCCCTGGCGACCGCCGTCGCCGCCGTGCGCGCCCGCCGCAGCCTCGACGAGCTCGACGGCTGGCTCCCCGCCGCAGGGGCGGCCCACCTGCGCAGCGGCGCCGAGATGGCCCGCCGGTTCGCGCGCTACCCCGGCGCGGTCGAACGGACCGTCGAGATCGCCGACGACCTCTCCTTCCGCCTCCGCAGCGCCCGTCCGCGGCTGCCGAAACAGGACGTCCCGGAGGGCCACACGCCGATGAGCTGGCTGCGCGAGCTCACCTGGCGGGGTGCCGCCGAACGGTATCCCGACCTCGACAGCAACCCGGCGAAACGCGAGCGCATCGAACGCGAGCTGGATGTGATCGAGGCGAAGGACTTCCCCGGCTACTTCCTCATCGTCCACGACATCGTCCGGTTCGCCCGCAGCCGGGGCATCCTCTGCCAGGGTCGCGGGTCCGCGGCGAACTCGGCCGTCGTCTACCTGCTCGGGATCACCGCCGTCGACTCGATCAAGTACGACCTGCCCTTCGAGCGGTTCCTCTCCAGCATGCGCGAGGAGGAGCCCGACATCGACGTCGACTTCGACTCCGATCGCCGCGAGGAGGTCATCCAGTACGTCTACGCCAAGTACGGCAGGCACAACGCGGCGCAGGTCGCCAACGTGATCACCTACCGGCCCAAGAACGCGGTGCGCGACATGGCGAAAGCGCTCGGCTACTCCACCGGCCAGCAAGACGCATGGAGCAAGCAGATCGACTCGTGGGGCACCGTCCAGACCAGCGACGACCACGACATCCCGGACGACGTGGTGGGTCTCGCGCAACAGGTGCTCAAGTTCCCACGGCACCTCGGAATCCACTCGGGCGGGATGGTCCTCACCGACCGGCCCGTCGGCGAGGTGTGCCCGATCGAGCACGCACGCATGGAGGGCCGCACCGTGCTGCAGTGGGACAAAGACGACTGCGCGTGGATGGGGCTGGTCAAGTTCGACCTCCTCGGCCTCGGCATGCTGTCGGCGCTCGACTACTCGATGCGCACCATCGAGGCGTCGCTCGGCGAGAAATGGACCCTCGACAGCATCCCGAAGGAGGAGCAGGGCGTCTACGACATGCTCTGCCGTGCCGACTCGATCGGCGTCTTCCAGGTGGAGAGCCGCGCCCAGATCGGCACGCTGCCGCGTCTGCAGCCCCGCAGCTTCTACGACCTCGTGATCGAGATCGCGCTCATCCGCCCCGGCCCCATCCAAGGCGGGGCGGTGCATCCGTACATCCGCCGGAAGCTCGGCAAAGAGCCCGTCACCTATCTGCACCCCTCGCTCGTGCCGGTGCTGGAGCGCACGATGGGCGTCCCGCTGTTCCAGGAGCAGCTGATGCAGATGGCGGTCGCGGTCGGCGACTGCACGGCGGAAGACGCCGACCTGCTGCGCCGAGCGATGGGCTCCAAGCGCGGGGTGGAGAAGATCGAGGCGCTCAAAGCGAAGCTGTACGACGGGATGGCGAACAACGGCATCACCGGAGCCGACGCCGACGCCATCTACGAGAAGATCGAGGCGTTCGCCAACTTCGGCTTCGCGGAGAGCCACGCGATCAGCTTCGCGCTGCTCGTCTACGTCAGTTCGTGGATGAAGCTGCACTACCCCGGCGCGTTCCTCGCCGGGCTGCTGCGCGCCCAGCCGATGGGCTTCTACTCACCGCGCACCCTCACCGCCGACGCACGACGGCACGGCGTGACCGTGCACCGTCCCGACATCCAGCGGTCCGGGGTCTTCCCGCTCCTCGAGCCGCTCGACGACTCGGACACGCAGCGCGGGCCGACCGGATCCGATCCGTGCCTGCAGACCGATCAGCCGCCGATCGACCCCTTCGATCCGACGGTCCCGCTCGACTTCGCCGCGCACCGTCGCGACGCCGGTCACGCGGTACGCCTCGGCCTCGCGGCGGTCACCTCGATCGGCGAGAAGGTCGCGGAGCGCATCGTCGCCGAGCGCGAAGCGTACGGCCCCTACCGCGACCTCGGCGACCTCGCCCGGCGCACCGGACTCAACACCGGCCAGCTGGAGGCGCTCGCCGCCGCCGGCGCGTTCGACGGCTTCGACCTGAGCCGGCGGCAGGCGATCTGGGAGGCCGGCAACGCCGCCCAGGAGCGACCGGAGTACCTCGCCGGCACGGCGATCACCGTGCAGCCGCCCCTGCTGCCGATGCTCTCCCCCGCCGAACAGCTCGCCAGCGACCTGTGGGCGACCGGTATCTCGACCGACGACCATCCCATCCGCTTCCTGCGCCCGGCGCTCGCCGCCCGCGGCGTCCGCCCGGCCGACACGCTCGCCGCGGGCGAATCCGGCCGGCGTATCGAGGTGGGCGGCGTGGTGACGCATCGGCAGCGTCCGGCGACGGCGGCGGGAGTCACGTTCCTCAACATCGAGGACGAGACCGGGATGGTGAACGTCATCTGCCCGGTCGGGGTCTGGAATCGCTATCGCCGGGTCGCCCGCCAGGCACCGGCGATGATCGTCCGCGGCATCCTGGAGCGCAGCGAGGAAGGCGTCGTCAATGTGCTCGCCGACCGGCTCGAAGCACTCGATACCGGCATCCGGACCGTCTCGAGGGACTTCCGATGAGCCGCCTCAGGCCGCAGCGCGTCCCGTCACTCCTCGAACCGCAGGTGCCGCACACTGCGACCGTTGCGGCGCACCAGACGGAGCGCCTCCACACCGATCCGGATGTGACGCTCGACGAAATCGCGCGTCACTCCGAGATCGCTCTCCGCCGTCTTCACGCCCTCCGGCGTCATCGGCTGATCCGAGATGAGCAGCAGCGCCCCGCTCGGGATGCGGTTGGCGAAACCCGCCGCGAACACCGTCGCCGTCTCCATGTCGACGGCCATGCACCGCGTCCGCTTCAGGTACTCCTTGAAGGTGTCGTCGTGCTCCCAGACTCGGCGGTTCGTCGTGAAGACGGTGCCCGTCCAGTAGTCCTGCTGGAAGTCGCGGATGGTGGACGACACGGCGCGCTGCAACTGGAACGCCGGAAGTGCGGGCACCTCGGGAGGCAGATAGTCGTTCGACGTGCCCTCGCCGCGGATCGCCGCGATCGGGAGCACGAGATCGCCGAGCTTGTTCTTGCGCTTCACCCCGCCGCACTTACCCAGAAACAGGGCGGCTTTCGGACACACAGCGGTCAGCAGGTCCATGATCGTCGCCGCGTTCGGGCTGCCCATCCCGAAGTCGACCATCGTGATCCCGTCCGCCGTAGCGTTCGGCATCGAGCGATCCAGCCCGCGCACCTCGGCGCCGTACCAATCGGCGAAGCGCTGCACGTAGTCGCCGAAGTTGGTCAGCAGGATGTACTCGCCGAACTCCTCCAACGGAGTGCCGGTGTAGCGCGGGAGCCAGTCGCGGACGATGGCCTCCTTGTCCTTCATGCCGCCCTCGCTGGGCATCACATTCACCGCGGCCTCGCGGTCCTGCGCATCCACCATCCTGCGTCTCCCTTTCTCGTCCGCCGCCGGTCAGCCGGCGACGGTGGTGCCGAGCAGAGACCCGACGATGAACGTCGCAGCCAGCGCCAACGCGCCGCCCACCACCACTCGTACCATGGCACGACCCCGCGAGCTGCCCCCGATCCACGCCGCGACATAGCCGGTGACGGCGAGGGCGACGAGCACCGCGACGAACGTGACCGGGATGCGGAACGCAGCGGGAAGCAGGATGGTCAGCATCGGGAGCACGGCGCCGCACGTGAACGCGACGGCCGATGCGAGCGCGGCGTGCCACGGGCTGACGACGTCGTCCTGGTCGATCCCGAGCTCCGCCGACAGATGCGCGGCGAGGGCGTCATGCGCGGTGAGCTCCACCGCGACCTGTCGGGCCGTGGCCGGCGTCAGCCCCCGCTGCTCGTACAGACCCGTCAGCTCTTCCAGTTCCTCCTCCGGCATCTCCGCAAGTTCGCGGCGCTCCTTCGCGATCAGCGATCGTTCGCTGTCACGCTGGCTGCTCACCGAGACGTACTCGCCCAGAGCCATCGAGATCGCCCCACCCACGAGTGCCGCCAGCCCTGCCGTCACGATCGCCGCAACAGAGGCCGTCGCCCCCGCCACGCCGACCACGACGGCGGCGACCGAGACGATGCCGTCGTTCGCCCCGAGGACGCCGGCGCGCAGCCAGTTCAGGCGCTGCGCCAAGCCACCGCGGTGCGGTTCGTCCGGGTGCGGTCCGCTCGCCGCCTCGTCGGCCGCCGCGCGGTCCGCGGCCGCGCGGTCCGCCGCCGCGCGATCCGCGGCCCCACTCGCTGTCAGATCATCCGATCCTGTGTCGCCCATGGGCCCAGCCTAAGAACCACGCCGATCGCCCGCCAGCAAGGTTCGGCGACCCTAATGACTGCCGAGCCGCTTGCGCAGGAAGTCGATGCGCGCCTGCAGCTGCGTCACGCTGGCCTGCGCCACCGCCGGGCCCCCGCACACCCGGCGAAGCTCGGCGTGGATGAGGCCGTGCGGCTCCCCCGAGTTCTTCGAATACAACCCCACCAGGCTGTTCAGCAACTGGCGCTGTTCCTTCAGCGTGCGGTGCAGCGGAGCAGGGGGATGCCCCTCCGCCGTCGTCGGCCGCGAGGAGTGCCTGCGCGCCTGCCGCTGCTGCCGCTGCAGCAGCAACTCGTGCACCTGCTCCGGCTCCAAGATCCCCGGCAAGCCGATGAAGTCCAGCTCCTCGTCCGTTCCGGGCACCGCGAAGCTGCCGAACTCCTTCCCGTCGTACAGCACACGGTCGAAGTTCGCCTCCGACCCCAGCGCCTCGAACGCGAACTCCTCCGTCAGCGCCTCCGACGCGCGCTCCTCGCGGTTCGCCTCGGCCATCATCGCGTCCTCGGGGTTCCACAGGTCGCCCTCGACGTTCTCCTCGACGCGGTCGAGCGCGTGATCGCGCTCCAGCTCCATCGCGTTCGCCAGCGCCATCAGCGTTGGCACGTTCGGCAGGAACACCGACGCCGTCTCGCCGCGGCGACGCGCACGCACGAAACGGCCGATCGCCTGGGCGAAGAAGAGCGGCGTGGATGCGCTGGTCGCGTACACGCCGACGGACAGCCGCGGCACGTCCACGCCCTCCGACACCATCCGCACCGCGACCATCCACCGCGAGTCGCCCTGCGAGAACTCCGCGATCCGGTCGCTCGCCTCCTTCTCGTCCGACAGCACGACCGTGGCCGGCTCCCCACTGATCTGGTGCAGCAGGTCCGCGTAGGCACGGGCGGCGTAGTGGTCCGTCGCGATCACCAGGCCGCCGGCGTCGGGGATCGAGTTGCGCACCTCGGTGAGGCGGCGGTCGGCGGCGGCCAGCACAGCGGGAATCCACTCGCCGCGAGGATCGAGGGCCGTCCGCCACGCCTGCGACGTGATGTCCTTCGTGTTGCCCTCGCCGAGACGTGCCTCCATCTCGTCGCCGGTCTTGGTCCGCCACCGCATGTGGCCGGCGTAGACCATGAAGATCACAGGACGGACGACGCCGTCCTCGAGCGCCCGGCCGTAGCCGTAGTTGTAGTCCGTGACCGAGGTGCGGATGCCCTGCCTGTCCGGCAGGTACGTCACGAACGGGATCGGAGCCGTGTCGGAGCGGAACGGCGTACCGGTCAACGACAGCCGTCGGGTCGCGCGCTCGAAGGCGTCCCGGATGCCGTCGCCCCAGCTGAGCGCGTCGCCGCCGTGATGCACCTCGTCCAGGATCACCAGCGTCTTGTACGCCTCGGTGATGTCCTTGTGCAGGCTCGGGCGCATGGCCACCTGCGCGTAGGTGACCGCCGCACCGCGATAGTGCCGCGCGTAGCGCCCGTCGGAGTTCTTGAAGTCCGGATCGAGGTGCAGACCGACCCGAGCGGCGGCCTCCGCCCACTGGCGCTTGAGGTGCTCGGTCGGCGCAACGACGGTCACGCGTTCGACGACGCGCCGAGACAGCAGCTCGGTCGCGAGCCTCAGCGCGAACGTCGTCTTACCGGCGCCCGGCGTCGCCGCTGCGAGGAAGTCGCGGGGTTCGTGGACGAAGTACGCGTCGAGTGCCTCCGCCTGCCACGCACGCAGTTTGCCCGCGGTCCCCCAGGCCGCGCGCTCCGGGAAGGACGGCGAGAGATGCTCGGCCGCGAAGCTTCCCGCGTGCACGCCGGGACGCTCGAGACCACTGAGTTCGGGGTCACCGGGGGCCTCTTCCGGCTCGGGTGTTGCTGACGTCTCCACTTGGATCAAATCTACCGGAGCCCGCCGACAGCGGAGTCCGATGCAGAATGGAGCAATGGCAGAAGCACGGCATCCCTGGTCCCGCTACGTCGCACTCGGAGACTCGTTCACCGAAGGTATCGGCGATCCGGAGCCCGGCAGCCCCGGAGGCCACCGCGGCTGGGCCGACCGTGTCGCCGAAGTCCTCAGCCAGCAGACCGACGACTTCGCGTACGCGAACCTCGCTGTGCGCGGCAAGCTGATCCGCCAGATCCTGGACGAGCAGGTGGATGCGGCGGTCGCCCTCCGCCCCGACCTCATCACCATCTCGGCGGGTGGCAACGATGTGATCCGCCCCGGCACCGATCCCGACCAGATCGCGCTGCTGTTCGACGAGGCCGTCTCGCGGCTCAGCGTCGACGGCGCGACGATCGTCGTGTTCACCGGCGTCGATGTCGGCTTCTCGCCGGTCTTCCGCGGCATCCGCGGCAAGGTCGCGATCTACAACGAGAACGTGCGCGCGATCGCCGCCCGCTACGACTGCATCGTCGCCGACCAGTGGTCGCTGACCGAGATCCAGGACCAGCGGATGTGGGCTCCCGACCGGCTGCACCTCGCACCCCTCGGCCACCACACCGTCGCGCGGATGGTCCTCGCGGCGCTCAACGTCGAGAACGACCTGCAGCCGCTCCAGCCCGAGCCGCTCCCTCCGCGCACCTGGCGTCGCGCCCGCGCCGAGGACCTCTCCTGGGCTCGCGAGTACCTCGTGCCGTGGGTGATCCGCCGCATCCGCCACCAGTCCTCCGGAGACCACGTCACCCCGAAGCGACCGCAGGCCGGCCCGTTCCTCCTCAGCCGCGACTAGCGCACCAGCGCACCAGCGCCAGCACCAGCACAGCCCGTGGGTCGCAACACGCCGTTACGGCCACCCCATAACGGCGAGTCGCGTCCCACAGACGCGCGACCCTACGCCCCGAGCCCGCCCGGATGCGCCAGCCGCCACCCGAATCCCGGGTCGGGCACATCCCGCGCGAGCGCCAGCGGCACCGTCGCGGTCGTCCCGTTGAGCGTGAACGTCCCCTGACCGAGGATGTCGCCCTTGAACCCGGACGACAGGGGTCGCGTCTGCAGATCCACGGTGATCGGCGTGTCCGACCACACCAGGAACGACTTCGTCTCGGTCGCGATGAGCTTCGACGAGGCGCCCCACGCCGTCGTGTAGGTGCCGAACACCTGACCCTTCTCGACCGGCGTCACCTGGTGGAACCCGCTTTTCATGCTGGTCATCAGCGCCTGCACACCGGCCCACAGATCGTCGTGGGTCGGCGCACCCAGCACCACGCCGAGCACCCGCACCTTGGTTGAGCCGACCGGCAGCTCCGCCGAGAACAGCAGGCAGTTGCCGGCCTCGTCGGTGTTCCCGGTCTTGATCCCGTCCATGCCCTCGAACCCGAGCAGCGTGTTGGTGTTGTCCTGCGAACCGGCGCCGGGGAGGTTGGCGTTCTTCTGCGACACGATCGACGACAGCGCGGGCGACGCGAGCACGAGCTTCCCGATGCCGATCAGGTCCTTCGTCGTGCTCACGTTCCCCGGGTCGAGGCCGTCGGGAGTGGTGATCTTCGTGCCGGTGAAGCCGTTCTTCGCCAGCCAGTCGTTGGCGGCCGACACGTAGGCGCTCGTCGACCCGTACGCCCAGTTCGCCAGCGAGATCGCGTAATTGTTCGCCGACGGCAGGAGCATCGCCTCCAGCGCCTGCTTCTCGGTCATGGACGTGCCCGCGACCACCGGCGCCCACGACCCGCCCGCCGCGACGACGTCGTTCCAGATGTCGACATCCCGCTGCGTGAACGAGATGTCCGGCCCCTGGTCGTTGCCGTTCAGCGGCTTCTTCTCGAGCACGACGAGCGCGGTGATCGTCTTCGTGATGCTCGCGATCGGCACGCTGGCGTCGCTCCCGTGCGATGCCGAGGCCCCCGGATAGTCGGGCGCGACGATCGCAGCCGAGCCGTACCCCGGCCAGGCCAGCTGCACGGCCGGCTGCACGAGCTGCTTGCCGTGCGCCGTGACCGCTGCGGTCGCCGGGACAGGCGCGACAAGAGATCCCACCACGTAGACGAAGGCGACGAGGATGGCGATCAGCGTGCCGAAGACCACGATGCGGCGCCGGCGATATACCTTCCGGGAGACACGGCGCGGCGGATCGACGAGAACTTGCTGGGGCACCCTCGGATTTTAGCGGCGGCTATCCCTGCGACGGCTGAGAACGCGCGCGCAACGCCCACAACGCCACGGCGGACGCGGAGGCCACGTTGAGCGAGTCGACGCCGTGCAGCATCGGGATGGTGACCACCGTATCCGCCGCGGCCAGCGCGCGTCTGCTGAGCCCGTCGCCCTCCGCTCCGAACACCATGGCCACGCGCTCCGGCGGGTCGGCCGCGTACGCGTCGAGGGTCACGGCGTCGTCGGAGAGCGCGAGCGCGGCGATGTCGAACCCGGCGTCGTGGAGCAACGGCACCGCCTCATCCCACTCGGGCAGTCGTGTCCACGGCACCTGCAGCACGGTGCCCATGGAGACGCGCACGCTGCGCCGGTAGAGCGGGTCGGCGCACCGCGGCGTGACCAGCACGGCGTCCGCGCCGAGGCCGGCGACCGCGCGGAAGATCGCCCCGACGTTGGTGTGGTCGACGATGTCCTCCAGCACCACCACGCGCCGCGCATCCCGCAGCAGGTCGGCGGGATCGGGCAGCTCGGGGCGGTGCATCGCCGCCAGCGCGCCCCGGTGCAGGTGGTACCCGGTGAGCCGCTCGAGCACGGCCGCGTCGCCCACGAAGACCGGGACATCGGGATACGGCTCCAGCAGCGGCTCGATGTCCGGGAGCCACTGCTCCTGCAGCAGCACGGAGCGCGGTCGGTGCCCGGCGGCCAGGGCCCGCGTGATCACTTTCGTCGACTCGGCGATGTACAGGCCGCCCGCCGGCTCGGTCACCCGTCGCAGCGCCACGTCGGTGAGGCGCGAGTAGTCGGCGAGGCCGTCGGCCTCCAGGTCGTCGATGCGGTGCAGGAGCATGACGTCAACACTGCCAGCCGCACGAAACAAATCGGAAAACTGGGGTGTTTAGACTCAAGAGGGATCTGGAGGTGCCTGTGACCACGCTGACGACCGAGCTCCCGCCGGAGCTCGCCCGCGGGATCGACCAGACCGTCGAGCTGCTCTCCGGCCGCCGCTTCGCCGTTCTGACCGGCGCGGGCGTGTCCACCGACTCCGGCATCCCGGACTACCGCGGCGAGGGCGCTCCGAAGCGCACGCCGATGACGTTCCAGCAGTTCCTCTCCGACGACCGCTTCCGCAAGCGCTACTGGGCGGGCAGCCACCTGGGCTACCGCCGGTTCGCGGCCGCGCATCCCAACGACGGCCACCGCGCTCTGGCGGCGCTGGAGGCCGCGGGCGCCGCCAACGGGGTCATCACCCAGAACGTGGACGGCCTGCACAAGCAAGCCGGGTCGCGCAAGGTCGTCGACCTCCACGGCGCCATGGACCGCGTCCTCTGCCTCGTGTGCGGCCAGATCTTCGCCCGCGAGGCGATCACTGCCCGCATCGACGCCGCGAACCCGTGGCTGGACACCGAGGGCGCCGTCGAGATCGCGCCGGACGGCGATGCCATCGTCACGGACATCGACGCCTTCGTCGTCCCGGACTGCACCGTCTGCGGCGGCCATCTGAAGCCGGATGTGGTCTTCTTCGGCGAGTTCGTGCCCGCCGAGAAGTACCGCGAGGCCAGCGCGCTGGTCCGTTCGGCCGACGCCCTCGTGATCGCCGGCTCGTCGCTGGTGGTCAACTCCGGCATCCGGCTCCTCGAAGAGGCTCGGCGCCGCCGGCTCCCCATCGTCATCGTCAACCGGGGCGCGACCAAGGGCGACGGTCGCGCGACCATTAAGCTGGACGGTGGGACGACGGAGACACTGGTCGAGTTGGCCGAACGGTTGGCCTGACCCGACCGCCCGCGCGTCCCGGTGACGAAAGGACGCGTGTGACCTTCATCTCGCTGGTGCGGCACGGCCAGACCGACTGGAACCTCGCGAAACGCATCCAGGGCTCCAGCGACATCCCGCTCAACGCGACGGGACGCGACCAGGCGGAGGCGACGGGACGCGCGCTCGCGGGCGGACGGTTCGACGCGATCTACGCCAGCCCGCTCTCACGCGCTCTCGACACCGCGCGCATCATCGCCGGTCATGTCGGCCTGGGCGAGCCGGAGCGCCTTCCGGCAGTCGCCGAGCGGCAGTACGGCGAGGCCGAGGGCCTGACCGGCGAGCAGATCCTGGCCCGCTGGCCCGACGGGATGCCCGTGCCGGGTCGCGAGACCCGCGACGAGGTCGTCGCCCGCGCCCTTCCCGCGCTCCGTGACCTTGGCGAGCGGCATCCCGGTGAGAACGTCATCGTCGTCAGCCACGGCGGCGTCATCTCGTCGCTGGTGCGCCACGTCACCGATCACGCGCTGCCGGGCCCGGGCGAGCTGATCCCGAACGGGTCCGTCCACCGCTTCCGCTACGACGACGGCGACCTCACGCTCGACCGCTTCAACCTCGGCCCGGAGGACCGCGACCTGTTCACCGCCTCCGTGATGTGACGGACGCGGCCCGCGCATCCAGGGGTCGCAACACGCCGTTACGGCCCGCCGATAACGGCGAGTCGCGACCCACAGATGGTCGTCAGCGCGACGCGACGCCCTCGAGCACCGCGAGCAGCCGCTCCGCCGAACCGTCCCACGTGTACCGCGCCGCCTGAGCACGCGCGGCCGCCGACCGGGCCGCCCACACGCCGTCCTCCTCGAGGTGCCGGACCCGCGCCGCCACCTGCTCCGGCGCATCCGCGTCGAAGTACAGTGCAGCCTCCCCGCCGATCTCCCGGAAGATCGGGATGTCGCTGACGACCACCGGCGTGCCGAGCGTCATCGACTCCACCAGCGGGATGCCGAACCCTTCGTCGTGCGACGCCGTCACCAGGGCGGTCGCCGCGGCGAGCGTCTCCGCGTACTCCTCGTCGCTGGCGCCGTCGTGGAAGACGATGCGCGCACCCGGCGCGAGCTCCGTCAGGCGCCGCCGCTCCGCATCCGACACCCGGCTCATCAGGTGGAGCGTGTACTCGGGCAGCAGCGCGGCGGCACGCACCAGCGTGTCCACGTTCTTGTACGGCATGAACGAGCCCATGTAGACGAGGCTCTTGCTCTCCGCCGCCGCGCGCTCGGCCCGTCCGGGTGCGAGCTCGGGCATGTCGGCCGCATTGGGCACGACGTGCACCGGTCGCTTGGTCAGGCGGTGCTCGGCGATGAGCCCCTTGGTCGTCTCCGACACGGTCACGACCGCGTCGGAGCGGTTCAGGAGCAGGCGCTGCGGCCACCACGCCAGGTGGTACAGCCGCCACAGCCCCCGCACGAACGCCGGCAGGTCGCGCGGCGGCGTCGGGTGGCGGTAGTAGATGAGGTCGTGCACGGTCAGCACAAGCCGGTACTTGCGCCCGAAGCCGCCCATCGTCTGCATCGGCGTGAACACGACGTCAGGCTTGAGGCGGTTGACCGTCCGCGCGACCCACGGCTCGCCCACCGACGTGGGCGACGGGATGAGCTCCCACGGCAGATCGGGCAGCATCTCCAGCTGGCGGTGGTCGCTGATCAACATCGTCACCGGGTGCCGCTTCGCGAGGGCGGTGACGAGGCCGGCCGTGTAGCGGCTGATGCCATCGTGCCGGCCGATGCGCGTGTAGCGGCAGTCGAACAGGATCCTCACGAGCGCTCCCCCGGCAGCTCCGCGACGAAGCGCTGGATGGCACGGGCGGCCGCCGCCGGCGTCTCGTAGTGGATGAGGTGGCCGACGTCCGGGATGACGACGAGCTCCGCATCCGGGAACAGCGTCTGCAGGCGGTACTCGGCCGCGATGGGCGTGATGTCGTCCTTCTCGGCGGCGACGAGCAGCGCGCGCTCCGGGATGCGTCCCGCGTACTCGCTGACATCGTGCGACACCGAGGCGCGGAACGCCTCCAGCACCACCCCCCGGTCGCTGAACGCCGAGAAGTAGCGGTCGTGCTGGTCGTGGATCCAGCGCCGAAGCGCCGGCTCCTTCGTCTTCGCCATGGCCATGCTCATCACGCGCACGATCACCCGGTTGCGCAGCAGCGCGAATCCGAGCCGCTCGGGGAGCACCGCCGCCAACCAGTAATAGAAGATCGCGAGCCGGGTGAACACACCGCGCGGACCCTCCAGCGCGGGCTGGCCGATCGGGTTGACGAGCACGACGCCGGCCGGGCGCTCGGCCGCGCTGTCCGCGCCGCCCCCGCCGGCCGCCTCCGCCAGCGCTCCGGACACGACGATCGACCCGAACGAGTGGCCGAGCAGCACCACTCGACCGGTCAGCTCGAGCCCGTCGACGAACGCGCGCAGCCAGCGGCCGTAGCCGACGATGTCGTGCGCCGCCTCGCTCATCGGCGTCGATGCGCCGAAGCCCGGGAGGTCGGGCGAGATCATGCGGATTCCGTCGAGCTGGGCGACCACCGGCTCGAGGCCGTGGTGATCGCCGCGGAAGCCGTGGACGAGCACCAGGGTGGTCGTCGCATCCCGCTCGCCGTAGTCCCAGTACCGGGTGGTCGAGCCGAGGACAGCGACCGCCTCTTCGCGCACGGGCACCCGCTCCAGGGCGGCGGCGTAGGGTGAGGAGACAGTCATCGCTCCCCAGTCTAGGCAGGGTCCGGACAGGACTGGACATGGCACCGCCCGCACGTCCTAGACTTCTCTGGATGTAACCGCTTGCACCGGATGCCGCTCCCCCGGCGGCCGCCCGGCCCAGCACACGCTCCGCCCCCGCACCTCCCCACTTGATCCGCTCCCGGCACCACCCCCGATCCACCCTGCTGAAGGAGAACCGTGAGTTTCACCGCGCCCATCACGCTGCCCGGGCTCGCCCTCGACCCCCAGTGGTACCGCCGGTCGGTCTTCTACGAGGTCATGGTCCGATCCTTCGTCGACAGCAACGGCGACGGCTCCGGCGACATCGCCGGGCTCACCTCCAAGCTCGACTACCTGCAGTGGCTCGGCATCGACGCGCTCTGGCTCCCGCCGTTCTTCCGGTCGCCTCTGCGCGACGGCGGCTACGACGTCTCCGACTTCACGTCGATCCTCCCCGAGTTCGGGACGATCGACGAGTTCCGCGAGCTCGTCACCAAGGCGCACGAGCGCAACATGCGCATCATCATCGACCTGCCGATCAACCACACCTCCGATCAGCACGAGTGGTTCCAGCAGTCGCGTTCCGACCCGGAGGGCCCGTACGGCGACTTCTATGTGTGGAACGACACGGACGACAAGTGGCCGGACATCCGCATCATCTTCGTCGACACCGAGGACTCCAACTGGGCCTTCGACGAGGCACGGCGCCAGTTCTACTTCCACCGCTTCTTCTCGCACCAGCCGGACCTCAACTTCGAGAACCCGGCCGTGCACGAGGCCATGTACGACGTGGTCCGGTTCTGGCTCGACCTGGGCGTCGACGGCTTCCGGCTCGACGCCATCCCGTACCTGTACGAGTCCGACGAGGGCAACGGCGAGGGCGAGCCGAAGACCCACGAGTTCATCATCAAGCTGCGCGAATGGGTGGACCGCGAGTACCCCGGCCGCATCATGATCGCCGAGGCCAACCAGTGGCCCCGCGAGGTCGCCGCGTTCTTCGGCAGCGAGGAGGAGCCGGAGTGCCACATGGCGTTCGACTTCCCGGTGATGCCGCGCATCTTCTACGCGCTCCGGTCGCAGCAGGCGAGCGAGCTCGTGCGGGTGCTCTCCGAGACCACGGACGTGCCCGACGGCGCCGCCTGGGGCGTGTTCCTCCGCAACCACGACGAGCTGACCCTCGAGATGGTCAGCGAGGAGTACCGGCAGGCGATGTACGGCTGGTACGCCTACGACCCGCGCATGCGCGCCAACATCGGCATCCGGCGCCGCCTCGCACCGCTGCTCGACAACTCCCGTGCCGAGCTGGAGCTCGCCCACGCGCTGCTCTTCTCGCTCCCCGGCAGCCCGTTCCTGTACTACGGCGACGAGATCGGGATGGGCGACAACATCTGGCTGCCCGACCGCGACAGCTCCCGCACCCCGATGCAGTGGACGCCGGACCGCAACGCCGGCTTCTCCAGCGCAGACCCGGGCAAGCTGTACCTGCCCGTCGTGCAGTCGCTGGTGTTCCACTACAACCAGGTGAACGTCGAGGCGCAGCTCGCGCAGTCGCGGTCGCTGCTGCACTGGATCCGCAACGTGATCCACGTGCGGAAGGCGCATCCCGTCTTCGGGCTGGGCGACATCCGCGTGCTGCCGACCGACCACGAGTCCGTCCTGGCGTTCGTGCGCTCGTATGCGGGCAGCGGCACGCATTTCGGCGACCAGCCGGAGGACGTGCTGTGCGTGTTCTCGTTCGCGCACAATCCCGTGTCGGTCACGCTGGAGGCGCCGGAGTTCGCCGGCCGCACCCTGTACGACCTGTTCGGCGGTGCGGAGTTCCCGACCGTCGCCGACGACGGCCGCTTCACGCTCACCCTCGGCACGCAGAACTTCTACTGGCTGCACATGGAGCCGCGCCGCGACTGAGCGCCCCCTCGCCCCTTCGGCGGTTCGCCGAAGTGCACCTTGTTGCGCCCTCCTTCGGCGTGTCGAGCGCAACTACGTGCACCTCGGCGTGCCGTTCCCGGGCGATGACGGTGGCTCGGCTTAGCGTGAGGGCATGAGCACGTGGCACCAGCGACTCGGGGTGTTCGACCTCGAGACCACCGGAATCGACGTCGAATCGGCCCGGATCGTCACCGCCCACGTCGGTCTCCTCGACGAGACCGGTGAGGTGCTTCACCGCCGCGACTGGCTGATCGACCCGCAGGTCGAGATCCCCTCCGAGGCCACAGCGGTGCACGGCATCACCACCGAGCGGGCTCGTGAGCACGGGATGGATGCGGCCAGAGCGGTCGCCGCGATCGTCGCGCAGCTGCGCAGCCTGTTCGATCGCGGCATCCCCGTCGTGGCCTACAACGCGCCCTACGACTTCACGCTCCTCGACCGCGAGGCACGCCGCCACGGCGTCGCCCCGCTCGTCTCCCCCGGCCCCATCATCGACCCGCTCGTGATCGACAAGGCGGTGGACAAGTACCGCCGTGGCAAGCGCACACTCACCGTCACCGCGACCCACTATGGTGTCGACCTCCTCGCCGCGCACGATGCGGGAGCCGACGCCATCGCGGCCGGCCGCGTTGCGCAGGCGCTCGCGCGCATCCACGCCGAGGCCCTGGCGTTGGAGGCCGCCGAACTGCACCGCCGCCAGGTCGACTGGTGCCGCGAGCAGGCCGCCGACTTCCAGGAGTACATGCGGCGCGAGCGCGACCCCGAATTCACGACGTCGGGCGCCTGGCCCATCCGCTGAGCACCGCCCGCGCACTTCCCCCGCATGCGGGGGCTACTGTTCCGGGCGCTGGCCCGCTAGATTGTGGCGCATGAGCGACTCCAACCTGAACCCGCAGCCCCTCCCGCCGCAGCAGCAGCCCGCCGGCTACCAGCAGCAGTACCAGGGCGCGCAGCCCGGCTGGAACACGATGTCGATCGTGGCCTTCATCCTGTCCTTCATCGTCAACATCGTGGGCATCATCCTGGGCTTCATCGCCCTGAACCAGATCAAGCGCACGGGTGAGCAGGGCCGCGGCCTCGCGATCGCCGCCATCATCATCGGCTTCGTGTCGGTCGCCTTCGGCATCATCTTCAGCATCATCTTCTTCGCGTCGCTCGGCGCCGCGATGAACAACTACAACTACAACTGAGCTCTTCTCGCGACGTCGAAGGCCCCCGTCCTGCGGACGGGGGCCTTCGTGCGTCCGGTGTTCCCGCGGGTGAGGAGCCGTCGAGCCGCGCTGACGCCGTCGCGGCTTGCGTAGGTAAAACCCCGCCGAATCTCCGACGGACCGCGGTGCGGACGGAGATCTGACGCCGTTCCGGCCGGAACTCCGACGGAGGGCGGCGATTCTCCGACGGCAAGCACCCGCGGGAACGACGAAGGCCCCCGTCGAATCGACGGGGGCCTTCGCGAAACGGCTTACTTGCCGAAGCTCTTGTAGCGCGAGTTGAACTTCTCGACGCGGCCGGCCGAGTCCATGATGCGCTGCTTGCCGGTGTAGAACGGGTGCGACTCGGACGAGATCTCGACGTCGATCACCGGGTAGGTGTTGCCGTCCTCCCACTCGATCGTCTTGTCGCTCGACACGGTGGAGCGGGTGAGGAACGTCGCACCCGAGGCCAGGTCGCGGAAAACCACCGGGGCGTAGTCGGGGTGGATGCCAGTCTTCATCAGGACTTCCTTGTTGCAGCTAGTAGTCGGTTCGGTCGTGTCCGCGCAGACCGCGTGGACGGGAAGCTTCAGACCCGAGAGCCATGGATCGCAGCCAAGAAGGCACGATCGGTTCGGGGGCCAGCTATCGAGTCTAGCAGATCGGCGGCGGCCGATCAGCCCTCGACACCCTGGCGCGCCCGGGCGGTGTAGCGGCCGTCGGACTCGGTGATCTCGACGTCGATGTCGAAGGTGGCACTGAGGTTCTCGCTCGTCAGCACCTCGCCGATCGGGCCCTGAGCGGTGATCTCGCCGTCCTTCAGCAGCAGTGCGCGGTTGAACGCCTGCGGGATCTCCTCGACGTGGTGCGTGACCATGACGATCGCGGGCGACTTCGGATCGCTGGCGTACCCGCCGAGCAGCTGCAGCAGCTCCTCGCGGCCGCCGAGGTCGAGGCTGGCCGCCGGCTCGTCGAGCAGCAGGATCTCGGGATCGGTCATCACCGAGCGGGCGATCTGAACGCGCTTCTGCTCGCCGTCGGACAGGCTCCCGAACGTGCGGTCGGCGAGGTGGTCGAGGTGCCACTCGGAGAGCACGCGGTGCGCCCGGCGCTCGTCGATGTCCTCGTAGAGCTCGTTCCAGCGGCCGGTCACCGCGTAGGCGGCCGTCATCACGACATCCAGCACCCGCTCGTTGCGCGGGATGCGGCGGGCGAGCGCGCTGGATGCGAAACCGAGGAGCGGACGCAGCTCGGCGAGGTCGGTGTGGCCGACCGACTCGCCCAGCACGACGGCCTCGCCCGAACTCGGGTGCAGGGCCGCCGCGGCGATCTGCAGCAGGGTCGTCTTCCCTGCGCCGTTCCGGCCCAGGATGACCCACCGCTCGTCCGGTTCGACCGCCCAGTCGATACCCTTCAGGACGGGGTTGCCGTCCCGCACAACGGACACGTCGGAAAGTCGGAGAACGCTGTCGGCCATGCCCTCCAGCCTACCGTCGCCGGACACGGGTCAGTGACGACCGGCGAGGGACCGGTACACGTCCCGCGTCTGCTCGGCGATGGCCGTCCAGCTGAACGAGGTCTCCGCCCGCTCGCGCCCCGCGCGACCCATCTCGGCCGCGCGCGCAGGGTCGCCGGCCACCTCGGTGAGGGCGGCTGCGAGGTCCCTGACGAACGCCTCGGGATCGGTCGGGGTGCCCGTCCCGTCCTGGAGTTGCTGGATGGGCACCAGCCGTCCCGTGACCCCGTCCACGATGACCTCGGGGATGCCGCCGGTCGCCGTTCCGACCACGGGCAGCCCGCAGGCCATGGCCTCGAGGTTGACGATCCCGAGCGGCTCGTAGATCGAGGGGCAGACGAAGACGGTGGATGCGGTCAGCGCGATGCGCAGCTCGTCGTTCGGGAGCAGACGGTCGATCCAGACCACGCCGTCCCGCTCGCCCTGCAGCTCCTCGACGAGCCCGCTCACCTCGGCCAGGATCTCCGGCGTGTCCGGCGCTCCGGCACACAGGATGACCTGCACCTCGGGCGGCAGCATCCTGGCCGCGCGCAGCAGGTACGGCAGCCCCTTCTGCCGGGTGATGCGGCCGACGAAGATGACCGCGGGACGCTCGGGGTCGATCCCGAGCGCACGTGCGCGGTCGTCGTCGCGCAGCGGCTGCCAGCGCTCCAGGTCGATGCCGTTGTAGATCGTGACGACCTTCGTCGGGTCGAGCTCCGGGTAGGAGGCGAGGATGTCTCGGCGCATCCCGTCGCTCACCGCGATCACGGTGTCCGCGGCCTCGAATGCGGTCTTCTCGATCCAGCTGGACACGCGGTAGCCGCCGCCCAGCTGCTCGGCCTTCCACGGCCGCAGAGGCTCCAGGCTGTGCGCCGTGACGACGTGCGGGACGCCGTGCAGCAGCTTCGCCAGGTGACCGGCGCCGTTCGCATACCAGGTGTGCGAGTGGACGACGTCCGCTCCCCCGCAGTCCTGCGCCATCTGCAGGTCGACACCCAGCGTGGCGATCGCCCCGTTCGCGTCGGCGAGCTCTGCGGGCACGCGGTACGACGCGGTATCCGGCTCGTCCCGGGGCTCGCCGAAGGCGCGGACGATCACCTCGGTGTCGGTCCGCAGAGCCTTCACGAGCTCGGTCACATGGACCCCGGCCCCGCCGTAGATGTCCGGCGGATACTCCCGGGTGAGCAGATCGACGCGCATGACCGAAACGCTAGTACAGCGATCAGTTCGCCTCTACTGTTGTGGACATGGCATCAGGCAAGAAGATCTTCGGCATCGTCCTCGCGGGCGGAGAGGGAAAGCGGCTGATGCCGTTGACGGCGGACCGGGCGAAGCCCGCCGTCCCGTTCGGCGGCCAGTACCGCCTCATCGACTTCGCCCTCTCGAACCTGATCAACTCGCAGCTGCGCCAGATCGTCGTCCTCACCCAGTACAAGTCGCACAGCCTCGACCGCCACGTGTCGCAGACCTGGCGACTCGACGGCATCACCAGCTCCTACATCGCATCGGTTCCCGCGCAGCAGCGCCTCGGGAAGCGGTGGTTCTCGGGGTCTGCGGACGCCATCCTGCAGAGCCTCAACCTGCTGCGCGACGAGAAGCCGGACATCGTGGTCGTCGTCGGCGCCGACCACGTCTACCGGATGGACTTCGGCCAGATGATCGAGGCGCACATCGCCTCGGGGGCTCCCGCGACGGTGGCCGCAATCCGCCAGCCGATCGGCCTCGCGGATCAGTTCGGCGTCATCGAGGTCGAGCCGGAGCGCCCCGACCGCATCGGCGCCTTCCGCGAGAAGCCGCGCGACCCGATGGGACTCCCGGACTCCCCGAACGAAGTGCTCGCCTCCATGGGCAACTACGTCTTCGACGCCGATGCGCTCATCGACGCCGTGGTGCGCGACGGCGACCGCCCGGACTCCAACCACGACATGGGCGGCGACATCATCCCCGACTTCGTCGCGCGCGGCGAGGCGGGAGTTTACGACTTCAACAACAACGACGTCCCCGGCTCGACCGAACGTGACCGCTATTACTGGCGGGATGTCGGAACCATCGACTCGTTCTTCGAGGCGCACCAGGACCTCATCTCGGCCCTGCCGGTGTTCAACCTCTACAACCGCTCCTGGCCGATCTTCAGCCAGGTGCTCAACTCGCCGCCGGCGAAGATCGTGCGCGACGGCCGCGGCGCGCTCGGCACGACCATCGACTCCATCGTCTCGCTCGGCTCCGTGATCTCCGGCGCCCACCTCGAGCGCAGCGTCCTCGGCCCGTGGGCCAAGGTCGACTCCGGTGCGAAGGTCGTCGACTCGGTCGTCTTCGAGCGCGCGATCATCGAGCCGAACGCGTTCGTCGGCCGCGCCATCCTCGACAAGGATGTGGTGGTCGCCGAGGGCGCGCAGATCGGCGTCGACCCCGACCGCGACCGCGCCAGAGGCTTCACCGTGACCGACTCGGGCATCACCGTCGTCGGCAAGGGCGTGCACGTCGTTCCATGACGACCACCGCACAGCACTCCAGGTCCGCTTCCGTCCTCGTCGTCCTCGACGCCGACTCCACGCTGCTCCAGGACGAGGTCATCGAACTGCTCGCCGATGAGGCGGGGTCACGTCCGGAGGTCGCCGAGATCACCGAGCGCGCCATGCGCGGCGAGCTCGATTTCGAGGAGAGCCTCCGCGAACGCGTCCGCACCCTCGCCGGCCTCCCCGCCTCCGTGTTCCAGCACGTGGGCGAGCGCATCCGGGTGACCGAGGGCGTCCCGGAGCTCATCGCCGGAGTACAGGCGGCCGGTGGCGTCGTCGGCGTGGTCTCCGGCGGCTTCCACGAGCTGCTCGACCCGATCGGCGAACGCCTCGGCCTCGACCACTGGCGCGCAAACCGGCTGGTCGTCGCGAACGGACAGCTGACCGGCGAGGTCGACGGACCGGTGGTGGATGCGGCCGCCAAGGCTCAGGCGCTGCTGTTCTGGGCGGCTGACGCAGGAGTCCACCTGCGCCAGACCGTAGCCATCGGCGACGGCGCGAACGACCTGCGGATGATGGCGGAGGCCGGCCTGTCCGTCGCCTTCAACGCCAAGCCGCGGGTGCGCGCGGAGGCCGACCTCGTCATCGACCGGCCGGACCTCTCCCAGGTGCTCCCGCTCCTCGGCCTCCGCGGCTGAACGCGCGCCGAAGTGCACGTCGTGGCGGCAATTCCGTCGTTTTTGCCGCCACAACGTGCACCTCGGCAGGGGTCAGTGACCCATCCCGAGGCCGCCGTCGACCGGGATGACCGCGCCGGAGATGTAGCCGGCGTCGTCCCCGGCGATCCACGTCACGACCTTCGCGACCTCGGACGCCGACGCGAACCGTCCGGCCGGGATGCTCTTCTTGTACTCGGCCTGCTGCGCCTCGGGCAGCGCCGCCGTCATGTCGGTCTCGATGAAGCCGGGAGCGACCACGTTCGCCGTGATGCCGCGGGCGCCCAGCTCGCGCGTGATCGAGCGCGCCATGCCGACGAGTCCGGCCTTCGACGACGCGTAGTTGACCTGCCCGGCGCCGCCGAACAGCCCCACGACGCTCGAGATCAGGACGATGCGGCCGAACCGCGCCTTCAGCATCCCCTTGTTCGCGCGCTTGACGACGCGGAAGGCGCCGCCGAGGTTCGTCTCGATGACCGAGTCGAACTCCTCGTCGGTCATGCGCATCAGGAGGGTGTCCTTGGTGATGCCCGCGTTCGCGACCACGACCTCCACCGGGCCGAGCTTCTCCTCGACCTCGGTGAACGCGGCGTCGACCGAGGCGGCGTCGGTGACGTCCGCCCGCACCGTCAGCGCGCCCTCCGGGCCCTCGCCCGACCGCGCGGTGACCGCGACGCGGTGCCCCTGGGCGACGAACTCCTCGGCGATGGCGAAGCCGATCCCCCGGTTGCCTCCGGTGACGAGGACGGTGCGTGGCGTGGTCATGCGATTCCCTTCAGGAAGACGGCTTTCTGCAGATTCGACCCCAGCAGGGCCGAACCCAAGTTTATGGACGTACGCTGGACTCAACGCACATGAAGAAGCCCTCAGCACCGTCGATCACGAGTCTCCCCCTCTCTCCCGATGAGGAGCGACGGCACCGGATGATCAAGTATTCGGTCGCCATGGGAGTGCGCGTGCTGTGCCTCATCGCCGCGGTCATCGTGCCCGGCTGGTGGGCCGCCATCCCGCTCGTCGGAGCGATCTTCCTCCCCTATTTCGCAGTCGTCATCGCCAACGTCTCCGTGGAGCAGGGTCGAGTGGATGTTCAGCGTCCAGGCAGTATCGTTCCAGTTGCGCCGCCTCCGCCGGCGCAGAAGGACGAGCCTCGGGAGGGCCAGTGATCGGGATGGGCGAGCCGGAGCCGCTCACGTGCTCGCGCGCCGGCTGCCGCGACACCGCGTCCTGGCGCATCGAGTGGCGCAACCCGCGCATCCACTCGGCCGACCGCGTGAAGGTGTGGCTGGCATGCGATGAGCACGTCGACTTCCTTCGCGAGTTCCTGGCCGCCCGCGATTTCCCCCTGCGCGTCGTGCCGGCGGCCGAGGTCGCCGCCGGGGGGCCGATCGCGTGACCCGATCGACGACCGACGGGTGGCGCTTCGCGTTCTCCCGCCGCTGGCTGGGCTACCTCGCGTTCGCGATCGTGTTCGCGATCGCGTGCGGCTTCCTGTCGAACTGGCAGCTCGCCCGCAGCAAGGAGGCGGCGGCCGCGAACGCCCTGGTGACGGCGAACTTCGACCAGTCCCCCGTCCCGCTCGCCGAGGAGCTGCCGTCGCTCGGCGCGTACTCGCCGAAGCAGGAGTGGAAGCGCGTCACCGTGACCGGGACGTACGAGCGCGACAAGCAGCTGCTCGTCCGCAACCGACCATTCAACGGGAGTCCCGGCTTCGAGGTGCTCACGCCGCTGCGCACCGCCGACGGCGCCCTGTTCATCGTGGATCGCGGCTGGGTGCCGACCGGAAACACGACGGACTCCCCCGACCACGTGCCGGCTGCACCCGCGGGTACCGTGACGGTGGTCGCGCGGCTGAAGGCCAGTGAACCGGCCATCGCCGGGCGTACGGCGACCGGTGATCAGGTGGGCACCATCCAGCTGTCGGTGGTGAAGCAGAAGCTCGGCGGCGCCGACGTCTACACGGGCGCGTACGGGCTGCTCGACAGCGAGGACCCGGCGCCCGCGACCGCGCCCACGCCGACCGTGACCAGCCCGCCGACGCAGGATGAGGGGCTGCACTGGTCGTACATGATCCAGTGGATCATCTTCGCCCTGATCGGCTTCTTCGGCCTCGGCTACGCGCTCGTGACGGAGTACCGCAAGCGCAACTCGGACGACCCCGCCGAGCGCGAGCGCGCTGCCGCACGCGAGCGTCGCCGCCGCGCCAAGCGCACCGACGCCGACGTCGAGGACGAACTCCTCGACGCCGCCCGCTGACCCCTCGCGCCGAACCCCCAGTCCGCGGCGAGATTTGCGCCAAATCGCGGTTCTGAGCGCCCCATAACCGAGATTTGGCGCAAATCGTGCCGGGGGGCGGAGGGGCTAGGCGAGGGAGATGAGGTCGAGGTAGTCGCGCGACCAGTGGTCCTCGACGCCGTCGGGGAGGATGAGGACCCGCTCGGGATTCAGCGCCTCCACCGCGCCCTCGTCGTGGCTGACCAGCACGACGGCGCCCTCGTAGTGCGCCAGCGCATCCAGGATCTCCTCGCGGCTCGCCGGGTCGAGGTTGTTGGTCGGCTCGTCGAGCAGCAGGACGTTCGCCCCCGACACGACGATCATGGCCAGTGCGAGCCGGGTCTTCTCGCCGCCGGAGAGCACGCCGGCCGGCTTGTGCGCGTCGTCGCCCGTGAACAGGAACGAGCCGAGCACCCTGCGGGCCTCGGTCTCGGTCAGTGACGGCGAGGACGACACCATGTTCTGGAGCACGCTGCGCTCGACGTCGATGGTCTCGTGCTCCTGCGCGTAATACCCGATGCGCAGGCCGTGGCCGGGCTCGACCTGGCCGGTGTCCGGCTTGTCGACGCCCGCGAGCATCCGCAGCAGCGTGGTCTTGCCCGCACCGTTCAGTCCGAGCACGACGACCTTCGAGCCGCGGTCGATCGCGAGGTCGACGGCGGTGAAGATCTCGAGCGAGCCGTAGCTCTTGGAGAGGTCGCTCGCCTGCAGCGGCGTGCGACCGCACGGCGCCGGCGTCGGGAACCGCAGCTTCGCGACCCGGTCGACCTGGCGCACCTCTTCGAGGCCCGCGAGCAGCTTCTCGGCGCGCGCGACCATCTGGTGCGCCGCGGCCGCCTTCGTCGCCTTCGCGCCGAACTTCGCCGCCTGCAGCTGCAGGGCGCCCGCCTTCTTCTCGGCGTTGGCGCGCTCCTTCTTGCGGCGCTCCTCGTCGGCGGCGCGCTGGCGCTGGTAGTTCTTCCAGCCCATGTTGTAGATGTCGATGACCTGGCGGTTCGCATCCAGGTAGAAGACGCGGTTAACCGTCTCGCCGACCAGCTCCACGTCGTGCGAGATGACGATGAAGCCGCCGGTGTAGTTCTTCAGGAACTCGCGCAGCCAGATGACCGAGTCCGCATCCAGGTGGTTCGTCGGCTCGTCGAGGATCATCGTGCGGGCGTCGGAGAACAGGATGCGCGCCAGCTCGATCCGGCGGCGCTGACCGCCCGAGAGGGTCTTCAGCGGCTGGTCGAGGATGCGATCCGGCAGGTTGAGGTTGGACGCGATGGATGCGGCCTCGGCCTCGGCCGCGTACCCGCCGAGCAGATGGAAGCGCTCCTCCAGCCGGCCGTACTTCTTCATCGCGGCCTCGGACACGGCGGAGTCGGTGCTCGCCATGTCGACGGTCGCCTGCTGCATCCCGAGCACGATCGAGCCGAGGCCCCGGGCGTCGAGGATGCGCGTGCGCGCCAGGTCGTCGAGATTGCCGGAGCGCGGGTCCTGCGGAAGGTAACCGAGGTCGCCGGAGCGGTCGACCTTGCCGGCCGTCGGGAGCAGGTCGCCGGCGAGCACCTTGGTGAGTGTCGTCTTGCCGGCGCCGTTGCGGCCGACGAGTCCGATCTTGTCCCCGTCGGCGACGCGAAAGCTCACGTCCTCCATCAGAAGGCGTGCGCCAACGCGCAGCTCCAGCCCCTGCACGGCAAGCACGTCGATCTCTTCTCTACTCGGTTCTCAGCAAACAGTTCCGGACTTTTTCGGCCCGACACGCCACGGCGCGGTCGAAAAAGTCCGGAACTGTTGGAGGGGATGTCTTAGATTGCGAAGCCGAGGGCGCGCATCATGTCGCGGCCGTCGTCGGTGATCCGCTCGGGACCCCACGGCGGCATCCACACCCAGTTGATGCGGAATGCCTCGACGATGCCGTCGAGCGCCTCGGCGGTCTGCTCTTCGAGCACGTCGGTCAGCGGGCAGCCGGCACTGGTGAGCGTCATCGAGATGATGAGCGCGTTGTTCTCGTCATCCCAGGCCAGGTCGTAGATGAGGCCCAGGTCGACGACGTTGATCCCGAGTTCGGGATCCATGACGTCCTTCAGCGCCTCCTCGACCTGGTCGAAGAGCGCTGGGCTCAAAGTGGCGGGCATGTGAGGATTCTACCTCTCTCAGGATCCGGCGACTTCGGCCGCCGAGGCCGCTGCGGGCTCGGGGGCGTCGACGTAACGGTCGTAGCCCTCCTCCTCCAGGCGGTCGGCGAGCTCGGGTCCGCCCTGCTCGGCCACGCGGCCGGCGACGAACACGTGCACGAAGTCCGGCTTGATGTAGCGGAGGATGCGCGTGTAGTGCGTGATCAGCAGGATGCCGAGACCGGTGTTGGCCTTCGCCCGGTTGACGCCCTCGGAGACGATCTTGAGCGCATCCACGTCGAGGCCCGAGTCGGTCTCGTCGAGCACGGCGAACTTCGGCTTGAGCAGCTCGAGCTGGAGGATCTCGTTGCGCTTCTTCTCGCCGCCCGAGAAGCCCTCGTTGACGTTGCGCTCGGCGAACGACGAATCCATGCGTAGGGCGCCCATCGACTCGCGGACATCCTTCACCCAGGTGCGGATGGACGGCGCCTGGCCGTCGATCGCCGTCTTGGCGGTGCGGAGGAAGTTGGTGTTGGTGACACCGGGGATCTCGACCGGGTACTGCATCGCGAGGAAGAGGCCGGCACGCGCACGCTCGTCGACGGTCATCGCGAGGACGTCCTCGCCGTCGAGCGTGATCGAGCCCTGGGTCACGGTGTACTTCGGGTGACCGGCGATCGTGTAGGCGAGGGTCGACTTGCCGGAGCCGTTCGGGCCCATGATCGCGTGGATCTCACCCTCGTTGATGGTGAGGTCGACGCCGTTCAGGATGGGCTTCGTGCCCTGGTCCGTCTCGACGGTGACGTGGAGGTCGCGGATCTCGAGGACTGACATGGTTAGTTGTTCACTTTCGGGGCGCTGGGGTCGATGAAGACGTCTCCGTCGATGATCTCGACGGGAAACACGGGGACCGGCTCGTAGGCCGGGAGGTTGAGGGGCTTGCCGGTCACGAGGGAGAACTGGGAGCCGTGCGCCCAGCACTCCAGGGTCTCGTCCTCGACGAAACCCTCGGACAGCGAGATCTCGCCGTGGGTGCAGGTGTCGCCGATGGCGTGCACCGCACCGGACGAGTCCTTGACGACGGCGATGGGGACGCCGTCGAGCACGACGCGGGTGGCCTGGTTCTCGACCAGCTCCGCGACGGCTGCGACGCGCTGGCCCGCCATCAGTTCTCGGCCCCGGCAGCCGGCGCGGAGGGCGCCGACGCGGTGACCGACGCCGATTCCAGCTCGTCCTCGATCTTGGCCTGCAGGCGCTCCTGGAGCGCCGGCGAGCCGATCTGCTGGACGATCTCGGCGAGGAAGCCGCGCACGACCAGGCGGCGCGCCTCCTCCTCCGGGATCCCGCGGGACTGGAGGTAGAAGAGCTGCTCGTCGTCGAAACGGCCGGTGGCGCTCGCGTGACCGGCGCCGACGATGTCGCCGGTCTCGATCTCGAGGTTCGGCACGGAGTCGGCGCGGGCCCCGTCGGTGAGGACGAGGTTGCGGTTCTGCTCGTAGGTGTCGGTACCGACGGCCTTCGGGCCGATGAGCACGTCGCCGATCCACACCGTGCGGGCGCCCTGGCCCTGCAGCGCGCCCTTGTAGGTCACGCGGCTGCGGGTCTCGGGGCCGTCGTGGTGGACGTACACCTGCTGCTCGAGATGCTGGCTGGCGTCGGCGAAGTAGGCGCCGAGCAGCTCGGCGTCCGCTCGCGCGCCGGCCAAGTGGGCCGACGGGTTGAGCCGGACGACACCGCCGCCGAGAGTGACGGCGACGTGCTTGATGCGCGCGCCCTCGCCGAGCTCGGCGAAGTGTGCGGCGACGTGGAGGGCGTCGTCGTCCCACTCTTGGAGCGACACGACCGTGAGGTCGGCGTCCTTACCCAGGAGGAACTCGACGTTCTCGGTCAGGTGCGCCGATCCGGTGTTCTGCAGGATGAGGGTCGCCACGGCTCCCGGGGCGACCTCGACGACCGTGTGCGCGGCACGCGCCGGTCCGCCGAGGGCGGAGCGGGTCAGCGTGACCTCGCGGCGGTCACCGCTGAGGTCGGCGCCGATCGTCACGAGCAGCGCCTGCTCGAAGGCCGTCCAGGCGTTGGCGGAGGCGCGGTCCTCGGGCTTTCCTGCAGCGCCGATGCGGGCGTCGTCACGGCCGATCCACGCGGTGGTCACACCGGGGGCCGTCGTGGCGTCGTACACGTACGGCGAGCCGTCCAGGTCGCCCGTGATGAGCTCCTGGATGCGCGTCACCGGCGTGTACTTCCACATCGCCTCGCGGCCGGTGACCGCAGGGAAGTCCGACACCTCGGTCGAGGTGAACCGCTCGGCGCGGCTCTGCACCGGGACAGGTGCTCGCATGTGGGTCGGGGCGGGCGCGGTGGTCTGCGTCGTCTCGATCTGCGTCATCCGACAGAGCCTTCCATGCCCATCTCGATGAGCTTGTTGAGTTCCAGTGCGTACTCCATCGGGAGCTCGCGGGCGATCGGCTCGATGAAGCCGCGGACGATCATCGCCATGGCCTCATCTTCCGGGAGCCCACGCGACATGAGGTAGAACAGCTGCTCCTCGCTCACGCGCGACACGGTCGCCTCGTGGCCGAGCTGCACGTCGTCGACGCGGATGTCGATCGCCGGATACGTGTCGGATCTCGAAATCGTGTCGACGAGCAGCGCGTCGCAGCGGACGGTGTTGGCGGAGTGGTGCGCGTTCGCATCCATCCGCACCTCGCCGCGGTAGCCGGCACGGCCGCCGCCGCGCGCGATCGACTTGGAGACGATCGACGACTGCGTGTACGGCGCCATGTGGATCATCTTGGCGCCCGCGTCCTGGTGCTGACCAGGACCGGCGAAGGCGACGGACAGGGTCTCGCCCTTGGCGTGTTCCCCCATCAGGTAGATCGACGGGTACTTCATCGTCACCTTGGAGCCGATGTTGCCGTCGATCCACTCCATCGTCGCGCCCTCGGCCGCGGTGGCCCGCTTCGTGACGAGGTTGTAGACGTTGTTGGACCAGTTCTGGATGGTCGTGTAGCGAACGCGGGCGTTCTTCTTCACGATGATCTCGACGACCGCGGAGTGGAGCGAGTCCGACTTGTAGATCGGAGCGGTGCAGCCCTCGATGTAGTGGACGTAGCTGCCCTCGTCGGCGATGATCAGCGTCCGCTCGAACTGACCCATGTTCTCGGTGTTGATGCGGAAGTAGGCCTGCAGCGGGATCTCGACGTGGACGCCCTTCGGGACGTAGACGAACGATCCGCCCGACCACACGGCGGTGTTCAGCGCGGCGAACTTGTTGTCGCCGGCCGGGATCACCGTTCCGAAGTACTCCTCGAAGATCTCGGGGTGCTCGCGGAGCGCGGTGTCGGTGTCGAGGAAGATGACGCCCTGCTGCTCGAGGTCTTCACGGATCTGGTGGTAGACGACCTCGGACTCGTACTGCGCGGCGACGCCGGCGACGAGACGCTGGCGCTCCGCCTCCGGGATGCCGAGCTTCTCGTAGGTGTTCCGGATGTCCTCCGGCAGGTCTTCCCAGCTCTGCGCCTGCTTCTCGGTGGAGCGGACGAAGTACTTGATGTTGTCGAAGTCGATCTCCGACAGGTCGGCGCCCCAGGTCGGCATCGGCTTGCGCTCGAAGAGCTGGAGGGCCTTGAGGCGGCGTTGCAGCATCCACTCGGGCTCCTTCTTCAGAGCCGAGATGTCTTTCACCACCTCGGGCGAGAGACCGCGGCGGGCGATGGAACCCGCGGCGTCGGAATCGGACCAGCCGAACTCGTACTGCCCCAAAGAGGCGAGCTCAGGCCGATCGATCAGGATGTCTGACATAATCTACCTCGTTTCCTTCCACTCGTAACCGGATATCAGTCCGGCTCATTCCCCTCCGCAAGCACGGCTTTCGCCGGTCGCTGCGGAGCGTCCTGATTGTGCGGGTGGCGGTGACTGCGTACCAACACGTGCGTACCTAGACTGTTCGTGGAGACGGGCCACGATGCCCCGGCCACGGACGGAGAAACCGGCCGCGCGCACGCGCTGGGATGCGCGTTCCTCGAACCCACCAATTCTACAGGTGCGGCGCGGTATTAGTAGAGGCGCGCCTGCGCATTGCCCGAGTATCCGCACCCGGCCCCGCCGATCCGACCGAGAGAGCCCCGAACCATGAAGCGCATCATCGCCTGGCTGCCGGACCGTGTGGACGGGCGCACCCGCGTCGTCGCGTGGATCTACCTGGCCGCGCAGATCATGCTCGTCGCGACCGGCGGCGCTGTGCGGCTCACCGGCAGCGGACTGGGCTGCCCCACCTGGCCCAAGTGCACGGCGGACTCCCTCGTCAACACGCCCGAGATGGGCATCCACGGCGTCATCGAGTTCGGCAACCGGGTGCTGGGCGGGGTGCTCGCCGTGCTCGCGATCGTGGCCTTCCTGCAGGTCGTGAAGCTGTACCGCTCGCGCCGCGATCTGTTCTGGCTGACCCTGATCGCCGGTCTCGGCGTGCCGTTCCAGGCGATCCTCGGCGGGATCACGGTGCTCACCGGTCTCACCTGGTGGGTCGTGGGGATGCACTTCGTCGCCTCCGTCGTGCTCGTCACGCTGACCACCTCGTACCTCGTCCGCGTCTACGCCGTCCCCGGCCCGCGCTACCGGGCCGTCCCGGCCTGGTACCGCGCCGTCGCCGCGGTGACCGCCGTCGTCGTGCTCATCACGATCCTGGTGGGGATCGTCACCACAGGAGCGGGACCGCACGCGGGCGACGACCACACTCCCCGCAGCGGCCTGAACCCCGAGATCCTGCAGCACGTGCACGCCATCCCGGCCTATGTCACGTTCGCGCTGACGCTGGTGCTGGTCGTGGCGGCGTTCCGCGTCGGCGGCCCGGCCGTGCGCCGCTTCACGCAGTACCTGCTCGCGGTCGAGCTGCTGCAGATCGTCGTCGGGCTGATCCAGGCCAACACCGGCCTGCCGGGAGTCCTCGTGGGCATCCACATGACCCTCGCCGCACTGCTCGCCGCCATGATGACGGCGGTCATGCTGTCGCTCTACTCCCCCGTGTCCGCCGCGCGCGAGACCGAGGGCTCAGCCGCGGACGTCGTCGCGGCCTAGCCGCCCGACGCGCGCCTCGAGCGTCTCGCCGTGCAAGCTGACGACCGTGCGCATCCCGTCGCCGAAATCGAAACCCGCAGCCTCGGCCAGACGCCTGCTGGACTCGTTCCCGTGTACGTACTCCCAGTTCAGCCGGTCGAATCCCAGCCCCTCCGGGTCGAGCGCATAGCGGGCGACGGCTCCGAGCGCCTCCCGCATGTAGCCCTGGCCTCTCGCCCAGGGGCCCGACCAGCAGCCCAGCGAGGCGGACCCGGCGCGCTCGTCCTTGCGGACCTCCAGCGCTCCGAGGAGGCGGCCGCCGCCGCGCGCGTGCAGCGCCCAGACCGTGTACCGGCGGCTCGCCAGGCCGTGCGGGCAGTAGCTGCGCACGAAGAACTCCGCGCTCTCGCGGGTGTACGGAGACGGGAGCGGAACCCAGCGCCGCGTCTCGGCGTCCTGGCAGGCCTCCAGCACGTCCGGGATGTCGTCGTCCGTCGGCACGTCCAGCACGAGGCGGGGCGTCGTGAGACGCAGAGTCAGCACCGGTGCCGTCATGCGCACATGGTAGAGCCGCAGGGGGCCTCGTGGCACGACTTCGTGGCCGGAACCTGTGCCCGGCCCGGGATCAGAACGGCAGCAGCGGGTCGATCGCGACGGCGAGGAAGATCAGCGTCAGGTACGCGATCGAGCCGTGGAAGACGCGCATCGGTGACACCGTCTCGTGACGGATCGCGAGGTTGTACAGGCGGTGCGACTCGTAGATGAACCAGCCGCCGGCCACCAGCGAGACCGCCGTGTACAGCAGCCCCATGTGCGCGACCGGGATGAGGAGCAGCGAGCACGCGACCATGGCCCACGCGTACAGGACGACCTGGAGGCCCACGACAGCGCGACCGCGGACGACCGCGAGCATCGGTACGCCGGCCTCCTGGTAGTCGGAGCGGTACTTCATCGACAGCGGCCAGTAGTGCGGCGGGGTCCACAGGAAGATGATGCCGAACAGGATGAACGGCGCCCAGTCGAGCGAGCCGGTCACGGCCGCCCAGCCGATGAGCACGGGCATGCAGCCGGCGACGCCGCCCCAGACGATGTTCTGCGGGGTGCGGCGCTTCAAGATGAGCGTGTAGAAGACGACGTACAGCAGGATGGCCGCGACGGACAGCGCGGCGGCGAGCCAGTTGGTGAAGAAGCCGAGCACCACCACGGAGGCGATGCCGAGAGCCCAGGCGAAGACCAGCGCCTCGCGGTCGGACAGCTCGCCGGTGACGAGCGGGCGGTTCTTCGTGCGCCGCATGACGCGGTCGATGTCGCGGTCGATGTAGCAGTTGAAGGCGCCTGCGGAGCCCGCGCTCATGTAGCCGCCGACGACCGTGGCCAGCACAAGCCACAGGTTGGGGATGCCGTTCGCCGCGAGGATCATCGTCGGGACCGTGGTGACCAGCAGCAGCTCGACCACCCGCGGTTTGGTGAGGGCGACGTACGCCTTCACCTTGCGAGCGACGCCGATGCGGCCCGGTTCGACACGGCTCTCTACAGCGACGTCCATTGCTCCTCGTGATGTGTCGGCGATGTACTCAGACGGTATCCGATTCTACGTCACGTCGAGGACGGGGCTTCCCGATTACCCCGTGACCGTCCATGACACAACCGTCTGGGGGAACACCCCATGTTTCTTGCGCGTTACCTATACTTGGAGGTGCTCGCCAGCCGAAGCCCTGTTCCGGCCGCACTCTTTGTAGGACGGTGACGGAGGAATGGCTCGGCGCCGATGACGTCCACGGCGCGCACTACCTCAACCGGTGCGGGTTCCACGACGACCCTCACCACATCGACGAAGGGTCAGTTTTCACGTGGCAGCACTGCAGTGGGATCCCATTGACAACAAGGCAGTAGACACGGCTCGCGTTCTCGCGGCCGACGCGGTGGAGAAGGTGGGCAACGGGCATCCCGGCACCGCCATGAGCCTCGCCCCCGCGGCCTACCTGCTGTTCCAGAAGGTGATGCGCCGCGACCCGCGCGACCAGCACTGGCTCGGTCGCGACCGCTTCATCCTCTCGGCGGGCCACTCGTCCCTGACCCAGTACGTCCAGCTGTATCTGGGCGGCTACGGTCTCGAGCTCGACGACCTCAAGAAGCTGCGCACGTGGGGCTCCCTCACCCCCGGCCACCCCGAGTACGGACACACCGACGGCGTGGAGATCACCACCGGTCCCCTGGGCCAGGGCATCTCCTCCGCCGTCGGTTTCGCTTATGCGCAGCGTTTCGAGCGTGGACTGTTCGACCCGGACGCCGCTCCCGGCACCAGCCCGTTCGACCACCACGTGTACGTGATCGCGTCCGACGGCGACCTCGAGGAGGGCGTCAGCTCCGAGGCGTCCTCGCTCGCCGGCCACCAGGAGCTCGGCAACCTGATCGCGATCTACGACAGCAACCAGATCTCGATCGAGGACGACACCGACATCGCCTTCACGGAGGACGTGAAGGCCCGCTACGAGGCCTACCACTGGCACGTGCAGGTGGTCGACTGGAAGAAGACCGGCGTCTACGAAGAGGACGTCCAGGAGCTTTTCCAGGCCATCCAGAACGCCCAGGAGGTGACCGACAAGCCGTCGCTCATCATCCTGAAGACGATCATCGGCTGGCCGGCGCCGAAGAAGCAGAACACCGGCAAGATCCACGGTTCGGCACTGGGCGCCGACGAGCTCCGCGCGGTCAAGGAGGTGCTCGGCTTCGACCCCGAGCAGACCTTCGAGGTCGCCGACGAGGTCATCGAGCACACGCGCAAGGCCATCGAGCGCGGTGCCGAGGAGCGCGCCGAGTGGCAGAAGGGCTTCGACGCCTGGGCCGAGGCGAACCCCGAGCGCAAGCAGCTGCTCGACCGTCTGCTGAGCGGCGCCGCGCCGGAAGAGCTGGAGAGCGTGCTCCCCGTCTTCGAGCCGGGCAAGGACGTCTCGACCCGCGCCGCGAGCGGCAAGGTGCTCAACGCCATCGCACCGGTCATGCCGGAGCTGTGGGGCGGCTCGGCCGACCTCGCCGAGTCGAACAACACCACGATCGAGGGCGCCGCGTCCTTCGTGCCGAGCGAGCGCTCGACCCACGAGTGGACGGGCAACCCGTACGGGCGCGTCCTGCACTTCGGCATCCGCGAGCACGCCATGGCCGCGATCCTGAACGGCATCGTGCTGCACGGCCCGACGCGCCCCTTCGGCGGCACGTTCCTGATCTTCAGCGACTACCAGCGTCCGTCGATCCGTCTCGCCGCGCTGATGAACGTCCCGTCGATCTTCGTCTGGACGCACGACTCGGTCGCGCTCGGCGAGGACGGCCCGACGCACCAGCCGATCGAGCAGCTCTCGACCCTGCGCGCCATCCCGAACCTGGCCGTCGTCCGCCCGGGTGACGCCAACGAGGTTGCCTGGGCGTGGAAGACCATCCTCGAGCGCCGCAACGGCCCCGCCGGCATCGCGCTGACGCGCCAGAACATCCCGGTGTTCGAGCGCGGAGACGGCGACGCCGAGGGCGACACCCTCGCGTCGGCGAAGAACGTCGCGAAGGGCGCGTACATCCTGGCCGAGGCGCCGGGCGGCACGCCGGACGTGATCTTCATCGCGACCGGATCCGAGGTCCAGATCGCGCTCGAGGCCCGCGAGGAGCTGCGCGGCGAGGGCATCAACGCCCGCGTCGTCTCCGCCCCCAGCCTCGAGTGGTTCGCCGAGCAGCCCGCCGAGTACCGCGAGAAGGTGCTCCCCGAGGCCGTCAAGGCCCGCGTCTCGATCGAGGCCGGCCTGGCGCTCGCCTGGGACAAGATCGTCGGCGACCACGGCCGGAGCGTCTCGATCGAGCACTTCGGTGCATCGGCCGACTACAAGACGCTGTTCCGCGAGTTCGGTATGACCACCGAGCACGCCGTGTCCGCAGCGAAGGAATCGCTCGCGTCGCTCTGAGCGCGGGCACAAGAGGAGATAAGAGAAAATGACCGACACAACCGCCACCGCCGCGACCCCCACGGCCGCACTGTCCGCAGCGGGCGTCAGCATCTGGCTGGACGACCTGTCGCGTGAGCGCATCAACACGGGCAACCTCGAGAAGCTGATCGCCGAGAAGAACGTGGTCGGCGTGACCACGAACCCGACGATCTTCGCGGCCGCCCTCGCCAAGGGCGAGGCCTACGACGAGCAGGTCCGCCAGCTGGCCGCCGCCGGCGTGGACGTCGACGACGCGATCTTCGAGATCACCACCGACGACGTCGCCAAGGCGAGCGACATCTTCCACAGCGTCTACGAGCGCTCGAACGGCGTCGACGGCCGCGTGTCCATCGAGGTCGCCCCGGCGCTCGCCCGCGACACGAAGGCCACCATCGATGCCGCGAAGAAGCTTTCGGACAAGATCCAGAAGCCGAACGTCATGATCAAGATCCCGGCGACGGTCGAGGGCCTCGAGGCCATCACCGAGACCATCGCGGCCGGCATCAGCGTCAACGTGACGCTGATCTTCAGCCTCGAGCGCTACCGCCAGGTCATCGACGCGTACCTCACCGGCCTCGAGAAGGCCAAGGCGGCGGGCATCGACCTCTCCGGCATCCACTCGGTCGCCTCGTTCTTCGTCTCGCGCGTGGACACCGAGGTGGACAAGCGCCTCAGCGCCATCGGCACGGACGAGGCCGAGGGCCTCAAGAGCAAGGCCGGCATCGCCAACGCCCGCCTCGCCTACGAGGTGTACGAGCAGCAGTTCGCCACCGAGCGTGCGAAGCTCCTCGTCGAGGCCGGCGCCAACGAGCAGCGCCCGCTGTGGGCCTCCACCGGCGTGAAGGACCCGAGCCTGCCCGACACGCTGTACGTCGAGGCGCTCGTCGCCCCGAACGTCGTCAACACGATGCCCGAGAAGACGCTCGACGCGACCTTCGACCACGGACACATCACCGGCGACACCGTCACCGGCACCTACGCCGAGTCGAACGACGTGCTCAACAAGCTGGCCGACCTCGGCATCAGCTACGACGACGTGACCGAGACCCTCGAGCGCGAAGGCGTCGAGAAGTTCAACGTTTCGTGGGGCGAGCTCGTCGAGACCGTGAAGAACGCCCTCGAGGGAGCCGCCAAGTGACGTTCCGCATCCACGTCACCGGTCCGGCGGCGGAGGCCGTCCGCACCGTGGTGCCGCAGCTCGTCGCCGACAAGGTGGCGTCCGGCATCACGGCGCTCGACCCGGCCCTCTGGGGCCCCGCCGCCGAGGCCGAGGCGAGCAAGCGCCTCGGCTGGACCGAAGCGGTCGCCATCTCGCGCCCGCTGGTCCCCGAGATCGTCGCCCTGCGCGACGAGCTGCGCGCCAAGGGCGTGAACCACATCGTCCTCGGCGGCATGGGCGGCTCGTCGCTCGCGCCGGAGGTCATCACCCGGACGGCGGAGGCCGAGCTGACCGTGCTCGACTCCACCGACCCCGGCCAGGTGCTCTCGGCGCTCCGCGACCGGCTGGAGGCCACCGCGGTGGTCATCTCGTCCAAGTCGGGCTCGACGCTCGAGACGGACAGCCAGAAGCGCGTCTACGAGAAGTGGTTCGAGGACGCCGGGATCGACCCGCGCGAGCGGATCGTCGTCGTCACCGACCCGGGCTCGCCGCTCGACCAGTCCGCCCGTGAGGCCGGATACCGCGTGTTCAACGCCGACCCGAACGTCGGCGGCCGCTACTCGGCACTCACGGCGTTCGGCCTCGTCCCCTCCGGCCTCGCCGGCGTCGACATCTCCGAGCTCCTCGACGAGGCCGACGCCACGTCCATCGAGCTCGCCGTCGACAACGAGCAGAACCCGGGACTCGTGCTCGGCGCCGCCATCGCCGGCACGAGCCCGCTGAAGGACAAGCTGGGCATCGTCGCCGACGGAACCCACATCGTGGGCTTCGCCGACTGGGCGGAGCAGCTGATCGCCGAGTCGACCGGCAAGGAGGGCACCGGCCTGCTGCCGGTCGTGCTCGACAAGCTCGCCCCCGAGCTCGAGTCGAAGCCGGCCGATCTGCAGGTCGTCCGCCTCGTCGCCAACGCCGAGGCGCACCACCTGTTCCCGGCCGACCGCCACGAGGGCGAGATCCTGGTCTCCGGCAGCCTCGGCGCCCAGCTCATCGTCTGGGAGTACGCGGTCGCCGTCGCCGGACGCCTGCTCGGCATCAACCCGTTCGACCAGCCGGATGTGGAGGCCGCCAAGGTCGCCGCACGCTCGCTGCTCGACAACCGGCCGGAGCCCGTCACCCCCGCGTTCACCGCGGGCGGCATCGAGGTACGCAGCACCGGGTCCTTCCTCGGCGAGGCGAACACGCTCGACGCCGCCGTGGATGCCCTGCTCGCCCAGCTCGGGCCCGACGGCTACGTCGCGGTCCAGGCCTACGTGGACCGCCTCGCGCTCCCCCAGCTCGCGGGCATCCGCGACCTGCTGGCGGCGAAGGCGAACCGCCCGGTCACCTTCGGCTGGGGGCCGCGCTTCCTGCACTCGACGGGTCAGTTCCACAAGGGCGGTCCGGCGGTCGGCGTGTTCCTGCAGATCACGGCGACGCCCTCCGAGGATCTCGAGATCCCCGGCCGTCCCTTCACCTTCGGGCAGCTCATCCAGGCCCAGGCCGCCGGCGACGCCAGCGTCCTCGGCGAGCACGGCCGCCCGGTGCTGACGCTGACGCTCACGAACCCCGAGGCGGATGTCGTCTCGCTGTTCGAGGCCGTCAACTGAGCCGTCGATAAAGGAGATCACCCACGTGTCACCGGTGGAAATCACCCCGGAGTTCAACCCGTTGCGGTTGCCCTCCGACCGCCGTCTGAATCGCATCGCCGGGCCCAGCAGCCTCATCATCTTCGGCGTGACAGGCGACCTGTCGCGCAAGAAGCTGATGCCCGCGGTGTACGACCTCGCGAACCGCGGCCTCCTGCCGCCCGGGTTCTCGCTCGTCGGGTTCGCCCGGCGTGACTGGGAGGACCAGGACTTCGAGAAGGTCGTGTACGACGCGGTCAAGCAGTACGCCCGCACGCCGTTCGACGACGACGTGTGGCAGCAGCTCGCACAGGGCATCCGCTTCGTTCCGGGCGAGTTCGACGACGACGACGCGTTCCAGCGCCTCAAGCAGACCGTCGAGGACCTGGACAAGGAGCGCGGGACCATGGGCAACCATGCGTTCTACCTGTCCATCCCGCCGAAGGCGTTCCCGATCGTCACCGAGCAGCTGAAGCGGTCCGGTCTCGCCGACCAGTCCGGCGACGGCTGGCGGCGCGTCGTCATCGAGAAGCCGTTCGGCCACGACCTGCAGTCGGCTCGCGAGCTGAACGCGGTCGTGGAGACGGTCTTCCCGCCGGACTCGGTGTTCCGCATCGACCACTACCTCGGCAAGGAGACGGTCCAGAACATCCTGGCGCTGCGCTTCGCCAACGAGCTGTACGAGCCGATCTGGAACGCCAACTACGTCGACCACGTGCAGATCACCATGGCCGAGGACATCGGAGTGGGCGGCCGTGCCGGTTACTACGACGGCATCGGCGCGGCGCGCGACGTCATCCAGAACCACCTGCTGCAGCTCCTCGCCCTCACGGCGATGGAGGAGCCCATCTCGTTCAACGCCGCAGACCTGCGCGCCGAGAAGGAGAAGGTCCTCGCCGCCGTCCGTCTGCCCAAGGACCTCGCCAAGTCGACGGCCCGCGGACAGTACGGCAGCGGCTGGCAGGGCGGCGAGAAGGTCCCGGGCTTCCTGGAGGAGGACGGGATGAACCCCCAGTCCACCACGGAGACCTACGCGGCCATCAAGCTGGAGATCGGCACGCGCCGCTGGGCGGGCGTCCCATTCTACCTGCGCGCGGGCAAGCGCCTCGGCCGCCGCGTGACCGAGATCGCGGTCGTCTTCAAGCGCGCTCCGCAGCAGCTCTTCGCGGAGTCGCAGACGAGTGCGCTCGGCCAGAACGCGCTCGTCATCCGCGTCCAGCCGGACGAAGGTGTGACCATCCGCTTCGGCTCGAAGGTCCCCGGCGCCGGCATGCAGGTGCGCGACGTCAGCATGGACTTCGGCTACGGCCACGCTTTCACCGAGGCCAGCCCCGAGGCGTACGAGCGACTCATCCTGGATGTGCTCCTCGGCGACCCGCCGCTGTTCCCCCGCCACGAGGAGGTCGAGCTCTCCTGGAAGATCCTCGACCCGATCGAGGACTTCTGGGCCACGCAGGGCCAGCCCGAGCAGTACCGCCCCGGAACCTGGGGCCCGAAATCGGCCGACGAGCTCCTCGCCCGCGACGGCCGCGTCTGGAGGCGTCCATGATCGTCGACCTTCCCGCGACGACCGTCAGCAACATCTCGAAGGCGCTCGTCAAGATCCGCGAGGAGGGCGGCGCCGTCGCCCTCGGCCGCGTCCTGACGCTCATCATCGCGACGCACCTCGGGCAGGAGGAGGAGGCCATCGAGGCCGCCAACGACGCCTCCCGCGAGCACCCGATGCGCGTGATCGTGGTGTCGACCGAGGAGGAGCGCACCCACAACGGTGACGGCCGCCTCGACGCGCAGATCCGCGTCGGCGGCGACGCCGGGGCCAGCGAGGTCATCGTGCTCCGCGCCTACGGCGAGACGGCGAGCGACGAGGAGGGACTGGTCACCGGCCTCCTCCTCCCCGACGCCCCCGTCGTGGTCTGGTGGCCGGGCATCGCGCCCGAGAAGGCATCCACCTCTCCCCTGGGCCGCATCGCGACCCGTCGGATCACGGACGCCTCCGCGCAGCCGAACCCGCAGGAGTTCCTGTTCCACCTGGGGCAGACGTACGCCCCCGGCGACACGGACTTCGCCTGGACCCGGTTGACGCTGTGGCGCGCCCAGCTCGCCGCGGTGCTCGACCAGCCGCCGTACGAGCCGATCACCGGCGTCGACGTGGCCGGCGCGGCCGACTCGCCGTCCACGCTGCTCCTCGCCGCCTGGCTGCGGCTCCAGCTGCAGGTGCCTGTGCAGTACGACCTCGCCTCGCGTGCGATCGGTTCCGGCGGCATCCACGGTGTCAAGATGGAGCGCGCGTCCGGCGTGATCGAGCTGCAGCGCGAGATCCCGAACGTCGCTCGTCTGTCGCAGCCGGGTCAGCCCTCGCACGACCTCTCCCTGCCACGCCGCAGTCTTCGTGACTGCCTGGCGGAAGAACTGCGTAGGCTGGACCCGGACGACCTCTACGGCGAGGTCATCACCAAGGGTCTCGCACTGCTGGAGACCTCCGACGAAGGAGCAGGCGCCAGGGCATGACGAACGAACGGCGGGTGCTCGTCCACCCCGACAAGGAGGCCCTGACCGCGTCGGTGGCCGCACGCTTCCTCACCAAGACGATCGACATCGTCGACGACCTGGGAGCGGCGAACATCGCTCTCACGGGAGGGACGATGGGCATCGCGGTGCTGGAGGCGGTCAACGCCTCCCCCGCCCGCGACACCATCGACTGGTCGAAGGTGCACTTCTGGTGGGGAGACGAGCGGTTCGTGCCGCGCGACGACCCCGACCGCAACGAGCGCCAGGCCCGCGAGGCCCTGCTCGACCACATCGCGGTCCCGCCGGAGAACGTGCACCCCTTCCCGTCGTCGGACGAGACGCCGGACATCGACGAGGCCGCCCGCCTGTACGCAGCCGAGCTCGAGGCGTTCGCGCACGAAGGCTGGCCGGTGCCGAAGTTCGACATCACCTTCCTCGGCGTCGGTCCCGACGGCCACATCGCGTCGCTGTTCCCCGACCGCCCCGGCATCCGCGAGGAGAAGGCGTCGGTGATCGCCGTGCGCGACTCGCCGAAGCCGCCGCCGCAGCGGCTGAGCCTCACCCGCCCGGTGATCAACTCGTCCGACCGTATCTGGCTGGTGCTTTCCGGTACCGACAAGGCCAGCGCCCTCGGGCTCGCCCTCGCCGGCGCCAGCTACACCGAGGTCCCGGTCGCGGGTGCCAAGGGCCGTAAGCGCACCGTGTTTTTCGTGGACAAGGATGCCGCGGTCGACGTGCCCGAGAACCTCATCGCACCCAGCTACTGACCCGCTCCCGCAGCGTCGTCAGCCGCGCGCAGGGCGCGCCGGTCAATGGTCCGCGACTGCGGATCGCACGCCGGTCGTGCCCTGCCGCGGCGATGCGGCGGTCGAACGCGTGCGTCAGCAGGTGCAGGTAGAACGCCAGCAGGCGAGCCGCTTCGTCTCGCACCTCCGCCTCCCGGGCGTCGAGGTCGAGTTCGTCCACCCAGCGCTGCAGCTCGGCGAACGTCACCCGGAGCCGGAGCGCCTGGCGAGCATCCGCCGCCGTCGTCACATCGATGTCGTCGCAGCGCGCGAGCAGCAGGTCCGCCTTCTCGGCAGCGCCGACGGCCTCGTCCAGCAACGCGAGCAGGCTGAGCCGGCTGACTTCGTCGCCGAGCGCACGCGGAGTGTCCGCCCGATCATCCCGTGCTCCCCGCATGCCCGCAGTGTAGCCCCGGGGCCTGCCCCACATCGTCGCTGTACGCCCGCAATGACCGAGATTTGCGCCAAATCGTGGTTATGGGAGGGCGATAACCGAGATTTGGCGCAAATCGTGGGGATGGGATGGGGTGGGGGTGACGCACGAAGGCCGCCCACCGTGAGGGTGGGCGGCCTTCGTGTGCGTGAACGCTCAGTTCGTGGTCGGACGACCCCGACGGGCGCGCAGCTGGTTGAGGGCGTCCTCGAGCAGCTGCTCCGCCTCCTCTTCGCTGCGGCGCTCCTTCACGTACGCGAGGTGCGTCTTGTAGGGCTCCGTCTTCGCGACCGACGGCGGGTTCTCCTTGTCGCGGCCGGCCGGGAGACCGGTCGACGGCGAGTCGATGATGTCGGGGATCTCCTCCTCGGGGAGGTTCGCCGCGAAGTAGCGGACCGTCTCGTTGCCGAGAGCGTCCCAGTACGAGATCGCGACGCGGTCCGCGTGGAAACCGCGGTCCTGCTCGCCCATGGGACCCGCGCCGACGCGCGAGCCGCGGATTGCACTGCCTCCGGATGCCATGCAGTCTCTCCTTCTTCAGTGTGCGCTTACGCGCTGAACTTCGTGATCAGACCGAGCACGACGATGCAGGTGATCCAGATCAGACCCAGGATCACGGTGATGCGGTTCAGGTTGCGCTCGGCGACACCCGACGCACCCAGGTTGGACGTGACGCCGCCGCCGAACATGTCGGACAGACCGCCGCCGCGACCCTTGTGCAGCAGGATGAGCAGCGTCAGCAGGAGGCTGGTGATGCCGAGCAGCACCTGCAGGACGACCTGGAGAATCAGCACGTGGAACCTTTCGGGAAGCGTCCGGGCCGTGCCCGGGAAGACCAACGACCAGTATAACCGGCAGGAGCCCTCAGAGACCGACGTGCTTCTGATACCGGACGATCGCGGCGAACTCGTTCACGTCGAGGCTCGCACCGCCGACCAGGGCGCCGTCCACATTCGGCTCGCGCATGAAGCCGGCGATGTTGCCCGACTTCACCGAACCACCGTAGAGGATGCGCGTCTTGGCCGCGACATCGTCGCCCAGCACCTCGGCGATGACCGCACGCAGCGCAGCCGCCACCTGCTCCGCCTGCTCGGGCGTCGCCGCCTGGCCGGAGCCGATGGCCCAGACCGGCTCGTACGCCACGACGAAGTCGGCGGCCGAGTCGACGCGCGACAGCGCGGCGCGGAGCTGCGCGACCGGCACGGCGCTCGCGCCGTGGGTCTCGAGGTCTTCCGCCGTCTCGCCGACGCAGATGATCGGGGCGATGTTGTGCTTCAGCGCGGCGGCCACCTTTCCGGCGACCTGCTCGTCGGTCTCGGCGTGCAGCGTGCGCCGCTCCGAGTGACCGATGATGACGTACCGCGACTCCAGGGCCGCGAGGAACGCGGCCGAGATCTCGCCGGTGTACGCACCCGACTCGTGCTCCGAGACGTCCTGTCCGCCGAAGGCGAGCGGCAGCTTGTCGGCCGCCACCAGCGTCTGCACGCTCCGCAGGTCGGTGAACGGCGGGAAGACCGCCACCTCCACCGCCGAGAAGTCGTGGTTGGCGTCCTTCAGCGTCCACGCGAGCTTCTGCACGAACGCGATCGCCTGGAGGTGGTCCAGGTTCATCTTCCAGTTGCCGGCGATGAGCGGGACGCGCCGCACCGTGGGGCTCACTGCTGCCATCCGAGGACCTCCAGTCCGGGGAGTCGCTTGCCTTCGAGGAACTCGAGGCTCGCGCCTCCGCCCGTCGAGATGTGACCGAACTGGTCGTCGCGGAATCCGAGCGCACGCACGGCCGCTGCGGAGTCGCCACCTCCGACGACGCTCAGGCCGTCGACCTCGGTGAGAGCCTGCGCGACCGCCTTCGTGCCCGCCGCGAACGGCGCCAGCTCGAACACGCCCATCGGGCCGTTCCAGAACACCGTGCGCGCTCCGCGGACGTACTCCGAGAACAGCTCGGCGGTCTCCGGGCCGATGTCGAGCCCCAGGCCCTTGTCGCCCCAGTCGGTGTCCTCGATCGCGTCGACCGGGCGCACCACGTGCTCCGCGTCGGCGCCGAACTTCGAGGCCACCACGACATCGCGCGGGAGGACCAGCTCCACGCCGAGCTCCTCGGCCTTCGCCAGGTAGCCCTTCACGGTGTCGATCTGGTCGGCCTCGAGGAGGCTCGACCCGACCTTCAGGCCCTTGGCCGCCAGGAAGGTGAACAGCATCCCGCCGCCGATCAGCAGCGAGTTCACCTTGGGGAGCAGGTGACCGATGACGCCGAGCTTGTCCGAGACCTTTGATCCGCCGAGGACGACCGCGTAGGGACGCTCCGGGTTCTCGGTCAGACGGTCGAGCACCTCGAGCTCGGCCTGGATCAGCGTCCCGGCCGCGCTCGGCAGCAGCTGGGCGAGCTCGTAGACGCTCGCCTGCTTGCGGTGCACGACGCCGAAGCCGTCCGAGACGAAGGCGTCGCCGAAGGCGGCCAGCTTCTCGGCGAAGGCACGGCGCTCCGCCTCGTCCTTCGAGGTCTCCCCCGGGTTGAACCGGAGGTTCTCCAGCAGGGCGACGTCGCCGTCGTCGAGGCCGTTCACGGCCTCCTCGGCACCGCCGCCGACGGTGTCCTTGGCGAAGGTCACCGGCGCGCCCAGCAGCTCCGAGAGCCGCTGGGCGACCGGCGCCAGGCTGTACTTCGCATCCGGGGCGCCCTCGGGGCGTCCCAGGTGGGAGATCACGACCACCTTCGCGCCCTGGTTGATCAGGGCGTTCAGCGTGGGAATCGACGCTCGCACGCGACCGTCGTCCGTGATCTTCGAGCCATCGAGGGGCACGTTGAGATCACAGCGGACGACGACCCGCTTGCCGGCGAGCGAACCGAGTGAGTCGAGAGTGCGGAGCGTCACGTCGGTTCCCTGCGCTTAGAGGCGCTCGGCGACGTACTCGGTCAGGTCGACGAGACGGTTGGAGTAGCCCCACTCGTTGTCGTACCAGCTCGAGAGCTTCACCTGGTCTCCGATGACGCGCAGCAGACCCGAGTCGAAGATCGAGGAGTGCGGGTCGGAGACGATGTCGGAGGAGACGATCTCGTCCTCCGTGTACTTGAGGATGCCCTTCAGCGGGCCCTCCGCCGCCTTCTTGTAGGCCGCCTTGACCTCGTCGACCGTGACCGGACGCGAAGCGGTGACCGTGAGGTCGGTGATGGAGCCGGTGGGGACCGGGACGCGGAGCGCGAAGCCGTCGAGCTTGCCCTTGAGCTCCGGCAGGACGAGGCCGATGGCCTTCGCCGCACCAGTGGAGGTCGGGACGATGTTGATCGCGGCGGCGCGGGCGCGGCGCAGGTCGGAGTGCGGGCCGTCCTGGAGGTTCTGGTCGGCGGTGTAGGCGTGGACCGTGGTCATCAGACCGCGCTCGATGCCGAACTCGTCGTTGAACACCTTGGCGAGCGGCGCGAGGCAGTTCGTGGTGCAGGACGCGTTGGAGATGATGTTGTGCGACGCCGGGTCGTACAGGTGCTCGTTCACGCCCATGACGAACGTGGCGTCCTCGCCGGTGGCCGGAGCCGAGATGATGACCTTCTTGGCGCCCGCCTCGATGTGCTTGCGCGCGTCGTCGGCCTTGGTGAAGCGGCCGGTCGACTCGATGACGATGTCGACGCCCAGGTCGCCCCAGCCGAGGTTGGCGGGGTCGCGCTCCGCGAGGACCTTGATCGGGTTGCCGTTGACGACGATGTTGTCGCCGTCGAGCTCCACCGTCGCGTCGAGACGGCCCGTGATGGAGTCGTACTTGAGCAGGTGTGCGAGCGTCTTGTTGTCGGTGAGGTCGTTCACCGCGACGACCTCGAGGTCGCTGCCCTTCGCCAGGGCGGCGCGCAGGTAGTTACGACCAATGCGACCGAACCCGTTGATTCCGATCTTTACGGACACAGATGTCTCCAGTTACTCGATGGGCGCCGGACGGCGCGCTTTGTCAGGTGTTGATTGCGGACGGCGGCGTCCCGGGAGGCTCCCTCCCGGGACGCCCACCCGCCTACGACAGTAGCAGCAGACCCGCGGTCTTCTCGCGCGCGCGGACGAAGCGGTCATTGACATCGCCCCAGTTGGTGATGTTCCAGAACGCCTTCACGTAGTCGGCCTTCACGTTGACATAGTCGAGGTAGAAGGCGTGCTCCCACATGTCGAGCATGAGGAGCGGGACGGTCGCCGCGGCGAGGTTGCCCTGGTGGTCGTACAGCTGCTCGATGATGAGCTTCTGCCCGAGCGAGTCCCAGGCCAGGATCGACCAGCCGGAGCCCTGGATGCCGAGCGCCGACGCCGTGAAGTGGGCGCGGAACTTGTCGAACGACCCGAAGAACTCGTCGATCGCTGCGGCCAGCTCGCCGACCGGCTTGTCGCCGCCGTCCGGGGAGAGGTTGTTCCAGAACACGGTGTGGTTGACGTGGCCGGCGAGGTTGAACGCGAGGTCCTTCTCGAGCTTGTTGACGTAGGTCAGGTCGTCGGCGTCGCGCGCCTCGGCCAGCTTCGCGAGGGCGGTGTTCGCGCCGTCGACGTACGTCTTGTGGTGCTTGTCGTGGTGCAGCTCCATGATCCGGCCGCTGATGTTCGGCTCAAGAGCCGAGTAGTCGTACGGAAGGTCCGGCAGCGTGTAGTCAGCCATTACTCATCTCCACTGTTGTTGTGATTCGAGCGACTCGTCGAGTCTAGTAAGGGCAACCCGGGCGGCCGTCGGATGCTTCCTTCCGGCCGCACGTTCCCCGTCGAAACTTACACCTCGTCCAGATCGGCGGGGAGGCTCGCCTCCGTGCCGGGGATGCCGAGGTCGCTCGCGCGCTTGTCCGCCATCGCGAGCAGGCGGCGGATGCGGCCGGCGACCGCGTCCTTGGTCATGGGCGGGTCGGCGTGGTGACCCAGCTCGTCCAGGCTGGAGTCGCGGTGGGCGAGACGCAGCTCCCCCGCGTAGCGCAGGTGCTGCGGGACGTCGGGACCGAGGATCTCGAGCGCCCGCTCCACGCGCGCGCACGCGGCGACGGCGGCCTGGGCCGAGCGGCGCAGGTTGGCGTCGTCGAAGTTGACCAGGCGGTTGGCGTTGGCGCGCACCTCACGGCGCTGCCGCAGCTCCTCCCAGTTGGTGACGGTCTGGAGGGCGCCCATCGCGACGAGCATGGCGCTGATGGCCTCGCCGTCGCGGATGACGACGCGGTGCACGCCGCGCACCTCTCGGGCCTTGGCCGCGATGCCCAGGCGGCCGGCGGCGCCGACGAGCGCCATGGCGGCCTCGTTGCCGGGGCAGGTCACCTCGAGGGCGGCGGAGCGGCCCGGATCGGTGAGCGAGCCGTGGGCGAGGAATGCTCCACGCCAGACGGCGGCGAGCTCGTCGCGGGAGCCGGTGGTCAGGCGGTTCGGGAGGCCGCGGATCGGGCGGCGCCGCGCATCCAGCAGGCCGGTCTGCCGGGCGAGCGTCTCGCCGCCCTCGAGCACGCGGACGAGGTACTGGCTGCTGCGACGCAGCCCGGACGCGGAGATGACGGAGACCTCGCTGCGGACGCCGTACAGCTCGGCGAGGTCTTTCCGCACCCGCCGGGCGAGTTCCGGGGTGTCGAGTTCGCTCTCGACCGCGATCCGGCCGCCGATGAGGTGCAGACCGCCCGAGAACCGGAGGATGGTGGCCAGTTCTGCTGCCCGGACCGTGGTCTTGCTGACCTCGACCTTCGTGAGCTCGTCCTTGACGTCGGCGGTGAGAGCCAATCGGATTCCTTACTGTCTCAAGGCGGGGGTGATGCCGTGGATGGGGCGGCCGGGATCATTCACGGCCGAGGTCGCGGTGCTTGGTGTTGACCGACAGACCGGGGAAACTCCGCAACCGCGCCGCGAGCTCTTCCGCAATCGCGACGGACCGGTGCTTTCCGCCAGTGCAGCCTATCGCGATCAGAGCGTGCCGTTTGTTCTCGCGCTGGTAGCCGGACATGATCGGGCGGAGCGCCGAGACGTATCCCTGGATGAACTCGTCGGCGCCGTCCTGCGCGAGCACGTAGTCGCTGACGATCTCCTCGAGGCCCGTGTGCGGCCGCAGTTCGGGATTCCAGAACGGGTTGGGCAGGAAGCGCGCGTCGGCGACCATGTCGGCGTCGGCGGGGAGCCCGTACTTGAACCCGAAGCTCATCACCGTCACCTGCACGTCGGCCGCGTCCTCGGCCGCGAAGGTGTCGGTGATGTTGGTCGCGAGCTGGTGGATGTTGAGGTCGGTGGTGTCGACGATGATGTCGCTCGACTCCCGGATCTCGCGCAGCCGCGTACGCTCCGCCGAGATGCCGTCGAGGATCGTGCCGTCACCCTGCAGCGGGTGCGGCCTGCGCACCTGCTCGAACCGGCGGACGAGCACGGCATCGGACGCCTCCAGGAACAGCACGCGCACCTTGGTGCCCTCGCGCAGGCTCTGGATCATGTCGCGCAGATCGACGAAGAAGTTGCGCCCCCGGACGTCGACGACCGCGGCGATACGCGGCAGCCCCGATTCGGCCCTGTTGGCGAGCTCGATCAGCGGGCGCAGCATCTGCGGCGGGAGGTTGTCCACGACGTACCAGTCGAGGTCCTCCAGCGCATTGGCGACCGTCGAGCGGCCGGCGCCCGACATCCCGGTGACGATGAGGACTTCCTGCTGCTCGGCGTTTTTCGCGACTGTGTCGCCGTCGGTGGCCATCGTCCGGTCTCCTCCGTTGTGGTGTGCCCCCAGCCTAGCGACTGCCGCCCTCCGCGAGCCGCTCGAAGATCGCCGTCGCGAGGGTCGGACCGACCCCGCGCACCTCGGCGATCTGCTCGGGCGTGGCCTTGCGCAGCTGGGCGACCGAGCCGAAGTGCTTGAGCAGCTCCTTCACCCGCGACGGGCCGAGGCCCGGGATCTCGCCCAGCACCGTCCCGATGTCGCGCTTGCGGCGCGCCCGCTGGTACGTGATCGCGAACCGGTGCGCCTCGTCGCGGAGCCGCTGGATGAGGAACAGCGCGTCGCTGTTGCGCGGAAGGATCACCGGGAAGTCGGAGTCCGGCAGCCAGATCTCCTCCAGGCGCTTCGCGATGCCCGCGAGCTGGATGCCGGTCACGCCGGACTCGTCGAGCGCGCGTTTCGCCGCGGCGACCTGCGGCTGGCCACCGTCGACGATCAGCAGGTTCGGCGGGTACGAGAACTTGCGGCGGCGGCTCTCGGCGGCATCCACGATCTCATCCGCACCGGCCGCACCTTCTGCGTCGAGGGCGGTCTCCTCGTCGACGGCGGGTGCGGTGCCCGCCGCGGCGGGCGCATCCTTCAGGTACGCCAGACGGCGCGTGATGACCTGGTAGATCGACTCCGTGTCATCGGTCGACTCAGGGATGCTGAACCGGCGGTACTGGTCCTTGCGCGGCAGGCCGTCCTCGAAGACCACCATGGACGCCACGATGTTCGTGCCGCTGAGATGCGAGACGTCGTAGCACTCCATCCGGAGCGGGGCGTCGTCCATGCCGAGGGCGTCCTGGATGTCGTTCAGCGCCTTCGACCGTGCGACGAAGTCCGAGCTCCGCCGGGTCTTGTACAGGATGAGCGCGTTCTTTGCGTTCATCTCGACCGTCTGCGCGATGGCGGCCTTGTCGCCGCGCTGCGCTGTGCGCAGCTCGACACGCCCCGTGAGGCGGCCGCGGGCGGCGGACGGGTCGGGCGTCTCGCGGCGACGCTGGGTCAGCCACTGCTCGAGCTCCGCCGTGTCGTCCGGCAGCTCGGGCACGATGATCTCGCGCGGCGGGGCGTCGGGCCCGTCGTACGCGTTCTGCACGACCGTCTCGACCAGTTCGCCGAGGTCCATGTCGAGTTCCTTGTCGACCACCCAGCTGCGCACACCGCGGACACGGCCGCCACGCACGATGAACTGCTGCACGGCCGCGGCCAGCTCGTCGTGGGCGATACCGAAGACGTCGGCGTCGATGGTCTCCGGCAGCACGACGGCGCTCTTGCCGAGCACTCCCTCGAGCGCCTGGATGGCATCGCGGTGGCGCGCGGCGGACTCGTAGTCCATCGTGCTGGCCGCCTGCTTCATCTTCTCGTTCAGGTCGCGCAGGTAGCCGCTGTCGTTGCCCGCCATGAAGGAGGCGAAGTCGATCGCGAGCGACTTGTGGTCGCCGGGCGAGATCCTGCCGACACACGGCGCAGCGCACTTGCCGATGTCACCGAGCAGGCAGGGACGCCCGGTGAGCTCCGCGCGACGGTAGACGCCGTCCGAGCAGCTCCGCATCGGGAACGCTTTCAGCATCAGGTCGACCGTCTCGCGGATCGCCCAGACCTTCGTGTACGGGCCGAAGTAGCGCGCGTCCTTGATGTTGCGGTTGCGCGTGATCATGACCCGCGGGATGCGGTCGCCGAGCGTCACCGCCAGGTACGGGTACGTCTTGTCGTCGCGGAACTTGACGTTGAAGGGCGGGTTGAACTCCTTGATCCAGGTGTACTCCAGCTGGAGCGCCTCGTATTCGGTGCCGACGACCGTCCACTCGACGCTCGCCGCGGTGGTGACCATGCGGCGGGTCCGCTCGTGGAGGCTGCGCAGCGGCTGGAAGTAGTTGCTCAGCCGCGCGCGCAGGTTCTTCGCCTTGCCCACGTAGAGCACGCGCCGGTTCTTGTCACGGAACCGGTACACCCCCGGCTGCGTGGGGATCTCGCCGGCCTTCGGCCGGTAGCTGACCGTGTCTGCCATCGCGCCTCTTACGCGGCGCCCCGGGCGGACTCGCCCTGCAGGATCTCCTTGAGGAAGAAGCCGGTGTGGCTGCCCGGGGTCTCGGCGACCTTCTCGGGTGTGCCGGTCGCGATGACCTCTCCGCCGCCGGCGCCGCCCTCCGGACCCATGTCGATGATCCAGTCGGCCGACTTGATGACGTCGAGGTTGTGCTCGATGACGATCACCGTGTTGCCCTTGTCGAGCAGGCCGTTCAGCACCAGCAGCAGCTTGCGCACATCCTCGAAGTGGAGACCCGTCGTCGGCTCGTCGAGCACGTACACGCTGCGGCCGTTCGACCGGCGCTGCAGCTCGGTCGCGAGCTTCACGCGCTGCGCCTCGCCGCCGGAGAGGGTCGTCGCGCTCTGCCCGAGCCGGACGTAGCCGAGGCCCACGTCGACGAGGGTCTGAAGGTAGCGGTGGATGGCCGAGATCGGGCGGAAGAACTCCGCCGCCTCGCTGATCGGCATGTCGAGCACCTCGGCGATGTTCTTGCCCTTGTAGTGCACGGACAGGGTGTCGCGGTTGTACCGCGCTCCCCCGCACACCTCGCACGCGACGTAGACGTCGGGCAGGAAGTTCATCTCGATCTTGATCGTGCCGTCACCCGAGCACGCCTCGCAGCGTCCGCCCTTGACGTTGAAGCTGAACCGGCCGGGCAGGTAGCCGCGGGTCTTCGCCTCCGGCGTCTCGGCGAACAGGTTGCGGATGCGGTCGAAGACGCCGGTGTAGGTCGCCGGGTTCGACCGTGGGGTGCGGCCGATGGGCGCCTGGTCGACGTGGACGACCTTGTCGAGGTTCTCCAGACCGGTGACGGTCCGGTGCTTCCCCGGCACCTTGCGGGCGCCGTTGAGCTTGTTGGCCATCACCCGGTACAGGATGTCGTTGACCAGCGACGACTTGCCCGAACCGGAGACACCGGTCACCGCTACGAACGTGCCGAGCGGGAAGTCGACCGTGACCTTCTTCAGGTTGTTGGCCTCCGCATCCACGACGCGGATCATCCGCTTCTTGTCGACCTTGCGGCGCTTGGACGGGATGGCGATCTCGCGCCGGCCCGCGAGGTAGTCGCCGGTCAGCGAGTCCGTGTTCGTGAGCAGGTCGTCGTAGGAGCCGGAGTGCACGACGTGGCCGCCGTTGACACCGGCGCCGGGGCCGATGTCGACGATCCAGTCGGCGGTGCGGATGGTGTCCTCGTCGTGCTCGACCACGATCAGCGTGTTGCCGAGGTCGCGCAGGGCGACGAGCGTGTCGATGAGACGCCGGTTGTCACGCTGGTGCAGGCCGATGCTGGGCTCGTCGAGCACGTACAGCACGCCGGTCAGGCCGGAGCCGATCTGGGTCGCCAGGCGGATGCGCTGCGCCTCGCCGCCGGAGAGGGTGCCCGCCGCGCGGGCCAGGTCGAGGTAGCTGAGGCCGACCTGGATGAGGAAGTCGAGCCGGACCTTGATCTCGCGCAGGACCTGGGCGCCGATCTTCTGCTCGCGCTCCGTCAGGTGCAGCTTCTCCATGAAGTTGCGGGCGTCGCTCAGGCTGAGCAGCGACGCATCGGCGATGCTCTTGCCGTGGACCAGCACGGCGAGCACCTCGGGCTTGAGCCGCTTGCCGCCGCAGACGGGGCACGGCACCTCGCGCAGGTACTCGGCCCAGCGGGCGCGCTGCGTGTCCGTCTCGGCCTGCAGGTACTGGCGCTCGATGTACGGCACGACGCCCTCGAAGCCGGAGGTGTACGACATCTCGCGGCCGTAGCGGTTCTTCCACCGCACCTTGACCTCGAAGTTGTCGCCGTGCAGCACCGCGTCCCGGACGTTCTGGGGCAGCTTCTTCCACGGCGTCTTGAGCGAGAACTTGAGGTCGCGGGCGAGGCCGTCGAGCAGCTTCTCGTAGTAGTTGAAGAGACCCTTGCCCTGCGTGGTCCACGGCACGATGACGCCCTCGGCGATGCTGAGCTCGTCGTCGCCGAGCAGGAGCTCGTCATCCACCGACATGCGCGTGCCGAGGCCGGAGCACTCGGGGCACGCGCCGAACGGGGCGTTGAACGAGAAGGTGCGCGGCTCGATCTCGGTCAGCTGGATCGGGTGGCCGTTGGGGCACGACAGCTTCTCGCTGAAGTTCTGCCAGGCCGCGGGCCCCTCACGATCGACGTAGTTGACCTGCACGAGACCGTCGGTCAGGCGCAGCGCCGTCTCGAGGGAGTCGGTCAGCCGGCCGAGGATGTCCGGGCCGGCGACGAGGCGGTCGACGACGACCGAGATGTCGTGCTTGTACTGCTTCTTCAGCGTCGGCGGGTCGGAGAGCTGGATCTGCTCGCCGTCGACCAGGGCGCGGGAGTACCCGCTCGCCGCGAGCTCCTTGAAGAGGTCGACGAACTCGCCCTTCTTCTGCGACACCACCGGGCTGACGACCATGTAGCGGGTGCCGGGCTCGAGCTCCATGAGCTGGTCGGCGATCTGCTGGACGGTCTGACGCTGGATGCGCTCCCCGCAGATCGGACAGTGCGGGACGCCGATGCGCGCCCACAGCAGACGCATGTAGTCGTAGATCTCGGTGATCGTGCCGACCGTCGACCGCGGGTTGCGGTTGGTCGACTTCTGGTCGATCGACACGGCAGGGCTGAGGCCCTCGATGAAGTCGACGTCCGGGCGGTCCACCTGGCCCAGGAACTGCCGGGCGTAGGCGGACAGCGACTCGACGTAACGGCGCTGCCCCTCGGCGAAGATCGTGTCGAACGCGAGCGACGACTTGCCGGATCCGGACAGGCCCGTGAAGACCACCATCGAGTCGCGCGGGATCTCGAGGTCGACGTTGTGCAGGTTGTGCACGCGTGCCCCGCGCACGCTGAGGTGCGACCCCGTCACCCTGCTGATGTTGCCGGATTCGCCGACCCGATCGCTGTTCACTCGCCCGCTGCTCACTCGCTCTATTCTCCGCCATCCATGCTGGGAAATCGGGGCTGTTCGCCCACCGCGCACCCGTTCGCCAGGTCGAACGTGTGTTCGATTCTACCCTGGATGGCGCGGTCATCCCGTGCAGGCTCGAGCCTAGGCGCGACCACCGACATTCCAACCCTCGACGGCTGGATGAGCGGGCTCACGCTGCTCAGCGCGGCGCGCGGCGGAGCAGAACGGGGAGCAGCAGGCCGACCAGCGCGGCGAGGGCGATGCCGGAAACGGCCGCGAGGACAGGCACGCTCGACGCGGTGCCCGCGCCACGGACCACGAACAGGACGACGGCGGCGAGTTGGGCCGGCACCTGAATGAGCACGAAGCGACGCAGAGAAGGAAGCAGCACCGCGGGCTGGAGGCGGGCGGCGGCGGGCAGCGCCAGCATCCATCCGCCCAGCAGGTGGAGGGCGTGGGCACCAGCGATCAGGCCCAGCACTCGCGGAGTCAGCGTGCCCGGCTCGACGAGGGAGGACAGCAGCAGCACCCCGATGAGCACCCAGGCGGTCAGCCAGCGCGGCCGCCACACCGAGACCCCGACCAGGAGGGCGGCGATGCCCGTCCACGGGCCCTCGGGCACGCCCACCAGCACGAGCACCAGCGCGATCGCGGCGAAGAGCACGCGCACCGACCAGGCGGGGACGGTCCGTACGCCGAGCACCGGCGCCGGCGTCGACGACCCGGATGGTGTGCCGACCAGGGTCGCGGGCCTGTTCACCGGCCGCGCGTCGTCGCGGCTCACCGTCGGGCCCGTGCGGAGGCCAGCACCCGCAGCGCCGCCTCGCGCAGCGCAGCGTCCTGCCAGACGAGCAGCTCGACACCGCCCGACTGCAGCTGCTCGAGGCGGAGGGAGCGCTCGAGCTCGATGGTGCGCAGGGCCAGGCGGTCGCGGGCGGGCAGCTCGCGCCCATCCCGAGCCGGGAGCACATCGACCGCGATCACCCGGTGGCCGGCGGCACGCCAGGTGAGCGCGAGCGTCACGGGCTGATCGTCGAGGAAGGTCGACAGGACGAACACGATCGAGCCGGGGGCGAGCCGCGGAGAACGGACCCGCGTGAACGGCGCCCCGTTCGCGGCGGTCGCCTCGATCGCCCGCAGCACACGCTCCCGGTGCCGAGCGCCGGCCCGCGGAGGGAGCACGCGGCGCGACTCCCCCAGGTCGTCGAACCCGATCCGGTCGGCCGCGCCCGCGTAGGCGGCGGCGAGCGAGGAAGCGGCCTCGCGCGCGAGGTCGAGCGACGACACGGCCGGCCGCGGGTACGCACGCGACCAGTCGGCGACGACCGCGCTGACATCATCGCGGGCGTCGAGCACGAGGTGGACGGCCGCGTCCGAGGTCGCCGTCGTGCGCCGGACGTACAGGTCGACTCCGCGACCGGCGCGCGCCGTGGCCTTCCAGTCGATGCGCCGCAGCCGGTCGCCGGGATGGAACAGGTCGATGTCGCGGAACTCGCCGCCGTCGCCCGGACGCGTGGAGATGTGCTGCCCCGTCAGCCCGAGCAGCCGCGCGGGCAGGGGGAGGCTGCGGAGGGGCGCGCGCCGGGGCCGCACCACCCGTTCGACCGCGGCCTCGTCCGTGGGTGCGCTCGCCCAGGCCGCGTCCGCGCCGAGGGCGCGCGCCTCGACCGCGGCGACGCGCTGCGGACCGGAGTGCACGATGGGAACCTCGCTCCGGAGGTCGGCGGCCGTCCGCGGGGTGACGACCGCCTCGACGGGTGTGGCGCCGCCCAGGCCCAGGCGGAGGTGCGCGGCGTCCGGACGCTGGCCGGCGGAGACGGCGACGTGGACGCCGAGAGTCGCGTCGCCGACGGCGCCGCGGGCGGCCTCCTCAACGGTCACAGCCGTGGTGATCTCGACCGGGTCGACGGACCCGGCCGGCCGGCGGTCCCATCCCCACGCCGCGGAGAGCAGCAGCGGGATGCCGATCAGCGCCGGTTCGAGCCGGGACATGACGAAGGCGGCGACGACGCCGATCACTCCGACCACGATCGCGCCCGCCAGCGCCGGGCTGGGCATCCACCGGACCCGCGTGGCGGTCGCTGCTCGCTCGGTCACCGGAACCTCGCGCCGTGTGCCGGGGCGGTCACGCGCGCGACTCCGCCGCCGAGCGCTGCGCCGTCCCGACCGCGGGCGGTCCCGGCACGGTGTTGACCACCTCCATGACGACCTGCTCCGCACGAACGCCGCCCGTCCACGCCTGCACCGTCAAGGTGAGCCGGTGCGCGAGCACCGGGATGGCGACCGCCTTCACGTCGTCGGGGATGACGAAGTCGCGCCCATCGAGCACGGCCAGTGCTCGCGCGACGAGGAGGAGGCCCTGCGAACCGCGCGGGGACGCCCCGACCTCGACGGACCGGTGCCGGCGGGTGGCTGCGGCGAGGCGGACGCAGTACGCGGCGATGTCCGCATCCACATCCACCGCCTCGACGCCCGCCTGCATGGCCGCGAGCGTCGCCGCGTCGATGACCGCCTCGACCGTGGCGACCTCATGCCGCCGCGCCACGCGGGAGAGCAGGACGCGCGACTCCCCCGCCTCGTCCGGGTAGCCGACGCCGAGCCGCACCATGAACCGGTCGAGCTGCGCCTCGGGAAGCGCGTACGTGCCCTCCGACTCGATCGGGTTCGCCGTCGCGACGACGTGGAAGGGCGACGGGAGGAGGAAGCTGCGGCCCTCGACCGACACCTGCCCCTCGGCCATGGCCTCCAGCAGCGCGGACTGCGTCTTGGGCGAGGTGCGGTTGATCTCGTCGGCGAGGAACAGGCCCGTGAACACCGGTCCTGGCCGGAACTCGAAGTCGCCGCTGCTCGGCACGTACACGAACGACCCGGTGATGTCGGACGGAAGCAGATCGGGCGTGCACTGGAGGCGGCGGAAGTCGAGTCCGACGGCCGCCGCGATGCTGCGGGCGGCGAGGGTCTTGCCGAGGCCGGGCACGTCTTCGAACAGCACGTGGCCGCCCGCCAGGATCGTGGCGAAGGCGATCCGCAGCGGTTCGCGCATCCCGACCACGACGCTCCCGACCCGATCGAGCACGGCCGCGCCGAGCCGGGCGACCTCGTCGACCGGCAGCGAAGCGGATGCGTCCGACGGGGATGCGGTGGTGGTGGATGCGGTGCGGGGGTCAGCGGGCACGGGTCGGCTCCTCGGGCGAGTGGGCGGTGGGGGTACGAGCGGTGGACAGACTGTGTTGAGGCACGAGCTGCTCGAGGCGGTCGAGCACGGCGGAGATCTGCGAGGTCCGCGGCGACGTGACGACGGACCCGCGACGGAGGAGCGCGAGGATGTCGGGGCCGAGGAGCGCTTCCAACTGCGCATCCGCCGCGCGATCCTCCAGGTCGAGCCCGCGCAGGGCGAGGGCGCGCTCGGCGACCGAACGGAGGGCGCGCAGCCCCTCCGGCGACGCGCGGCCGCCGCGCGAGCTGAGCGACCAGCCGAGGGCGACGACATCCCGTCGCGACCCGGGGCGGAGCGGCGGCGCGGCCGGCGCCCAGGTCAGATCGGCCGCCTCGCCGAGGGCCGACAGACAGGCCGCGAACGCCAGGGCCGCCGCCCCGAGGCCGGTTGCGTGGGCTTCGTCCATCCCGAGCGACCAGGCCGCCAGACCGACCGCGACCCCCAGCAGGGCGCTCAGGATCAGACGGCGCAGTAGGCGCGGCGGGAGGCGCTTCGGGCGCGGCGCGACCCGCTGCCGGCCGTCGCCGCGCCGGGCAAGCCGCTCCGAGTGGGGCGTTCGGCGGCCGTCTCGTGTGCTCATCGCCGGCCGCCTTCCCGGGTGCTCGACCGGCCGCCGGACGCGACGCTCCAGGATGCCCGCAGCGCCTCGACCGCGTCCCGGGCGGCTGCGACGTCGTCGGTGGTCACGGGCGCGCTGCTGAACCGCGCGCGCAGGTACAGGGCGAGCAGCCGGGCTGCGGCGTCGCGGTCGGCCGCCACGCGGGCGACGACGCGCGCGGCGAACTCGGCGGGCGTCTCGGCGGGGAGGCGACGGACGCCGGAATCGGCGGCGCCCTCCTCCAGCCCCACCCAGGCGGCCTCGATCGCGTCGCGCGGCTCGCGCGGTTCTGCGAGAACCTCAGCGGCGCGGTCGAGTCCGCGGCGCACCTGCTCCGGCTCGGGCTCCGGCCCCTGGTCGGCGTGCACCTCGGAGGTATCCGCCACGCCGACCGTGTCGAGCGGAGGAAGTTCGAGCGGCCGCGACGGACGGCGACGCAGGCGCCAGAGCAGCGCCAGGCCGATGATGACGGCGAGCACGACGAGCGCGACCAGCAGCCACGAGAGGTCGATGCGGACCTCGTGCGCGGTCCCGCGCGGCGCCGGGCTGCCCGACTGCTGCGGCGCCGGCGCCTGCGTCCGGACGGGGCCGGGCGGCAGGAACATCCGCGGCCCGCTGAACTGCGGCGCTCCCTGGAACGCCACGGCGACGAGGGCGACCGCAGCGAGCACGACGCACGCGGCGAGGGTCCATCGCCGCCGTCCGCCCGCCTTCGTGGTCACCCTGCCACCGTAACCCGCGCGGACGCCCAGCGGTGCCGTCGGTCAGCCCAGGTGCCCGGCCTTCTCCATCTGCCGCAGATCGCGCTTCAGGTCGGAGAGCTCGTCGCGCAGGCGGGCCGCCAGCTCGAACTTCAGCTCGCCCGCCGCCGCCAGCATCTGCTGATTGAGGTCGGCGATGAGTCCTTCGAGTTCCGCCGCGCCCTGCGCCGCGATGCCGCCGTTGCGCAAGTTGGGCGTCGGGCTCTTGCGCTTCTGCTCGCGCCCGGCGAGCATCCGCGCGGTGTCCGCCTCCTCACGCGCCAGCACGTCGGTGATGTCGGCGATGCGCTTGCGGAGCGGCGTCGGATCGATGCCGTTGACGCGGTTGTACTCGATCTGCTTCTCGCGCCGCCGGTCGGTCTCCTCGATCGCGCTCTTCATGGAGTCCGTGAGCACGTCCGCATACATGTGGACCTGTCCGGACACGTTTCGAGCCGCTCGTCCGATCGTCTGCACCAGTGAGGTCGACGAACGCAGGAAGCCCTCCTTGTCGGCGTCGAGGATGGCGACCAGCGACACCTCCGGAAGGTCGAGTCCCTCGCGCAGCAGGTTGATGCCGACCAGCACGTCGTAGACGCCCGCGCGGAGCTCGCTGAGCAGCTCCACCCGGCGCAGCGTGTCGACGTCCGAGTGGAGGTACCGCACCTTCACCCCCGCCTCCGCGAGGAAGTCGGTGAGCTCTTCCGCCATCTTCTTGGTGAGCGTGGTGACGAGCACACGCTCGTCGCGCTCCACCCGCAGGCGGATCTCCTCCAGCAGGTCGTCGATCTGCCCCTTGGTGGGCTTGACCACGATCTCGGGGTCGATGAGGCCGGTCGGTCGGATGATCTGCTCGACCACGCCGTCCGCGATACCCATCTCGTACTTGCCCGGGGTGGCGGAGAGGTACACGGTCTGGCCGACGCGGTCCTTGAACTCGTTCCACTTGAGCGGACGGTTGTCCAGCGCGCTCGGCAACCGGAACCCGTGCTCGACCAGCGTGCGCTTCCGCGACGCGTCGCCCTCGTACATGGCGCCGATCTGCGGAACGGTGACGTGCGACTCGTCGATCACGACCAGGAAGTCGTCGGGGAAGTAGTCGAGCAGGCAGTTCGGGGCCTCCCCCGGCGCGCGACCGTCGATGTGGCGCGAGTAGTTCTCGATGCCCGAGCAGAAACCGATCTGCTCCATCATCTCGAGGTCGAACTGGGTGCGCATCCGCAGCCGCTGTGCCTCGAGCAGCTTGCCCTCACGCTCCAGCTCCTGCAGGCGCTCCTGAAGCTCCTCCTGAATGGTTCCGATCGCACGCTGCATCGTCGCGGGGCTCGCGGCGTAGTGCGTCGCCGGGAAGACCGAAACGGCATCCATCTTCTTGATGACGTCGCCGGTCAGCGGGTGCAGGGAGTACAGCGCCTCGATCTCGTCGCCGAACAGCTCGATGCGGATCGCGTTCTCTTCGTAGACGGGGATGATCTCGATCGTGTCGCCGCGCACGCGGAACTTGCCGCGCGAGAAGTCGACGTCGTTGCGCTCGTACTGCATGTTGACGAAGCGGCGGATCAGCGCGTCGCGGCCGACGTTCTGGCCGACCTGGAGGGCGACCATGGCCTCCAGGTACTCTTCAGCGGCACCGAGGCCGTAGATGCACGAGACGGTCGAGACGACGACGACGTCGCGCCGGCTGAGCAGCGAGTTGGTGGTGGAGTGGCGCAGCCGCTCGACCTCGGCGTTGATCGACGAGTCCTTCTCGATGAAGGTGTCCGTCTGCGGAACGTACGCCTCCGGCTGGTAGTAGTCGTAGTACGACACGAAGTACTCGACCGCGTTGTTGGGCAGAAGCTCGCGGAACTCGTTGGCCAGCTGCGCCGCGAGCGTCTTATTGTGCGCGAGCACCAGCGTCGGGCGCTGCACCTGCTCGATCAGCCAGGCGGTCGTCGCGGATTTTCCGGTACCCGTCGCACCCAGCAGCACCACGTCGGTCTCACCCGCGTTGATGCGGGCGGACAGTTCGGCGATCGCCTGCGGCTGGTCGCCGCTCGGACTGTATTCGCTGACGACCTCGAAGGGACGGACGGAGCGCGTGGGAAGCATGTCTCCAGTCTAGGAAGGACCACCGACAGTGCGGTGGGCTCTCGCTCACAGCGGAACGGCGCGGGTCACGGCCGCGCGCGCAGCTCCTCCCAGAGGGCGTCGACCTGCTCGAGCGTGTGCTCCAGGGTGCCACCGGTCTCGATCACGACGTCGGCGACGGCCAGCCGCTCGGCATCGGACGCCTGGGAGTGGATGCGGCGCTCGGCCTCGGCACGATCCATCCCGCGCAGCTCCACCAGCCGGGAGACGCGGGTCTGCTCGTCGGCGTGGGCGACGACCACGCGGTCGAACGGGTACTCGTTGGCGGACTCGACCAGCAGCGGGACGTCGTAGACGACGATGGCGTCGGGGTCGCGCTCGGCGGCCGCCCGGAACCGGGCCGTCGACTCCCGGAGGACGGCCGGGTGGGTGATTCCGTTGAGAGCCTGCAGTGCCTCCGGGTCACCGAAGACGATCGCCCCGAGAGCTGGGCGGTCGAGGCTGCCGTCCGGGGCGATGACGCCGTCGCCGAAGCGGCGGGCGATCTCCGCCAGCGCCGGGGTTCCCGGCTCCACCACCTCGCGGGCGATCCGGTCGGCATCCACCACGACGGCGCCGTGGGAGGCGAGACGGGAGGCGATGGTCGATTTTCCGGACGCGATCCCGCCCGTGAGTCCGATCAGCTGCACCTGCCCAGCCTAGCCACGACGCTGTCTAACCGCGGCACGAGGCGGGACCTCCCGGAAACGACGAAGCGGCCGGCCCCGAAGGACCGGCCGCTCGTACTCAGATACTCAGGAGTTGGAGCTGAGCTTCTCGCGCAGTGCCGCGAGCGACTCGTCGTCGGCGAGCGTTCCGCCGGCACCGGAGTCGGAGGAGTAGGTCGACGTGCCGCTGTCGGCGGCAGCCTCCTCGAGGCCCTTCGCAACCTGGCGCTTGTGCGCCTCCCAACGAGCCTGGGCGGCAGCGTACTGCTGCTCCCACTCGTCGCGCTGCGACTCGAAGCCTTCCTTCCACTCGTTGGTCTCCGGGTCGAAGCCCTCCGGGTACTTGTAGTTGCCCTGCTCGTCGTACTCGGTGACCATGCCGTAGAGCGCCGGGTCGAACTCGGTGCCCTCGGGGTCGACGCCCTCGTTCGCCTGCTTGAGCGACAGCGAGATGCGGCGGCGCTCCAGGTCGATGTCGATGACCTTGACGAACACCTCGTCGCCCACCGAGACGACCTGCTCGGCCAGCTCGACGTGCTTGCCGGACAGCTCCGAGATGTGCACGAGGCCCTCGATGCCATCGGCGACGCGGACGAACGCACCGAACGGAACCAGCTTGGTGACCTTGCCCGGTGCGACCTGACCGATCGCGTGGGTGCGGGCGAAGACCTGCCACGGGTCTTCCTGCGTCGCCTTGAGCGACAGCGAGACGCGCTCGCGGTCGAGGTCGACCTCGAGGATCTCGACGGTGACCTCCTGGCCCACCTCGACGACCTCGGAGGCGTGCTCGATGTGCTTCCAGGAGAGCTCCGACACGTGGACGAGACCGTCGACGCCGCCGAGGTCGACGAACGCACCGAAGTTGACGATCGACGAGACGACGCCCTTGCGGACCTGGCCCTTGTGCAGGTTGTTGAGGAACGTGGTGCGGGACTCCGACTGGGTCTGCTCCAGCAGCGCGCGGCGCGAGAGCACCACGTTGTTCCGGTTCTTGTCGAGCTCGAGGATCTTGGCCTCGATCTCCTGACCCAGGTAGGGGGTGAGGTCGCGGACACGGCGCAGCTCGATGAGCGACGCGGGCAGGAAGCCGCGCAGGCCGATGTCGACGATCAGGCCGCCCTTGACGACCTCGATGACCGTACCGGTAACGACACCGTCGGCCTCCTTGATCTTCTCCACATCGCCCCAGGCGCGCTCGTACTGCGCACGCTTCTTGGACAGGATGAGGCGACCCTCCTTGTCCTCCTTCTGGAGAACGAGGGCCTCGACGGTGTCGCCGACCTCGACGACCTCGCTGGGGTCGACGTCGTGCTTGATGGAAAGCTCACGGGAGGGGATGACGCCCTCCGTCTTGTAACCGACGTCGAGGAGGACCTCGTCGCGGTCGATCTTGACGACGGTGCCTTCGATGAGGTCTCCGTCGTTGAAGAACTTCAGCGTCTTTTCGACCGCGGCAAGAAAGTCCTCAGCAGATCCGATGTCGTTGACGGCGACCTGCTTGGGTGCCTTGTCGGTCGTTGCGGTTGTCATGTAGTGGGTGCTCCGTAATGGACAGGAATCAGGCCGGTCGCGTTGTTCTTCTGATGTGTTTCCGCGAACGGCAGGCGGATAGGGATGTCACACAAGTGACGTTCTAGTCTACCCGGCCGCGGAGGCGTGCAGCAAGCCGCGGTCGGAGAGGATGTCGCGCAGGGCCCGCCCGAGCTCGGGGTAGGCGAATTCGTAGCCGGCGTCGAGCAGCCGTTCGGGCACGACCCAGCGGCTCTTCAGCACCAGTTCGGTCTCCGTGCGGATCGCGATCGAGCCGAGTTCGAGCATCCACCGGTGGGCCGGGAGACCGATGGGACGGCCGAGCAGACGGCGCAGCTCCGCCATCAGCGTGCGGTTGTCGGTGGGGTGCGGCGCCGCGATGTTGACCGGCCCGTCGAGGTCGGGCCGGCCGCGCAGGAACTCGATCGCGCCGAGCACGTCGGCGATGTGCACCCAGCTGAACCGCTGCCGTCCGCCGCGCGCCCGGAACTCGTGGAACGTTCCGGCGTTCCGGCGTGCGGTCGTGGCGAACCAGCGGCCGTCCACCTGGGGGCCGCCCAGCCCGAACCGGGTGAGGTTGACGAGCGGCGTGAGTGCGCTGCCGTCGCCGAGGACGATGGCCATGCGCAGCGCGACGCGACGGGTGCCCGGGAGGTCGCCCTCGAACAGCTCGTGCTCCCAGGCCTTCGCGACCTCGACAGAGAAGCCGGAGCCGAGCTCGCCGGTGGACTCGGTCATCGGGCGGTCTTCCGCGTGGCGGTAGATGGTCGCCGTGGAGGCGTTGAACCAGACCGGCGGCGGTGCGTCGCTCGCGGCGATCGCCTCCCGCATCGCCCGGGTGGTGGCGAGCCGGGAGCGGAAGATCTCGGCCCGGTTGGCATCGCCGTAGCGGCAATTCACGCTCTTGCCCGCGAGGTTGATCACCGCGACGGCACCGGTGACCGCTCTGCGCAGGCCGTCGGCGTCGTCCCAGCGCACGTCGGGCCCGCTGCGGCCGACCAGGATGACCTCCGAACCCACCGAGCGGTAGTGCTCCTCCAGGTACTGCCCGACGAATCCGGATGCCCCGGCTATGACGATGCGTTCGTTCACTCCGACCGCTCCCCCCCTTCTTTCTTCTCTGGTGTATCTGTCTGCGTTGCTCGCCCCGCAACATCCGCCGGACCGCCCGGCTCGATCGCGTAGCGGAACCGGCCGCGGTACTGGTAGATCCGCCCGATCAGCGGCGCGTGCACGGTGATCGAGACCCGCTGGTGCTCGTGCTGGTCGTCCCACCGCTCGGTCAGGACGACGACCGGAGCGAACGGGTTCGGGATGCGCAGGCGCCGCCCTCCGAGCACCAGCCAGACCGCGGTGGAGCGGAGCCGGAGTCCGCCGTCCCGCACGGTGGCGGCGAACCGCGCCTCTGCACGCACCGGATCGCCGAGCCGGTCGATCACCACTCCTCGACGGACGCCGATCTCGTCCACCATGGTCGCCGCACCGGACCGGAGTGCGAACCATCGCGTGGCCGCGACGGCGGGCGAACCGTCGGGCGCGGTGACCGCGCGGTTCTCGACGGTGAAGGGCACCTCGCGCTCCCACACGGGGAACATGACGTGCGATCGGGCGAACACCGCCAGTACCGGCCACAGCCACCGGCGCGGCGTGCCCACCGTCTCGAACACGCCGCTCCCCCGCCCGACCGCGCCGGCCGGGATGGCGTCGAAGTACGCCCGCAGTCGCGGATGCAGCTCATCGAACGCCGCGCCCAGCGCGGCACGGTACGGGGAGGTCACCGGTGGAAGGACGTGCCGCTCAGTCGAGCAGCGCAGCCTTCAGCGTGTCGAGGCCGACGCCGCCGATGTCGAGGGCCTTCTTGTGGAACGCCTTGATGTCGAACGAGGCGCCCTCGCGGCGGGCGTACTCGTCGCGCAGCTGCTCCCAGATGCGCTGACCGATCTTGTACGACGGAGCCTGCCCGGGCCAGCCCAGGTAGCGGTTGACCTCGAAGCGGACGAACCCGTCGTTCATGTTGACGTTCTCGCGGAGGAACGGGAAGGCGTCCTCTCCGGTCCACGGACGCGAGCCGTCCGGCAGCGGCTTCTCGAGGTGCACGCCGATGTCGAGCACGACGCGCGCCGCGCGCATGCGCTGCCCGTCGAGCATCCCGAGCCGGTCCGCCGGGTCGTCGAGGTAGCCCAGCTGCTCCATCAGCCGCTCGGCGTAGAGCGCCCAGCCCTCCGCGTGCCCCGAGGTGCCGGCGATGCGACGCCACGAGTTGAGCTGCGCCTTGTTGTAGGTCGCCTGCGCGATCTGCAGGTGGTGGCCGGGAACGCCCTCGTGATAGACGGTCGTCAGCTCGCGCCAGGTGTCGAACTCGGTAACGCCCTCGGGGACGCTCCACCACATCCGCCCCGCGCGCGAGAAGTCGTCGCTCGGACCGGTGTAATAGATGCCGCCTTCCTGCGTCGGCGCGATCATGCACTCGAGACGGCGGATCTCGGCGGGGATGTCGAAGTGCGACTTGCCGAGCTCTTCGATGGCCCGGTCGCTCGTCTCCTGCATCCAGCGCTGCAGCGCGTCGGTCCCGTGCAGCTTGCGGCTCGCGTCGCCGTCGAGGAACTCGATGGCCTCGAGGACGGTCGCTCCCGGCTTGATCTCGCGCGCGATCGACTCCTGCTCCGCACGCATGCGGGCGAGCTCCTCGATGCCCCACTCGTATGTCTCGTCGAGGTCGACGGTGGCGCCGAGGAAGCTGCGGGAGGCGAGCGCATAGAGCTCGCGCCCGACGGCGTCCTTCTCGGGGGCGTGCTGCGCGAGCTCGTTCTCGAAGAAGTCGGCCAGCGTGGCGTACGCCTGCGCGGCCTCCTTCGCGCCGTCGGCCAGATCGCCCTTGAGCGACTCGGGGAGTGCGCCGTTCAGCGGCTTCGCGTCGGCGGTGAACTCGTAGAAGAAGCCCGTGTCGGCCACCTGCTTGCGCGCCTGGGCGAGCACCTCGCGCACCTGGCGGATCGCCGGCACGTTGCCGGCTGCGATGCCGCTGCGCAGGGTCTCGATATAGCCGTTCATTGCGGCCGGGAGGTTGTGGAGACGCTTGGCGACGTTGGCCCAGTCGTCTTCGGTGTCGGTCGGCACCAGGTCGAAGATGTCGCGGAGCTCCTGCGGCGGCGAGGCGATCACGTTGAGGTCGCGCTGGGCGAAACCCGCCTCGTGCTTCTCGACGGTGAGCTGCAGTTCTCGCGTGAGATCCATCTTCGTCACCCGGTCGATGTCGTCGACGGGCTCGGCCGCTTCGATGCGGGCGAGGGTCTCGCGGACTTTGCCGATGGCGTGCTCGGCGCCGGCCGGCGAGTAATCGGCGTACTCGCCCTCGCGGCCGGGGCGGCCGAGCCACACGTGGAACTCCGGGTACAACTCGAGCTGGGTGTCGACCCACTCCTCGGCGATCGTGTCGACCGGAGTGGGTTCGCGCTTCTGATCGTTGGTCATGATCCGACCCTACCCAGGAGGGGGCGACCCCGGCACGGTGCGACCGGGATTGGGGACAACTCGCCGTCGCCGCGACCTGTGGGCACATCCCACCGGGCGGCGTTCAGTGAGCCTCGCCGATCGGCCTGTCGCCTGAGTCCGGGCGACGATGTCGCTCCCGACGGTCGAGCTCATCGTGCAGGGCGACGAAGAAGCGGTCGATCTCGCCCAGACGACGCGTGTACATCAGCACATCCGCCCCGGGAATCTGGCCCACCGCGTCGAACTCGAACCGCGTGTGCGTCTCGTCCACCGGCACGAAGCGGACACGCTGCTCGAAGACGAGCTCGAGCGAGAGCAGCTGTGCGAACGGATCCCGCAGACTCGTGCCCTTCAACGCGTCGCGGACGAAGTCGCGCGCCTGCGCCGGAGGCACGGGAAGGACCTCGCTCGGGATGCGCCGCGGAACGACCGCCTTCTTCCGGCGCTTCCGCGGCTCCAGCTCGCTCACACCCGGAGACTACGCCCCGCGGCGATCAGTGCGTCCCCGGATCAGTGAGCGGCGGCGTCCCAGTTCGAACCCCGGCCCACCTGCACGTCGAGCGGCACCCGGAGGTCGGCCGCCCCGGCCATGCGGGCGCGCACGATCGCCTCCAGCGCATCCCACTCGCCGGGGGCCACCTCGAAGATGAGCTCGTCGTGCACCTGCAGCAGCATGCGCGACTCGAGGCTCTGATCGATGATGTCGCCGGCGATCCCGAGCATCGCGACCTTCATGATGTCGGCCGCGGAACCCTGGATGGGCGCGTTCAGCGCCTGCCGTTCCGCGTTCTCGCGGAGCACCCGGTTGGTGGAGGTGAGGTCGGCGAACGGACGGCGACGGCCGAAGATCGTCTCGGTGAAGCCGTCGACGCGCGCCTGCTCGACGACGTTGCGCAGGTAGTCGCGCACCGCGCCGAAGCGCTCGAAGTAGTCGGTCATCAGCTGCCGCGCCTCGGAGGTCTCGATGCGCAGCTGCTTGGAGAGGCCGAACGCGCTGAGGCCGTACGCGAGGCCGTACGACATCGCCTTGACCTTCGTGCGCATCGCGGACGTCACCTCGGACGGGTCGACGCCGAAGACGCGCGCGCCGACGAAGCGGTGCAGGTCCTCCCCCGCGTTGAAGGCCTCGATGAGGCCCGGGTCCTCCGACAGGTGCGCCATGATCCGCATCTCGATCTGCGAGTAGTCGGCGGTGAGCAGCGTCTCGAATCCCTCGCCGTGGCGGAACGCCGAGCGGATCTCGCGGCCCTCCTCCGTGCGGATCGGGATGTTCTGGAGGTTGGGGTCGTTCGAGGAGATGCGGCCGGTGCTCGTCCCGGTCTGGTCGTAGGTGGTGTGGATGCGTCCATCCACCTCGACCGAGCGCTCCAGCGTCTCCACGATCTGCTTGAGCTTCGTGGCGTCACGGTGCTGCAGCAGGAGCCCGAGGAACGGATGCGGGTTCTTCTCCTGCAGGTCGGCCAGCGAGCCGGCGTCGGTCGAGTAGCCGGTCTTCGTCGCCCGCGTCTTCGGCATCCCGAGCTCCTCGAAGAGCACCTGCTGGAGCTGCTTCGGCGAGCCGAGGTTGATCTCGTGGCCGATCTGCGCGTATGCCTGCGCGGCGTAGTCGTTGGCCTTGTCGGTCAGCTGCCCGCGAAGGCGCGCGAGCACCTCGGAGTCCATCGCGACGCCGTTGAGCTCCATCTCGGCGAGCACGGCGACGAGCGGCAACTCGATGTCGTCGAGAACTGCGCGGGTGCCCTCGTCGAGCGCGATCATCTGCCCCTCGGCGACCCGGCGGATGTACCACGCCTCGGTCGCGGGGCTCACGGCGTCGTTGATCGGGACGAGCTGGTTCGGGTCCGAGACCGGCAGCGTCTCGCCGAGCACCTCGTACACCTGCTCGGCCAACGACTGCGGCGCGGCTCCCGGCTTCACGAGCCACGACGCGATCCGCGTGTCGAACGCCAGACCGTCGACCACGAACCCGGCACGGCTGAGCGCCTTGAACTGCGGCTTCGCGTGGAAGAAGTACTTGGGCGCGCTGCTCGCCAGCCACTGCTCGAGCGCTTCGTAGTCCTTGCGGCCCGCGACCCACGGCACGTACACGGTGTCGTCGGCCGCGGCGAGGCCGAAGCCCGTGATGCCGGCCGGACCGACCTCGAGCTGGACGGCGACCGCCGTGTCGTCCGCCGACGCCTTCGCCAGCCAGTTCGCGAGCTCCTCGTCGACCATCGTGCGCACGACCGGGGCGCTGACCGCACCGGCGTCGCCCACCTCGGCGACGGACATGGCGCCGTCGAGCATCCCCTCCTCCCCCGCGATCTTCATCAGACGGTCGAGGAGGGTCTTGAACTGCAGGCGCGCGAAGATGTCGCGCACGGCGTTCTCGTTGAGCGGCTTGCGCTCCAGGTCGTCGAGCGCGATCGGCAGCTCGACGTCGTCGAGCAGCTGGTTCAGCCTCCGGTTGCGGAGAGCGTTCTCCTTCTGGTCGCGCAGGTTCTGCCCGACGACGCCCTTGATCTCGTCGGCGTGCGCGACGATGTTCTCGACCGTGCCGTACTGCTGCACCCACTTGACGGCGGTCTTCTCGCCGACCTTGTCGATGCCGATGAGGTTGTCGCTCGTCTCGCCCACCAGGGCGGCGATCTCGGGGTACTGGTTCGGCTCGATGCCGTACTTCTCGCGCACGGCAGCGGGGTCGTAGACCTTCAGCTCGGAGACTCCCCGCACGTTCGGGTACAACAGGGTCACGTCGTCGTTGACCAGCTGGATGGTGTCGCGGTCGCCCGAGACGAGGAGGACCTTGTAGCCCTCCTCCACACCGCGGCGGGCGAGCGTGGCGAGGATGTCGTCGGCCTCGTAATCCTCCTTCGCGATGGTCGTGACGTTCATCGCGTGGAGGGCTTCTTCGAGCAGCGGGACCTGGCCGGCGAACTCCGACGGCGTCTCGCCGCGGGTGCCCTTGTACTCCGGATATTCGCGCGTGCGGAACGAGTAGCGGGAGATGTCGAACGCTACCGCGAGGTGGGTCGGCTTCTGCTGCTGGAGCAGGTTGATGAACATCGCGATGAAGCCGTGGATCGCGTTGGTGTGCTGACCCTCGCGGTTGACGAAGCTGTCCACCGGCAGTGCGTAGAAGGCCCGGAAAGCGAGCGAATGGCCGTCGACGACGAGGAGGGTAGGCTTTTCGGAGTCTGACACCAGGACAGCCTACAAGGGGCCGGTGACAGTCCAGACGACCCGTCGAGAGAGGCCGAGGATGACCGAAGACGCGCTCGCGTACGTGCAGCAGAGGGGGCTCGGCCGGCTGGCCGAGAAGATGGGGATCGAGATCGTCGAGTTCAGCATCGAGCGCTCCGTCGCGCGCATGCCGGTCGAGGGGAACACCCAGCCCGCGGACCTCCTGCACGGCGGTGCGTACGTCGTCCTCGGCGAGTCGCTCGGCTCGATGTCGGCCAACCTCTACGCCGGCGAAGGACGCCTGGCGGTCGGGATCGAGATCAACGCATCGCACACGCGCTCGGCGACGAGTGGCTACGTGACCGGCGTGTGCACGCCCATCCATCTGGGCCGGACGCTGACGACGCACGAGATCGCCGTCACCGATGACCGCGGGCGCCGCTGCTCCACGATCCGCATCACGAACCTGATCAAAGACCTCTAGCGGACCCCGCCGCTGAAGATTTGCGCCAAATCGTCGTTATGAACTGCGCATAACCGAGATTTGGCGCAAATCGTGCCGTTACTTCTTGGGCGCGAGCTGCTCGATGATCGCCTGTGCGACATCGTGCATGGTGAGGCGGCGGTCCATCGACGCCTTCTGGATCCAGCGGAACGCCTCCGGCTCGCTGAGGCCCATCTTCTCGTTGAGGAGGCCCTTCGCGCGGTCGACCAGCTTACGGGTCTCGAAGCGCTGCACCATGTCGGAGACCTCGGCCTCGAGCGCGATGATCTGCTGGTAGCGCGCGAGAGCGATCTCGATGGCGGGCAGCAGGTCGTTCGGCGTGAACGGCTTCACCACGTAGGCGAGCGCACCGGCCTCGGTCGCGCGCTCGACGAGCTCCTTCTGGCTGAACGCGGTCAGCAGCACGACGGGCGCGATGTGGTCCTTCGACAGGCGCTCGGCCGCGGAGATGCCGTCGAGCTGCGGCATCTTGACGTCCATGATGACCAGGTCGGGCCGCAGCTCGGTCGCGAGGGCGACCGCCGTCTCGCCGTCTCCGGCCTCTCCGACGACCTCGAAACCGTTGTCGCGCAGGATCTCGACGATGTCGAGGCGGATGAGCGATTCGTCCTCCGCCACGACGACGCGGCGGGGTGCGGTGGTGGTGGATTCCTGGTCAGTCACGTCCGAAAGCCTACGGTATTCTTCAGGGGTTGTTGTGCGCCGCTGTGGCGGAATGGCAGACGCGGAGCACTCAAAATGCTTTGTCCGAAAGGGCGTGTGGGTTCGAGTCCCACCAGCGGCACGACTTCAGATGCGGGCGCCGACCACGGTCGCGGCGAACCGCCGGGCGCGCTCGGCGAGGCCGGCGATGCGGTCCTCGACCACCTGGTCGGCGTCGAATCCCACGTACGACGGCGGCGGGGTGCGCCGCACGTTGGCGCTGCACTCGAAGGCGCCGCAGACGTGCGTCCCCACGGTGTCGCCGTTGCGGCCCGGCTGACCGGCGCGGCGCGCCGACCAGAACCAGACGTCGTTGGTGAGGTGCACGTCCTGGCACCAGCCGCACATCGACGGCACATGTGACCGCATGGAGGCCTCAGAAGCGCGGAGCACGATGCCGACCGGTCCGTCCGCCGTCGGGATGACCACGAACCCGCGCTGCGGGAGCCGCGGGTCGCGCCAGCCGAGGTACTCGCGTCTGGCCCAATCCACCTCGTGCAGCCCCGGGGGAAGCGGAAGCTCTTCTGCTTCGCTGCGGGAGCAGTTGACGAACGACTCGCGGATCTGCTGCGGGCTCAGGATCTCCATGCGCACCTCCTCCTCCCATGCTCGCACAGGATCGGGGAAGCACCGCTTGACCCTGCCCCCGTGGTCAGGGCTTAGCGTGCTCGCATGACCACGATCGAGAGCGTCACCGACGCCACTTTCCAGGAGGCCGTGCTCGCCGCCCCGGGCACCACCGTCGTCGAGTTCTGGGCGGAATGGTGCGGTCCGTGCCGGGCGCTGAGCCCGATCCTGCAGCAGCTGCAGGAGGAGCACGCCGACCGCATCCGCATCGTCAAGATCAACGCGGACGAGAACATGGAGAGCACGGTCGCCTACAAGGCGCTCGCGCTGCCGGTGATGAAGGTGTTCCGCGACGGCGAGGTGGTGAAGACGATCATCGGGGCGAAGCCGAAGCCTGCGATGGAGATGGAGCTCGCGCCGTTCCTGTGACCTGACGCCAACCGCCGCGTGCGGGAGCGTCAGGTGAGGTGGTCGAACGCCCCGCTCACCCACCCGATGTAGCGGTCGGCCGATCGCAGCACCGCGTCGCGCGCATCCCGCGGGATGACGTTGCCGAGGTTGCCGTACATCCGCTCGAACGGCCGGTCGCAGAGCATGTCGGCGATCCGTCGGACGACCGCTGCCGACAGCGGGATGTCGTTGGGGAAGCTGCGCTGGAAGGTCACCCACCGCTGCGACGGCCCGGGGAACACCGTGTCGCCGCTGAGCACGACCCCGCGGTCCCAGTGCACGACCGCACTCCCCGGGAAGTGGCCGCCGACCGTCCGCAGCAGGACGCCGGGGAGCACCTCCTCCTCTCCGGTCCAGGACTGGATGGCCGGATCCTCCCGCTGCACCCAGTGGCGGTCGGCCGCGTTGACCAGCACCGGCGGGTCGCCGAGCATCCGAGACCAGGTCACCTGCGCGCCGAACATGTGCGGGTGGCTGGTCGCGATGACGGCGACCCCGCCCAGGTCCTGCACGGCGGCTGCCGCCGCCTCGTCGACGTAGCCCGGCGGGTCCCAGAGCAGGTTGCCGTCGGGGGTGCGCAGCAGGATGCCCTGCTGCCCGATCCCGACCTTCGGCTCGCTGCGCAGCCCGTACAGGTCGGGCTCCAGTTCGACGACCACGACGCGCTCGCCCTCGCGCTGCAACCGCTGCAGCGTCGTCCACTCCTGGCCGGTCGGCGGCACGTACTGCCGCTCGTCCTCGCAGATCGGGCAGCGCTCCGGGGGCTCCTCCCCCGACGCCGTCATCACGGGCACCGTCTCCACGGCACAGGTCGCACACAGCCACTCCGCCACGTCCGCGACTCTAGCCCGACGGAATAGGCTGCGACCAGGACCGATTGGAGTGGATGTGAAACGCATCGGGTTCCTCAGCTTCGGGCACTACCAGCCCATCCCCGGCTCCGTGTCGCGCACCGCCGCGGACGCCCTCCATCAGGCGATCGACCTCGCCGTCGCCGCGGATGAGCTGGGGGCCGACGGCGCCTTCTTCCGCGTGCACCACTTCGCGCCGCAGCTGGCGTCGCCGTTCCCGCTGCTCGCCGCTATCGGCGCGCGCACGTCGCGCATCGAGATCGGCACGGCGGTGATCGACATGCGGTACGAGAACCCGCTCTACATGGCGGAGGATGCGGCCGCGGCCGACCTGATCGCCGACGGCCGGCTGCAGCTCGGCGTCAGCCGCGGGTCACCTGAGACCGCGCTGCGCGGTTCCGAGTCCTTCGGGTACGTGCCCGCGGAGGGCGAGTCGGATGCGGACATGGCGCGGCGCCACACCGAGCTGTTCCGCGCGGCCATCTCCGGCGCGGGTGTCGCCGAGGCGAACCCGGCGATGACGGGCGGACAGCGCGGCGCGCTGGCGATCGAGCCGCAGTCGCCCGGACTCCCTGACCGGATCTGGTGGGGCGCCGGCACCCGCGCTACCGCCGTGTGGGCCGCCGAGCAGGGCATGAACCTGATGAGCTCGACGCTGCTGACGGAGGACACCGGTGTGCCGTTCTCCGACCTCCAGGCGGAGCAGCTGCAGCAGTATCGCGACGCGTGGAAGGCCGCGGGCTGGGAGCGCGAACCGCGCGTGTCGGTCAGCCGCAGCATCCTGCCGATCACGACCGACCTCGACCGTCGCTACTTCGGCGCCTCAGCGATCGCCGACCGTCACGACCAGGTCGGCCACCTCGACGGCGGGCTGGCGCGCTTCGGCAAGAGCTACGTGGGCGAGCCCGAGCGGATCGTGGAGGAGCTGCGCGAGGATGCGGCGGTCGCCGACGCGGACACCCTGCTGGTGACCGTGCCGAACCAGCTGGGCGTCGAGTACAACGCCCACCTGCTGGAGACGATCGTCACCCAGATCGCTCCGGCGCTGGGCTGGCGCGACTGACGAAGCGGGGCGCACGGCGCGGACGATGTACCCCGAATGCGGCATAGACGTATCCCGGGATACTGCAATGATGGTCGTACCGCACACCCGAATCTGCGGTGACCGTACCGTTCCGCGATCCAAGGGTGTGCCATGCGAGCTCCGACTCTCCGCTCAGCGATCACCTCGGCCGCGCTCGCGGTCGTCATCGGCGGCTCCCTGGTCGCCGCTGCGCCGGCCACGGCCGTGACCCAGCGCGTGGACGCCACCACGTCGACCTCGGCGATCACCGGCATGTGGGCGTGGGGCAACCCCATCGACCCGGCCGCGGATGCGCGCGGCGAAGGGCTGCCGCAGTTCGAGCCGCAGGCGCTCGCCGACTTCGCCGCGACCCACCACCTCCGTACCGTCTTCCTCTCCGTGCCGTGGGCGGCTGACGAGGGACCGTTCGGGGTCTGGCTCACGGATGCGGTCAACGCTCTGCACGCCGCCGGCGTGACCAAGGTCGCGGCCCTGGGCGGCGATCCGGCGTGGGCGGACGACCCGTCGCTCGCGGCGACCTGGACCTCCGCAGCTCTCCGCGCCGCCCCCTTCGACGCCGTGCAGTTCGACGTCGAGCCGTGGGTGGTGTCCTCCGACGACCAGCTTCCCGCCGTCGTCGCGCAGCTCCAGGCGATGTACGACGCGGCCCGCGCGGCCGCCGGGACCGTCCCCATCGGCGCCGACCTGCCCTGGTGGCTCGCCGCCAAGCCGCAGCCGGGAGGCGGCACCGCGTTCGACGCACTGCTCCCCCACCTGAAGTCGGTCGCGATCGTGGCGTTCAGCGACCACGCGGCGGGCACCGACGGGATCGTGGCGCTCGCGAAGCCCGCGGCGACCGCGGCCGCCAACAAGCGCATCCCGTTCAGCATCGGCGTGGAGACCGACACGCCCGAGGTCGCCGGCGGCCCGGCCGCGACCTTCGGCGACGACAGCGCCGCCCTGCTCGAATCGGAGACGGCGAAGGTGCGCACGGCCCTCGGCGGCCTGCGCGGCTACGGCGGCGTCACCGTCGAGCACCTGCTGTCCTGGCAGACCCTCATCGCGGGCTGACCGCATCCGCCGAGGTGCACGTCGTTGCGGACGACACGCCGTGCGCGGGCGCAACAACGTGCACCTCGCGGGCATGCGACGCGCGTCAGCGGCCGTCGGCGGCGGCCTCCAGCGCGGCGATGTCGAGCTTGCGCATCCCGAGCATGGCCTGATTCGCCCGGGCCGCACGCGCCCGATCCGGGTCCGACTGCAGCGCGATCAGCCGGCGCGGCACGATCTGCCAGCTGACGCCCCAGCGGTCCTTCAGCCAGCCGCACATGCTCTCCTCGCCGCCGTCCGCCGTGAGCGCCTCCCACAGCCGGTCGACCTCGGCCTGGTCGTCGCACAGCACCGACAGCGAGAACGCCTCGGTGAAGCCATCGGCGGGGCCGGTGTTCATCGCCTGGTACTCGACGCCGGCGAGCGTGAAGCGCAGCACGACCAGGCCGTCCGGCATCCCCTCGCCGAAACGCTGCACCTCGAGGATTTCCGAATCCGGGATGAGGGACGTGTACAGCTGGGCCGCCTCCTCCACCCCGCTCTCGAACCACAGGAACGACGTGACCTTCTGCATGGGTGTCCCCCTTCTGGCGTCGGTGCCGATGCGGCCCATGGTAGCCGCGCGGAGTAGCGTTGCACCCGTGTCGAGCACTGCATTCGCCAGCTACATCGCCATCGGGGACAGCTTCACGGAGGGGGTCGGCGACGAACTGCCGGACGGCCGGGTGCGCGGCTGGGCCGACTTCGTCGCGCTCGGGATGGCCGCCGCGTCCGACGGGCCCTTCCGGTACGCGAACCTCGCTGTGCGCGGCCGCAAGCTCGGGCCGATCGTGGCCGAGCAGGTCGAGCCCGCGATCGCGCAGCATCCCGATCTGGTCAGCCTCAACGGCGGGGGCAACGACATCATGCGACCGCGCGTGTCCATCGAGGGCGTCGCGCGGACGCTGATGGATGCGGCCGACCGCGTCGTCGCATCCGGCAGCCACATGCTCCTGCTGAGCGGCGCGAACCCCAGCGCGCACCTGCCCCTCGGCGGTCTCATCCGTCGCCGCGGCGAGGAGCTGGCTGCCGCCGTGCGGGCGATGCTGCCGCGCGAGGGGATCACGTTCGTCGACAACTGGGCCGACCAAGGGCTGGAGGACATCCGCTACTGGTCGGAGGATCGCCTGCACCTCGGTCCGCTCGGTCACGCGCGGGTCGCGAGCAACGTGCTGACCGCCCTCGGTATCCCGGTCCCGAGCGAATGGGGTGTGGAGGAGGTCGCCGCCGCGCCTGCCGGCGAGAGCACGCGCCGTACGGCCGAGTACTACCGCCGCTTCGTGCTGCCGTGGATCGGCCGCCGGCTCACCGGGCGGTCCTCCGGCGACGGCCGCGCGGCGAAGATCGCCACCCTCACCCCCGTCGACCCGACCTCCGCCCACCCGCTCTGACCCACGCTCTCCGCCCGCGCCGCCGCTGATTTGACGCGACACGCCGTCCGGCGGACGGCGCGGACGGCGTGTTGCGTCAACTCGAGTGCGCGGGAGGCAGGGCCTCAGTCGTTGTCGCCGCCGGTCGTGTCGAACCGGGTGGTGCGCTCGCCGCCGGCCCACGTCCACTCGGCCACCTCGGGGATGTCCTCCCCGTGCTCGCGCGTGTACTGCCGCGCACGCAGGCGGGCGTCCTGCATCTCCTGCCGCAGCTCCGCCTCGCGCGACGCCAGCCCGGGCACCCGGTCGATGACGTCGATCACCAGGTGGTAGCGGTCGAGGTCGTTGAGCATCACCATGTCGAACGGCGTCGTGGTGGTGCCCTCCTCCTTGTATCCGCGCACGTGGAGATTCGCGTGGCCGTTGCGACGGTAGGTGAGGCGGTGGATCAGCCACGGGTAGCCGTGGTACGCGAAGATCACCGGCTTGTCGGCGGTGAACAGCGCGTCGTACTCGCGATCGTTGAGGCCGTGCGGGTGCTCTCCCTCGCTCTGCAGCCGCATCAGGTCGACGACATTGACCACGCGCACCTTGAGGTCCGGCAGGCGGCGGCGCAGGATGTCAGCGGCCGCGAGGGTTTCGAGCGTCGGGATGTCGCCCGCGCAGCCGAGCACCACATCCGGCTCCTCGCCCTCCACCTCGGTGCCGGCCCACGGGAAGATGCCGATGCCACGCGTGCAATGCGCGATGGCCTCCTCCATCGTCAGCCAGTTCGGCGCGGGCTGCTTGCCCGCGACCACGACGTTGACGTAGTCGACCGAGCGCAGGCAGTGGTCATACGTCGACAGCAGGGTGTTCGCGTCGAACGGCAGATACACGCGCACGACGTCGGCCTTCTTATTGACGACGTGGTCGATGAACCCCGGGTCCTGGTGGGAGGCGCCGTTGTGGTCCTGCCGCCAGACGTGCGAGCTGAGGAGGTAGTTGAGGGAGGCCACCGGCCGTCGCCACGACACCTCGCTCGCCGACTTCAGCCACTTGGCGTGCTGATTGAACATCGAGTCGACGATGTGGATGAACGCCTCGTACGAGGTGAAGACGCCGTGGCGGCCGGTCAGGAGGTAGCCCTCCAGCCAGCCCTGGCACTGGTGCTCGCTCAGCACCTCCATCGCCCGGCCCGTCGGCGCGAGGTGGTTGTCGTCGTCGATCGGCAGGTAGCCGGCGTTCCACTGCTTGCTGGTGGTGTCGAAGACCGCCTGGAGCCGGTTGGAGGCGATCTCGTCCGGGCCGAACAGCCGGAAGTCGTGCGGGTTGGCGATCATCACATCCCGCAGCCACTCGCCGAGCACGCGGGTCGCCTCGGCCACCGTCTCGCCGGGCTGCGGCACGTCGACGGCGTAATCGCGGAAGTCGGGAAGCCGGAGGTCGCGGCGCAGCAGGCCGCCGTTCGCGACCGGGTTGGCGCTCATCCGCCGCTCGCCCTCCGGCGCGAGGCCGGTGATCAACTCGACCGGCCGTCCCTCCTCGTCGAACAGCTCGTGCGGACGGTAGGAGGCCATCCAGCTCTCCAGCAGGCGCGTGTGCGCCTCGGTGTCGCGCGCGTTGGCGAGCGGGACCTGATGCGAGCGCCAGTTGTTCTCGGCAGGGTGCCCGTCGATCTCGGCGGGGCAGGTCCATCCCTTCGGGGTGCGGAGGATCAGCATCGGCCAGGCAGGGCGCCCGTCCAGCTCGTCGGCATCCGCCTCCGCCTTGATCTGCGCGATCCGGTCGAGGATCTCGTCCAGCGTCGCCGCCATCCGCTTGTGCACCTCGCGCGGGTCTTCGCCGTCGAACCCGCCCGAGACGATGTACGGCGTGTAGCCGTAGCCGCGCATGAGGTCGAGCAGTTCGGACTCGGGGATGCGGGCGAGCACCGTCGGGTTGGCGATCTTGTAGCCGTTGAGGTGCAGGATCGGCAGCACGACGCCGTCCTGCTTCGGATTGAGGAACTTGTTCGAGTGCCACGCGGTGGCGAGCGGGCCGGTCTCGGCCTCGCCGTCGCCGACGACCGCCGCGACCAGCAGGTCGGGGTTGTCGAATGCTGCGCCGTACGCGTGCGACAACGCGTAGCCGAGCTCGCCGCCCTCGTGGATGGAGCCGGGCGTCTGCGGCGCTGCATGGCTCGGGATGCCGCCCGGGAACGAGAACTGGCGGAACAGTCGCCGCAGGCCGTCCTCGCTCTGGTCGATGGCGCTGTACAGCTCGCTGTAGGTGCCGTCGAGGTAGGCGCCGGCGACGACGCCCGGTCCGCCGTGGCCGGGGCCGGCGACGAAGAGCGTGTTCAGGTCGCGCTCCCGGATCACCCGGTTGAGGTGCGCGTAGATGAAGTTGAGACCGGGAGTCGTACCCCAGTGACCGAGCAGCCGCGGCTTGATGTCGTCCCGCGAGAGTGGGCGTCGCAGCAGCGGGTTGTCGAGCAGGTAGATCTGCCCGACCGAGAGGTAGTTCGCCGCGCGCCACCAGGCGTCGATGCGGTCGAGCGTCTCCTCGCTGAGGTCGTGGACGCGGTGGTCGGCGGGCCTGTCGGTGGCTGTCGTCGTCTCGGTCATCGGGTGCTCCCTGCTCGGTGACGTGTCCCGCGCGCGGAGGGGCCCGGCGCAGGGTGGGCTCCTCGCGAATCCTACGGCCGGTCCGCTCCGAAGAACAGGAGTGGAACAGACGATGGTGGAGACGGATGCCGGGCCGGTGACCGTGCACAGAACGGCGCGTGAATCCGCGGTGGCGACCATCCTGCTGCACGGAGCGGCGGGTTCGTGGACCACGTGGGAGCCGCTGATCGCCGCGGCCGAGGCTAAACGCGGAGCGACCGTCCCCGACCTGGTCGTCCCCGACCTCCCGGGCTGGGGCGACTCCCCCGCCGAGGTGGCGTCACTCGACGCCGCCGTGCTCGCGTCGAGCGTCGCGATCGTCGCCCGCGCGCTCGGGTACGAGCGGTGGCGCGTGGTCGGGCACTCGCTCGGCGGATTCGTCGCGCTCGAGCTCGCGGTGCGTGAGCCGATCGCCACGGAGTCGGTGGTACTGGTGTCGGCCACGACGTTCGGCGGGCGGGCGGATGGGCAGAGCACCGCATCCCTGCTGTACCGTCACGCGCCCTTGATGCTGCTGCTCGCCGGGATGCGCGTGCTGGCCGCGCTCGGACCAGCTGGGCACCGACTGGTACGAGCTCTGGAGCGGATGCGGTTGCTGCCGCTGCTCATCGCTCCGTTGTTCTCGTCGCCGCTCCCCGGCTCCGCCCACGAGCTCGCGCGCGACCTGCGGCCCGCGGCGTTCGTGCGCGCGGTCGCCTGCGCGCGGCGGTATCCGGCGGCCGAGCGCTGGGCGCGCATCCGGTGCCCGGTGCTCGCGCTGCACGGCGATCGGGACGTCTTCGTCACGGCGGCGGACGACGCCGGGCTCGCGGCCGTCGTCCCGGGGCTGCGCACGCGCATCCTCCCCGCCACCGGGCATTTCGCGCACGTGGAGCATCCCTCGCTCCTCACGGCGCTCTGCCTGGGCGTGACCGGTGGGGCAGGCGGTGAGGAACCACCCCTGGTCCGTGTCACCCGTGCGCGCTAGCGTCGAGGCATGAGCGACACCGTGGTCCGTCCCGTCGACGACGCCGTCTGGGGCGATCTGGAGACCGTGTTCAGCACACCGGGAGACCCATCGGGATGCTGGTGCCAGTGGTTCAAGGTGCCGCGGTCGCAGAACGACCGGCTCTCGGTGGACGAAAGGCGGGAGCTCCTGCACGACCAGGTGCGGGAGGGCTCCCCAGGGGTGATCGCCTGGATCGACGGCGAGCCCGCCGGGTGGGCGGCCGTCGAGCCGTACTCGGCGTATCCGACGCTCGCGCGCTCCCCCATCACCAAGCGGCGGGAGGGCGACCCCGCCGATCCCTGGGCGGTCACCTGCTTCGTGGTTCGCTCGGAGTTCCGCCGTCAGGGCGTCGCCCGCGTGCTGCTGGACGGCGCCGTCGAGCACGCCCGGGCCCAGGGCGCGGAGGTGGTCGAGGGGTACCCGGTCGACCCGGAGGTGCGGCCGTCGCTGTCGGCGGCGGAGCGGTACCACGGCACCGTCGCGCTGTTCCGCGACGGCGGGTTCGAGGTGGTGCGCCGTCCGAGCACGACGCGAGCCATCATGCGCCGGACCGTCTGAGCCCCGACGGCGGGTAGGCTCGACCGGGTGAGCTCCACCCGTCGCGACCGCCTCGTCGGCGCGAGCACCCAGGTGGCGACGGAAGTGAGCATCAACTACGGCTCGGCGCTGGCCGGCCTGCTCATCCCGATCGTCGGATCCGTCGTCGTCGTCGCCGCCCGCCAGGTCGTGACGGCCGCGGCCGTGCTGCCGTTCTACCGTCCGCGCCGCGCCGAACTGACCTGGCGGCGGCTCTGGCCCGCCCTCGCGCTGGGCGTGGTGCTCGCCGCCATGAACCTCAGCTTCTACGAGGCCGTCGGGCGACTCGGGCTGGGCATCGCCGCCACCATCGAGTTCCTGGGCCCGTTCGCTCTCGCGCTGGCCGGCTCCCGGCGCCTGCTGGATGCGGGATGCGCGGTGGCCGCAGCGGCGGGTGTCCTGCTCCTCACGGCGACCGAGGGGACGGTCGACCCTCTCGGCGTCGCGCTGGCGCTGACCGCTGCCGCCGCCTGGGCGGCGTACATCCTGCTCACCCGCCAGGTCGCGATGCGGCTGCCGGGCCTCGAAGGCCTCAGCGTGGCGAGCATCGTCTCCACGGTCCTGACCGTGCCCATCGCACTCGTCGTCATCGACTACAGCCGAGTGGATGCGCGGGTGCTGCTCCTCTTGCTGGCGCTCGGCGTGCTGTCGTCGGCCGTCCCGTACAGCCTGGACACGTTCATCCTGCGCCGGATCACACCGCGGCTGTACGCCGTCATCGCGAGTTTCGGGCCGGTGGTCGCCACCGTGTTCGGGGTGATCGTGCTGGGAGAGCACTTCACGCTCATCCAGCTGGTCGGCATCGTGGTGGTGTGCCTCGCGGCCGGGATCACCATCGCGACGCAGCGCGACCATCCCCGCTCCGAGCTGGAGCAGACCGCCGAGTCCGTGCCCTGACCCGCGACCGCTGTGGGACGCGACACGCCGTTATGCGCGCCGCATAACGGCGTGTTGCGACCCACAGATCAGCTGAGGATGTCCTTCGTGGTGAAGCGGCCGACCGCCAGCGCCCCGAAGACGACGATGTAGCCGAGCTGCAGCAGCGCGTTGTCGCCGAAGGAGTCCCACGAGATCGGATCGCGCAAGAAGTCGCCGAACCCCAGCCAGTAGTGGCTGAACAGCCAGGGGTGGAGCCCCTCCAGCTGCGGCAGCTGGTCGAGCACCTGCGAGACGACGGCCAGCACGGCGGTCGCTGCCATGGCGCCGACCGGGACGTCTGTCAGCGTCGACAGGAACAGCCCGATCGCGCACAGTCCGAGCAGCGACACCACGATGTAGAGCGCGATCAGCAGCAGACGGAAGTACGCCTCCCCCATGCTCACCTGGATCCCGGACAGCAGAGTGACCGGGCCGATCGGGAAGAGCAGCATGCCGATCAGTGCTCCAGCCAGCCCGACGACCAACGCGGCTGCGATGCAGAACACCGCGCTCCCGGCGTACTTGACCGCGAGCAGCCGGAGCCGCCCGGCCGGTGCGATGACGAGATAGCGGAGGGTGCCGTGGCTCGCCTCGCCCGCGATCGTGTCACCGGCGACGACGCCGATCGTCAACGGAAGAAACAGCGGCACGCAGACGACGAGGGCGGTGAATGCGACGAACAGCCCATTGGAGGTGATCTCACTGAGGAAAGCCGGACCGCGCGAACTGCCGCCGGTGACCCGCACCGCGATGGCGATCAGCAGCGGGATGGCCGCGAGAGCTCCCAGCATCGCCCAGGTGCGCCAGCGGCGGAACATGACCGAGATCTCCGATCCCAGGAGCGCCCATCCGCCGCTCGGGCGCTCACGGCGTTCGGCGACGCCGCCCGCCGGGCGCGTGACGGACGGCTGGATCGCCTGCTCGGCGCCGACCTCATCGGAACGGGCCGCCGCACTCCGCAGGTCATTGCTCGGCAGTTCACTGCTCGGCAGTTCATTGCTCGACATCGAAGCCCTCCCCCGTGAGCTCCACGAAACGCTCCTCCAGGCTGGAGGAGCGCACAGCGAATCCGCGCAGCCGCACGCCGTCGCCGACGAGTGCCGCCGACAGCTCTTCGGCCGCCGGAGCAGCGTCGCCCAGGGACGCCTCCACTCCGTTGCCCGTCACGACGGGGTCCAGACCGAACCGGCTCAGCACACCGACTGCCTGTGCCGCATCCGGCGTTTCGACCGCCACCCGCGGACCGGACGCGCTCCGCAGCTGGTCGAGCGACCCCTGCGCGACCAGGCGACCCGTGCGCATGATCGCCGCGTGCGTGCAGACCTGCTCGATCTCGGCCAGCAGGTGGCTGGAGACGAACACCGTCGTCCCCTCGTCGGCGAGCGACCGCACCAGCGCGCGCACCTCGCGGGTGCCCTGCGGGTCCAGTCCGTTCGTCGGCTCGTCGAGCACCAGGAGGTCGCGGTCGGTCAGGAGCGCGCCGGCGATGCCGAGGCGCTGCTTCATCCCGAGCGAGTAGGCGCGCACGTGCTTTCCCGCAGCGTGCGACAGGCCGACGCGTTCGAGCGCGGCCTCCACCCGCGCGCGGCGGGTGGCGCCCGGAGCGTAGCGGTCGGCGGTGTCGCGTCGCATCAGGTTCGCGGTGCCCGAGAGGTACGGCGCGAACGCCGGCCCCTCGACCAGCGCACCGACCCGCGGGAGCACACGTGCGCCGCGGTCGGGCATCGCCTCGCCCAGCACCCGGATCGAGCCGGCGGACGGGGAGACGAGGCCCAGCAGCATCCGGATGGTCGTGGTCTTGCCCGACCCGTTCGGGCCGAGGAAGCCGAACACCGAACCGCGCGGAACGTTCAGGTCGAGACCGTCGACGACTGCTCGCGACCGGAAGCGCTTGGTGAGCCCGCTGGTCGCGATCGCCGCGTCGGTCACTGCGCGGACGCCTGCGCCGCCGCGGTCTGCAGAGCCGAGACCGGGACGGACCCGGCCAGGACACGGCCGTCCGCGGTGATGAGCACCGACACCAGCGAGGAGCTCAGAGCGCGGCCTTCGTCGACCGGCTGGGTCAGCTGCTGGAACAGCGGGTCGTCGGCCACACCGGCCGGCGCGGCGCCGGCGGGAAGGGACACGACCGTCGCCCAGCCCTCGCCCGAGACGGTGGGCTTCGGGTGCGAGCCTGCGACCTGCTTGGCCTCGTCACCGGTCGGAAGCTTCTGCTCGGACACGCTGGCGCCCTTCGGCGGCGTGAACGAGAAGACGCCGGCATCCGGCTTCTGATCGCTGAACGCGGTGAAGCCGGCCTCGAACGCCGGCGCGCTCGCGCCCCGGGCGGTGACGGCGACCTTCAGCGGGATGCCGGTCTTGCCGTCGACGGCGATGGAGACGCTGCCGATGAGGGTCGCGTCGGTGCGCGGAGTCAGCACGAGGTCGTACGCGTCACGACCGGCCACCTTCGTCTCGTCGCCGAGGGTCACCTTCGTGGACGGGTCGACCGCGGAAAGGAATCGCTGTGCCAGCTGCGACGGGGTCAGCGCCGTGGCGTCCGGCGTCGGCGTCGCCTTCGCGTCGGAGTCAGGGAGGGTCGCGTGCGCGACCTTCTTGCCGTTGGACTCGTACAGCCAGAGGTCGTCGCCGTTGCGGATCGCATCCCGCTCGGCGAGCTTGTCGAGCACCTGGACGCGCACGTGCGTCGGGCCGTCGACCCACACCTTCGCGGTGTGGTCGGCGAGAGCCAGTTCGAGCAGGCTCGCGGCATCGCCGTCGTCCATGCCCTTCGACGTGGTCGCGGGGAGTTCGGGAAGTCCGAGGTCGGAGCTCTGCTCGACCGTGCCGGAGAACGACCGCGTGTCGCTCGCGGCGACCAGCCGCAGCACGTCGGCGGGCGACTTCACGGGGAGATCCGACGCTCCGGCGGCGAGGGGCGAGACGATGACGGCGGCGGCGATCGCCACGGGGGCGACGACGGCGGGCGCCCAGCGCATCCAACGGTGTTCCATAGCCTGAGGATACGCGCGCCGGAGCGCCGCGGACCCTCCGGATTGGCTGGCAAAGCCGGACTTCATCCCCCGGTCGTACCCCGCGTCATCCCTGAGGACGACGCCCGGATGCCCGACCCGGTCGCCGCGCTCAGAACCGCCGGTCGACAGGAACGGAGGACGCGGTCAGGGCCGGCCCTCCGATCCCCTCCGTTCCCGTTCTATCCTCGGCGTGTCGCGCGGGATCGCCTCCCTTTCCGGCCGCCTCCGAGACGCCGAATGGACGCGTCCCCTCGACTCGCACGGCGGTGGAAAGGGAGGAGAAGCCGACTCGACGCGCCTCAGAACGCGGGAAAGGGAGGTGGATGCGGGCGCGAAGGCTCGGAAGTCCTCCGAACCCGCGCCGCGACCCGGCGGGAGTGCGCGCGCATCGAGCGACGCCGCCCGGGAACGCAGAAGGGCCCCGCCGAAGCGGGGCCCTTCCGACCGGTGCTACAGGACGTCGCCGACCCGGTGCACGCGGATGTCGTTGGTGGTTCCGGGGATCCCGGGAGGGGAACCGGAGATGATGATCACCTTGTCGCCGTCTACGGCGCGGCCGGTCGACTTGAGGGCCTCATCCACCTGCGCGACCATCTGGTCGGTGTGGGTGACACGGCCGACGACGAACGACTCGACGCCCCAGAACAACGACATGCGGCGGCGAACCGACTCCTCCGGCGTGAACGCCAGGATCGGGATCTTGTTGCGCAGACGCGCCATGCGGCGGGCGGACTCCCCCGACTCGGTGAAGACGCAGAGGAACTTCGCCTCGACGAAGTCGGCGACCTCGACCGCGGCGAGCGTGATCGCGCCCGACTGGGTGCGGGGGCGGGTGCCGAGCGGCTGGATTCGGTCCAGGCCGTGCTCCTCGGTCGAGGTGACGATGCGCGCCATGGTCTGCACGGTGACCGTCGGGTACTCCCCGACGCTGGTCTCGCCCGAGAGCATGACCGCGTCGGCGCCGTCGAGGACGGCGTTCGCGACGTCCGAGGTCTCGGCGCGGGTCGGCACCGGGCTGGAGATCATCGACTCGAGCATCTGCGTCGCCACGATGACCGGCTTCGCCGCGCGGCGGGCCAGCTCGACAGCGCGCTTCTGCACGATCGGCACGGCCTCGAGCGGCAGCTCGACGCCCAGGTCGCCGCGGGCGACCATGATGGCGTCGAACGCCTCGATGATCTCCTCGAGCGCATCCACGGCCTGCGGCTTCTCGATCTTCGCGACGACGGGGACCTTGCGGCCCTCCTCCGCCATGATCTCGTGCACGCGCTCGATGTCCTTGGCGTTCCGGACGAACGAGAGGGCGATCAGGTCGGCGCCGAGCTTGAGGCCCCAGCGCAGGTCGGCCTCGTCCTTGTCGGAGAGCGCCGGGACGTTCACGGCGACGCCCGGCAGGTTGATGCCCTTGTTGTTCGAGACGGGACCGGCGACGATCACCTCGGTCGTGACGACCGGGCCGTCGACCTCGACGACGCGAACGCGCACCTTGCCGTCGTCGATCAGCAGGAAGTCGCCCGGCTTGACGTCGTTGGGCAGGCCCTTGAACGTCGTCGAGGAGATCTCCTTCGTGCCGATGATGTCTTCGGTGGTGATCTTGAAGATGTCGCCCTCGGCGAGCTCGTAGGGCCCAGCCTCGAACTTGCCGAGGCGGATCTTGGGGCCCTGGAGGTCGACGAGCACGGCGACCGGCTTCCCGGCGTCGTCGGCGGCCTTGCGCACGTTGGCGTAGACCCCCTCGTGCACCTCGTAGCTGCCGTGGCTCAGGTTCATGCGGGCCACGTCCACACCCGCGTCGATGATCGCGCGGATGTTGTCGTAGCTGGAGGTCGCCGGCCCGAGGGTCGCGACGATTTTGGCCCTTCTCATGCTTTTCTGTTCGCTCCGTGATTCTGCGCCGACGGCGCGTGATTTCGTGGTGGCGCCCGGTCGTGCGGGCATCGCCTCGCTCAGACGAGGATGCCGCGGTCGGTGGGACGGATCGGAGACGGCAACTGCGTCTCCCCTTCAAGATACCGGTCAACAGCGGCCGCCGCTGCCCGGCCCTCTGCGATAGCCCACACGATCAGGGACTGACCGCGGCCGGCGTCGCCGGCGACGAACACGCCCTCCTGCTCCGTCTGGTAGTCGGAATCACGCGCGACGTTGCCGCGGCCGTCGAACGGCAGGCCCAGCTGCGAGGACAGGTCCTGCTGCTCCGGGCCGGTGAATCCGAGGGCCAGCAGCACCAGGTCGGCCGGGATCTCGCGCTCGGTTCCGGCCTTCGGCACCCGGCGTCCGTCGAGGAACTCGGTCTCGGCCACGAGCAGGGCGCGCACCTCTCCGAACTCGTTGGCGAGGAACTCGACGGTCGACGCGAGGTACTCGCGCTTCCCGCCCTCCTCGTGGGCCGACTGGACCTCGAACAGCGTCGGCGTGGTCGGCCACGGCTGGTGGTCGGGGCGCTCGGCAGGCGGCTGCTTGCCGATGGCGAGGTTGGTGACGCTCGCGGCGCCCTGGCGGTGGGCGGTGCCGATGCAGTCCGCGCCGGTGTCGCCGCCGCCGAGGACGACGACGTGCTTGCCGTCCGCCGTGATCTGGTCGGCGATCTGGTCGCCCGCGCCCGCCTTGTTCTGCTGGACCAGGTACTCCATGGCGAAGTGCACGCCGGAGAGCTCACGGCCCGGGATGAGCAGGTCGCGCGGCACCATCGCGCCGGTCGCGACGACGACCGCGTCGTACCGGGCGCGCAGGTCGTCCCAGCTGATGTCCGTGCCGATGTCGACACCGGCGCGGAACCGGGTGCCCTCGGCCATCATCTGGTTGAGACGCGCCTCGAGGTGCTTCTTCTCCATCTTGAAGTCGGGGATGCCGTACCTCAGCAGTCCGCCGATGCGGTCGTCCCGCTCGTAGACGGCGACGGTGTGGCCGGCGCGCGTCAGCTGCTGAGCCGCGGCGAGGCCGGCGGGGCCGGAGCCGACCACGGCGACCGTCTTGCCGGTGAGGCGCTCCGGCGGCTGCGGCTGCACCCAGCCGTGCTGCCACGCCTGGTCGATGATCGAGACCTCGACCTGCTTGATCGTGACGGCCGGCTGGTTGATGCCGAGCACGCACGACGACTCGCAGGGAGCGGGGCACAGCCGCCCGGTGAACTCCGGGAAGTTGTTCGTCGCGTGGAGGCGGTCGATCGCCTGGCGGCCCTCGCCGCGCCACATGAGGTCGTTCCACTCGGGGATGAGGTTGCCGAGCGGGCAGCCCGAGTGGCAGAACGGCACGCCGCAGTCCATGCAGCGTCCGGCCTGGCGGCGCAGCTGCGCCGGGTCCTGGGCCTCGTAGACCTCTTTCCAGTCCATGAGCCGGACCGAGACGGGGCGGCGCTTGGGCAGCTCCCGCTCGGTCACCTTCATAAAGCCCTTTGGGTCAGCCACCGGTCACCTCCAGAATTCTGTTCCACACGATGTCGCCGTCGGGGTCGAGACCCTCGTCGACGGCTTCCTGGCGCATCTGCATCACCGCGGCGTAGTCCCGCGGCAGCACCTTGACGAACTTCGCGACGGTCTCGTCGAAGTCCTCCAGCATCCGCGCGGCGAGCTCGGAGCCCGTCTCGGCGGCGTGCTGTTCGAGCAGGTCGCGGACGATCTCGATGTCTGCGCTGCCGAGCGGCAGGAGTTCGAGCTCGCCCGTCGCGAGCGAGTCGCGGTTGACGCGCTCCCGCTTCAGGTCGTACACGTACGCGGTCCCGCCGGACATTCCGGCACCGAGGTTGCGTCCGGTGCCGCCGAGGATGACGGCGAGACCACCGGTCATGTACTCGAGCGCGTGGTCGCCCACGCCTTCGACGACCGCCGTCGCACCCGAGTTGCGCACCAGGAAGCGCTCGCCCACGATCCCGCGGATGAACATGCTGCCCTGCGTCGCGCCGTAGCCGATCACGTTGCCGGCGATCACGTTCCGCTCGGCGGCGAACACGCTGTCGCGCGGGGGCTTCACGACGATCTGGCCGCCCGACAGGCCCTTGCCGACGTAGTCGTTGGAGTCGCCCTCCAGCCGCAGCGTGATGCCCGCGGGGAGGAACGCGCCGAGCGACTGACCGGCCGAACCGGTGAGCGTGATGTCGATGGAGCCGGCGGGGAGGCCGTTCTCGCCGTGGCGGACGGTCACCTCGTGGCCCAGCATCGTGCCCACGGCGCGCTCCGTGTTGCGGATCGGGAGGCTCAGCTCGATGCGGCCGCCGTTCTCCAGCACATCGCGTGCCGCGTCGATCAGCTGCACGTCGAAGTGGTGCTCCAGCTCGTGGTCCTGCGCGCGGCCGTTGCGGCGAGGAGCCTCCGGACCGAAGGCCGGACCGTGCAGGATGGGCGCGAGGTCGAGACCGGACGCCTTCCAGTGGTCGACGGCGCGGTCGACGTCGAGCAGCTCGGCGTGGCCGATCGCCTCGTCGAGGGTGCGGAAGCCGAGGGCAGCGAGGTACTCGCGCACCTCCTCCGCGATGAACTCGAAGAAGTTGACCACGAACTCGGGCTTGCCCGAGAACCGAGCACGGAGCTCGGGGTTCTGCGTGGCGACGCCGACGGGGCAGGTGTCCAGGTGGCAGACGCGCATCATGACACAGCCGGAGACGACCAGCGGCGCGGTCGCGAAGCCGAACTCCTCGGCCCCGAGCAGCGCACCGACGATGACGTCGCGTCCGGTCTTCAGCTGGCCGTCGACCTGCACGACGACGCGCTCGCGCATCCCGTTCAGCATCAGCGTCTGCTGCGTCTCGGCGAGGCCCAGCTCCCACGGCGTCCCGGCGTGCTTCAGCGAGTTGACCGGGGATGCGCCCGTGCCGCCGTCGTGGCCGGAGACCAGGATGACGTCGGCCAGCGCCTTGGCGGTGCCGGCCGCGACCGCGCCGATACCCGACTCGGAAACCAGCTTGACGTGCACGCGGGCGCCCGGGTTGGCGCGCTTCAGGTCGAAGATGAGCTGCTTGAGGTCTTCGATCGAGTAGATGTCGTGGTGCGGCGGCGGCGAGATGAGGCCGACACCGGCGGTCGCGTGACGGGTGCGCGCGACCCACGGGTACACCTTGGTCGGCGGCAGCTGCCCGCCCTCGCCGGGCTTCGCGCCCTGCGCCAGCTTGATCTGGATGTCGTCGGCGTGCGTCAGGTACATCGACGTCACACCGAAGCGGCCGGAGGCGACCTGCTTGATGGCGCTGCGACGCTCCGGGTCGAGCAGACGGTCGAGGTCTTCGCCGCCCTCACCGGTGTTCGACTTGGCGCCGAGCCGGTTCATCGCGATTGCGAGCGTCTCGTGCGCCTCCTTGGAGATGGAGCCGTAGCTCATCGCACCCGTGGAGAAGCGCTTGACGATGGACGAGACGGGCTCGACCTCCTCCAGCGGCACCGGCGGACGCTCGCCCTCCTTGAGCGAGAACATCCCGCGCAGGGTCATCAGCGACTCGGACTGGTCGTCGACGAGCCTCGTGTACTCGCGGAACACGTCGTACCGCCGCGTGCGCGTGGAGTGCTGCAGGCGGAAGACCGTCTCCGGGTTGAAGAGGTGCGGAGATCCGTCGCGGCGCCACTGGTACTCGCCGCCGGTCGCGAGGCGCTCGTGCGCGAGCGCGGCGCCCTCGGCGGGGTACGCGCTCTCGTGACGGGCGAGGTTCTCGGCCGCGATGACGTCGATCCCGACGCCGCCCAGCTTGCTCGTCGTGCCGGTGAAGTACTGGTCGACGAACTCCTGGCTGAGCCCGACGGCCTCGAACGCCTGAGCGCCCGCGTAGGAGGACACCGTCGAGATGCCCATCTTCGACATGATCTTCAGCACGCCCTTGCCGAGCGCCTTGATGACGTTCTTGACCGCCTTCTCGGGGCTGACGCCGGTGATCATCCCGCTGCGGACGAGCTCCTCGCAGGTCTCCATCGCCAGGTACGGGTTGATCGCCGAGGCGCCGTACCCGATGAGCAGGGCGACGTGGTGCACCTCGCGCACATCCCCGGCCTCCACGATCAGGCCCACCTTCATGCGGGTCTCCGAGCGGATGAGGTGGTGGTGCACGGCGGCGAGCATCAGCAGCGACGGGATGGGCGCGAGGTCCTTCGTCGAGTCGCGGTCGCTGAGCACGATGAACTGCGCTCCGGCCGCGATGGCCTCGTCGACCTCGTCGCACATCTCGGCGAGACGGCGCTCCAGGGCGTCGGGGCCGGCGTCCGAACGGTACAGGCCGCGCACGGTCGTGGTCAGCGTGCTGCCCGGCCGCGGGTCGATGTGCTGGATCTTCGCCAGCTCGTCGTTGTCGATCACCGGGAAGTCGAGCACGACCTGCTTGGCGTGCTCGGGGCCGGCCGACAGCAGGTTGCGCTCCGGGCCGAGACCGAGCTTCAGGGAGGTGACGACCTCCTCGCGGATCGAGTCGAGCGGCGGGTTGGTGACCTGCGCGAACTGCTGCGTGAAGTAGTCGAACAGCAGGCGCGGGCGCTCCGACAGCACGGCGACGGGCGTGTCCGATCCCATGGCGCCGAGCGGCTCCGCGCCGGTGGTCGCCATCGGGCGGAGGAGGATGCGGACCTCCTCCTCCGTGTAGCCGAACGTCCGCTGGCGGCGTGTGATCGACGCCGGGGTGTGGACGATGTGCTCGCGCTCCGGGAGGTCCTTCAGGTTGATCCGGCCCTCGTCCAGCCACTCCCCGTAGGGCGCGCCGGCGGCGAGCTCGGACTTGATCTCCTCGTCCTCGATGAGGCGGCCGGCGACCGTGTCGACCAGGAACATCCGGCCGGGGCGCAGGCGGCCCTTGCGGACGACGCGGCTGGGCTCGAAGTCGAGCACGCCGATCTCGGAGGCGAGCACGACGAGGCCGTCGTTCGTGACGACGTACCGGCCGGGGCGCAGGCCGTTGCGGTCGAGGGTCGCGCCGACGACCGAGCCGTCGGTGAACACGATCGCCGCCGGGCCGTCCCACGGCTCCATGAGCATCGAGTGGTACTCGTAGAACGCGCGGCGGACCGGGTCGATCTCGGTCTGGTTCTCCCACGCTTCCGGCACCATCATCATGACGGCGTGCGGGAGCGACCGGCCGCTCAGCGACAGCAGCTCCACGACCTCATCGAAGGAGGCCGAGTCGGAGGCGCCGGGCGTGACGATCGGGAACACCGGCTTCAGGTCGCCGAGCAGCTCGTTCTCGAGCTGCGACTGGCGGGCGCGCATCCAGTTGCGGTTGCCCTGGACGGTGTTGATCTCGCCGTTGTGCGCGATCATCCGGAACGGCTGCGCGAGCGGCCACGACGGGAAGGTGTTCGTCGAGTAGCGCGAGTGCACCAGGGCGAGCTTCGAGGCGAAGCGCTCATCCGACAGGTCCGGGTAGAACGGCTCCAGCTGGAGCGTGGTGACCATGCCCTTGTAGACGAGCGTGCGGCTCGACAGCGACGAGAAGTACAGGTCGAGCTCCCGCTCGGCCCGCTTCCGCAGGAAGAAGGTCTGACGGTCGAGCGCGATGCCGGAGACACCCTCGCCGTTCTCGTCGACGCGAGTGGACGCGACATAGAGCTGCTCGATCACCGGCATGGCCTGGCGGGCCAGCGTGCCGAGCTCGTCCGGGCGGACAGGGACGGACCGCCAGCCGAGGACGGTCAGCTCGTGCTCGGCCGCGATGGATTCGAGAGCCGCCTTGACCTCGGCGCGCTCGTCCTCCGCGCTCGGCAGGAACGCGTTGCCGACCGCGTACCGACCGGCCGCCGGGAGCTCGAAGCCGGCGACGGCGCGCAGGAACGCATCCGGCACCTGGGTGATGATGCCCGCACCGTCACCGGTGCCGGCGTCCGAGCCGACCGCGCCGCGGTGCTCGAGGTGACGCAGCGCCTCGAGCGCGGCGTCGATGATGTCGTGCCCGGCCGTGCCTCGGAGGGTCGCGACCATGGCGAGACCGCAGGCGTCCTTCTCGTGGGCAGGGTCGTACAGGCCCTGCGGGCCAGGCACGGTCCCGAAGCGGGAATGGGGAGGCGTGAGCGCCATCTGTCGACCGTCCTCACAGTGTCGTGGATGTGGGGATGTTGGGTGCAGGGACGCCATCGGCCCGGTGCGTATGAGTTCCGCCGCATCCTCCGGGCCGTGTGCGGCTCGGAATCGTGGAGCGGTCAGGTGCGTGGGATCGCCTCGACGGTTTTGGTACTTCGAGCCGTCGGGTTTATCCGTTCGTGGGGCTTGTGGCCTTGGCCGAAGCGGACCCGGCAGGCACACCGTCTGCGTCGGCGGCGTCCTCGTCCTCCAGGTCCGTGTCGTCCGAGTCTACCTCAGCATCCGGGTTCACCCATTCACGACCCGGTCGGTACGGGCTCGGCTCGAGGCCGGGGTGCCTGCGCGACTGGACGAGGAAGATGATGAGGCCGAGCACCACGGCGCCGAAAGCGGCCCAGACGTTGCTCGGGATGCCGAGCAGCGTGAACTCGCTCGGGTCGATGCGGATCGACTCCAGGTAGGAGCGGCCGGCGCCGTACCAGATCAGGTAGACGGCGAACACCTTGCCCCACTGCAGGCGGAAGCGGCGCTGCAGCCAGACGATGACGACGACGCCGATGACGTTCCAGATCATCTCGTAGAGGAAGAGCGGCTGGAACAGCGTGTCCGCGGGCAGGCCGACCGGGATCGCCTTGTTGCCCGCGTCGATCTGGAGGCCCCAGGGCAGGTCGGTCGGAAGGCCGAAGAGCTCCTGGTTGAAGTAGTTGCCGAGGCGGCCGATGGCCTGCGCGAGCAGGAGGGCCGGCGCGAGCGCGTCCGCGAACGTCCAGAACCGGAGCCCGGTCCAGCGGCAGCCGATGAGCACACCGATGGCGCCACCGATCAGGGCGCCGAAGATGGCGCCGCCGCCCTCCCAGATCGCCCAGATGCTGCCGGGCTGGAAGGGGTTCCAGATGTTCGCGCCCGGGTAGAAGAAGTCCTTCGGGTGCGTCACGACGTGGTAGAACCGGGCGCCGATGATCCCGAGCGGTACGGCGCACAGCAGGATGTCGAGCACGACGCCCGGCTCTGCGCCCTGCTTGGTGAGGCGGCGCGAGGTCCACATGGCCGCGACGACGATGCCCACGAGGATGATCAGCGCGTACATCTGGATGCGGTACGGCCAGAAAGGCAGCGGGATCTGCGCCCACTCGGGCCCAGGACTCGGGATGCTGGCCATCCAGCCGCTCATCGTCGCAAACACCCGATGACTCACCTTTCGTGTCGATCATGCCGCGGCGCAGAGAGGCGCGCGGCCACCATAGTCTAGAACGCCCGGCTAGGCCGCTGTGCCGCGGGCGAGCCCGGCCGCCACGCGCCTGGCCTCCGCCACGCCGCCGTCGGCCAGCGCCTTGACGAGCGCCGAGCCGACGATCGCGCCGTCCGCGTACTCGAGCACCTCGGCCACCTGCGCGGCCGAGGAGATGCCCAGTCCGACGCACGTGCTGGTCGCGCCCGCCTCGCGGAGGCGGCCGACGAGCGTGCGCGCCGCCGCATCCACATCGGTGCGCGCGCCCGTGATGCCCATGGTCGAGACGGCGTAGACGAACCCGCGGCTCTCCTCCACCGCCTGCTTCAGGCGGGCGTCGGTCGAGCTGGGCGCTGCGAGGAACACGCGGTCGAGACCGACGCGGTCGGATGCGGCGAGCCAGTCGGCACCCTCGTCCGGGATGAGGTCGGGCGTGATGAGACCTGCTCCCCCGGCCGCCGCGAGGTCGTCCGCGAAGCGGTCGACGCCGTACTGCAGCACCGGGTTCCAGTAGGTCATGACGAGCACGGGGATGTCGACCTGCGCGGTGATCTCGCGGACGGCCGTGAAGCCGTCACGCAGGCGGAAGCCGGCGCTGAGCGCCTGCTGCGTCGCCGCCTGAATGACCGTGCCGTCCATCACGGGGTCGGAGTACGGCAGGCCGAGCTCGATGACGTCGACCCCGTTCTGCGCGAGCGCGACAGCCGCATCCACACTGGTCGTGAGGTCCGGGAAGCCCGCCGGGAGGTAGCCGATCAGCGCGCCGGACGCCTCGGTGTTGCGGCGGGCGATCGCCTCGGCGACGCGGCTCGTGACCACGCCGCTCACGACTGCACCGCGTCGGCGTCGATCAGGTCGAAGTACCGCCCGGCCGTCTCCATGTCCTTGTCGCCGCGGCCGCTGAGGTTCACCAGGATGATGCCCTCCGGCCCGAGCTCGCGCCCGAGGACCAGGGCGCCGGCCAGGGCGTGGGACGACTCGATGGCGGGGATGATGCCCTCGGTGCGGCTGAGGAGGCGCAGGGCCTCCATGGCGTCCGCATCCGACACCGGCCGGTACTCGGCGCGGCCGATCTTCGCGAGCCAGGCGTGCTCCGGGCCGACGCCCGGGTAGTCGAGGCCGGCGGAGATCGAGTGGGATTCGATGGTCTGGCCGTCCTCGTCCTGCAGCAGCATGGAGCGCGCGCCGTGCAGCACGCCGGGGCGGCCCTTGGTGATCGTCGCGGCGTGACGCGGGGTGTCCGCACCCTCGCCGCCCGCCTCGAAGCCGATCAGGCGCACATCCTCGTCGTCCAGGAAGGCGTGGAAGATGCCCATCGCGTTCGAGCCTCCGCCGACGCACGCGACGACGGCGTTCGGCAGGCGGCCGGTGAGTTCCTGCACCTGCTCGCGCGCCTCCTCGCCGATGATCTTCTGGAGGTCGCGCACCATCGCCGGGAACGGGTGCGGGCCCGCGACCGTTCCGAAGATGTAGTTGGTGTGCTCGACGTTCGTCACCCAGTCGCGCATGGCGTCGTTGATGGCGTCCTTGAGCGTGCGCGAGCCGGTCTTGACGGCGACGACCTCGGCGCCGAGGAGTCGCATGCGGGCGACGTTCAGCGCCTGGCGCTCGGTGTCGACCTCGCCCATGTAGATCGTGCACTCGAGCCCGAACAGGGCGGCGGCCGTCGCCGTGGCGACGCCGTGCTGGCCGGCGCCGGTCTCGGCGATCACGCGGGTCTTGCCGATGCGCTTCGTCAGGATGGCCTGGCCCAGCACGTTGTTGATCTTGTGCGAGCCGGTGTGGTTGAGGTCCTCGCGCTTCAGGATGATGCGGGCGCCGCCTGCGTGCTCGGCGAACCGGGGCACCTCGGTGATGATCGACGGGCGGCCGGTGTAGCTGCGGTGGAGCTCATCCAGCTCGGCATGGAAAGCGGGGTCGGCCTTCGCCTCCTCCCACGCCGCCGACAGCTCGTCGAGCGCTGCGACCAGCGACTCGGGGACGAACCGGCCGCCGAAGTCGCCGAAATACGGACCCTGCTCAGTGCGGAGGGACATCAGACTCCCAAGAACTCTTCGAGCGTCGCGACGGGGTCGCTCGTGACGAGCGCCTCGCCGACGAGCACCACATCGGCGCCCGCCGCTCGGTAATGCGCGACATCGTCGGCCGTCTTCACGGCCGACTCCGCCACGCGGATGACGCCGGAGGGGATGCTGCCGGCCAGGCGGCCGAACAGGTCCCGATCCAGCTCGAACGTCGTCAGGTCGCGGGCGTTGACGCCCACGAGGCCCGCGCCGGTGTCGAGGGCGCGGCTCAGCTCGTCGGCCGAGTGCGCCTCCACCAGCGAGGTCATGCCCAGCTCGGTGATCAGCTCGTGCAGCTCGACGAGCCGCTTCTGATCGAGCGCGGCGACGATCAGCAGCACCAGGTCGGCGCCCGCGGCGCGGGCCTCGAACACCTGGTACGGATCGGCGACGAACTCCTTGCGCAGCACCGGGATCGAGACGGCCTCGCGGACCGCCTCCAGGTCGGCGAGCGAGCCGTGGAAGCGGCGCTCCTCGGTCAGGACGCTGATCGCGCTGGCGCCGCCGGTCTCGTACGAGACCGCGAGGGCTGCGGGATCCGGGATGGCGGCGAGCGAGCCGCGGGACGGGCTGGCGCGCTTCACCTCGGCGATGATCTTGACGCGCTCCGCCGGGGCGAGCGCGGCGAGAGCATCGATCGCGGCGGGGCGAGCGAGGGCTGCGGCCTCCACCTCGGCGAGGGGACGCTCGTCGCGTCTCCGCTCAGCGTCCTCGAGCGCGCCGGCGACGAGGTCGGCGAGCACGGATCAGTGCCCCTTCGGGGTGTACTTGTCGCCGCCGACGCCGTACCCGGCGCGCTTCATGACCCAGCCGACGATGAGGCCGATCACCGCGAGACCCGCAGCCGCCCAGACGATGATGGGGGCGTCGAAGAAGAAGGCGATAGCGCCGATGGTGAACGCGACCAGCATGATGATCACGGCCGTCCACGCCGCCGGCGAGTGACCGTGGCCTGGCTCGACTGACTCGCTGCTCATGGGACTCCTGCACGTCGGGTGCGCGCCGCCCGGCGCGCACGGGAATTTGGAACGCCCCCAGTCTAGTGGGCGCGCCTCCCCCGCCGATGTCAGCGCGTCGGGTCGTCGCCGCGGGTGAGGTCGTCCCAGCTGTCGATCGCGGCGTCGCGGTCGAGGGCGGTGGGGGTCGCGGAGTCGGGCGCGTCGGCGGGCGGCGCCTCGGCGGCGGCGCGGGCCTCGGCGTCGTCGGTGGGCTCCTCGTCAGCGGCGAAGAGCTCGTCGGCGGGGCGCCCGTCCTCCCCGGCGAAGCGGGTCTGGTACTTGCGCGACGGGCCGGGCCAGAGCCGCGAGAAGACGACGACCGCTGCGCTCGCCAGGATGATGACGACGCCGGCGACGAGGGCCACCCACGGCCACAGCTCGATCGCGGACGAGTGCACCAGGCGGCGGATCGAGGAGTCGCCGGCCACGCCGGTCGCCGTCGTGATCGCGGAGGACGACGCGCCCACCGCATCCGACACCGCGCTGATCGCCGAGATGAGCACGGAGACGCCGAGCAGCAGCCCGAGCAGCGCGAGCACGATCCGGAAGACCGGACCGGCGATCGCCAGCGCGGCCGTCAATGCCAGCCCCGCGAGCGACAGGGCCGTCAGCGCGGGAGCGGCGACCGATCCCGCCACGCTGATCGTGGTGGAGTGCTCGGCCGTGTCGGTCAGCGTGATCGTGAACCACGTCTGGGTCGCCGCCAGCAGCGCGAGACCGCTCCCCACGAGGAGGAGCAGCATCGTGGAGTACTTGACGCGGCGGCCGTTCACGCTCTCGACCCTCACAGCACGCGCTTCATGGCGTTCGCCACGGCGACGGCGCGCAGCGGGGCCGCCGCCTTGTTCTGCGACTCCTGGAACTCGTTCTCCGGGATCGAGTCGGCCACCAGTCCCCCGCCGGCCTGCACCCGCGCGACGCCGTCCATGATCGTGGCGGTGCGGATCGCGATGGCGAGGTCCGCATCCCCGGCGAAGTCGAAGTACCCGATCACGCCGCCGTACACACCGCGCTGGATGGGCTCCAGCTCGTCGATGATCCGCAGCGCCATCGGCTTCGGCGCGCCCGAGAGCGTTCCGGCCGGGAACGTCGCGCGGAACACGTCGATCGCCGTCGCGTCCGGCAACAAGTCGCCCTCGACGGACGACACGATGTGCATGATGTGGCTGAACCGCTCGATGCGCATGAACTCCGTCACCTCGACGGTACCCGCCTCGCACACCTTGAGCAGGTCGTTGCGGGCGAGGTCGACGAGCATCAGGTGCTCGGCGCGCTCCTTGTCGTCGGCGAGCAGCGACGCCTCCAGGTCGAGGTCCTGCTCCGGCGTCGCACCGCGGGGACGCGATCCGGCGATGGGATGCGTGAACGCGCGTCCCTCCTGCACCTTCACCAGCGCCTCGGGCGACGAGCCCACGATCTGGTACGGCTCTCCGCTCGGCTTCTCGAGAGAAAGCAGGTACATGTACGGGCTCGGGTTGAGCGCGCGGAGCACGCGGTAGACGTCGAGCGCGGGGGCCGTGCACTCCAACTCGAAGCGCTGCGAGATGACGACCTGGAAGATGTCGCCGTCGACGATGCGCTCCTTGGCCGTGACGACCGACGAGAGGAAGTCCTCGCGGCGCGTGCGGGAGATCGGCTCGGCCGGGATGCCGAGGTCGACGTCCTCCAACCACGCCTCGGAGGGCTGCGCGAGCTCGCGCTGCATGCGGTCGAGACGCGCCTGCGCATCCGCCCACAGCGCGTCCGCGGCGGCGACGCCGTCGGCCAGCGCGTTGGCGACCAGCTTCACGGTGCCGGTGCGGTGGTCCACGACGACGAGGTCGGCCACGAAGGCGAGCGCCTGGCCGGGCACGTCGACATCGGCAGGCGGGGCGTCGGGCAGGCGCTCGATCTGCCGGATCGCCTCCCAGCCGATGAACCCGACGAGACCGCCGGTGAGCGGAGGGAGGCCCGGGATGCGGGCGGTCTGCCAGCGCGCATGCAGCGCCGCGAGAGCCTCCAGCGGCCGGAGCGAGGCCGCCGTGCCGAGCGCGCGCTCGGCGGGCAGGCCGTAGTCAAGCCAGTTCACGGCGTCGCCGTCCTGGGTCAGCACGCCGAACGACGACGCGCCGACGAACGAGAAGCGCGACCAGATGCCGCCCTGCTCGGCGGACTCCAGCAGGAAGGTGCCCGGGCGGCCTGCCGCGAGCTTCCGGTAGATGCCCACCGGGGTCTCCCCGTCGGCGAACAGCTCGCGGATCACCGGGACGACGCGGTGGTCGCCGACGAGTCCGTCGAAGGCGCTCCGGGTCGTCGTGCCGCCCACGGTGTCGATCACAGGTCGGCCGCCTCGATCTCGGGGCTCGCGCCCACGACCGGCTCAAGAACATCCGCGTCGAAGCAGGTGCGCGTGCCGGTGTGGCAGGCCGCGCCGACCTGCTCGACCGTGACCAGCAGGGTGTCGCCGTCGCAGTCGAGCGCGGCGCCCTTCACGTACTGCACGTGCCCGGACGTGTCGCCCTTCCGCCAGTACTCCTTGCGGGAGCGCGACCAGAACGTCACCCGGCCCTCGCTCATGGTGCGGCGGAACGCCTCCGCGTCCATCCACCCCATCATCAGCACCTCGCGGGTGTCCCACTGCTGGATGATCGCCGGCACCAGCCCGGTGTCGGTGAAGCGGATGCGCTCCAGCACCGCATCGGTCGTCATCGCGTTCATCGGCGGACCTCCATCCCGGCCGCGGCCAGTTCGTCCTTCACCTGCTCGATCGTCAGCTCACCCTGGTGGAACACGCTCGCCGCGAGCACGGCGTCGGCTCCCGCCTGGATGGCCGGAACGAAATGCTCCAGCGCACCCGCACCGCCCGAGGCGATCACGGGAACACTGCTCAGGGCGCGCATCTCGCGGATGAGCTCCAGGTCGAAGCCCTCCTTGGTGCCGTCGGCGTCGATGGAGTTGACCAGCAGCTCCCCCGCGCCCAGCTCGATCGCGCGCGCCGCCCACTCCAGGGCGTCGAGGTCGGTCTCCGTTCGGCCGCCGTGCGTCGTGACCACGAAACCCGACGGCGTCGCGGCCGAGCGCTTCACATCCAGCGACAGCACCAGCACCTGCGCGCCGAACCGGGCGGCGATCTCGGAGATCAGCTCCGGGCGCGCGATCGCGGCCGAGTTGACACCCACCTTGTCGGCGCCGTGGCCGAGGAGCTTCGCCACGTCCTCGGGGCTGCGCACGCCGCCGCCGACGGTGAGCGGGATGAAGACCTGCTCGGCCGTCGCCCGCACCACGTCGTACGTGGTGGCGCGGTCGTCGACGGTCGCCGTCACATCCAGGAAGGTCAGCTCGTCCGCGCCCTGCTCGAAGTACCGCCGGGCGAGCTCGACCGGGTCGCCCTGGTCGCGCAGGTTCTGGAAGTTCACGCCCTTCACGACGCGGCCCGCGGCCACGTCGAGACAGGGGATCACCCGGACCGCGACGCTCATCAGATCCGCGCAGCGTGGATGGAGGTGACCAGGATGGCGCGGGCGCCCAGCTCGTACAGGTCGTCCATGATGTGGTTGGTCTGCTCGCGCTTGATCATCACGCGGACGGCCACCCACTCCGGCTCTCCCAGCGGAGAGACGGTCGGCGACTCGACGCCCGGCGTCAGGGCGACCGCCTTCTCCAGCAGCGCGACGGGGAGGTTGTAGTCGATCAGCACGTACTGCCGGGCGACCATGACGCCCTGCAAGCGGCGCACCAGCGTGTCGACCCCGGCGGCCGGCGACGGGGACGAGATGAGCACGGCCTCCGACTCGAGGATGACCGGTCCGAAGATCTCCAGCCCCTGCTTGCGGAGGGTGGAACCCGTCTCGACGACATCGGCGACCGCGTCGGCGACGCCGAGCCGCACGGCCGACTCGACCGCGCCGTCCAGCTTGATCAGGGAGGTGCTGACGCCGTGCTCGCCAAGGAACGCACCGACGAGGCCCGGGTAGCTCGTCGCGACGCGCTTGCCCTCCAGGTCGGCCAGCTCGGCGAACACGCCGGCGGGGCCGGCGAACCGGAACGTCGACGCGGCGAAGTCGAGGGCGCTGATCTCGGCGGCGGGTGAGCCCGAGTCGAGCAGCAGGTCACGGCCGGTGATGCCGACGTCGAGCGCGGCGGAGCCGACGTAGGTGGCGATGTCGCGCGGGCGCAGATAGAAGAACTCGACGCCGTTGCGGGCGTCGGTGACGATGAGCTCCTTCGGGTCGCGGCGGCCGACATAGCCGGCCTCGTGCAGCATCTGCGCCGCGGTCTCGGAGAGGGAGCCCTTGTTGGGGACGGCGATCTTCAGCATTCGCAGGTCTTTCGTGACGTGATCGGACGAGTGGATGGGCCTAGGTACGGCGGAAAGGCTGGTCCATCACAGATGTCGGTACACGTCGGCCGGCGTCAGGCCTTTCGCGAGCAGCAGGACCTGCAGGTGGTAGAGCAACTGCGAGATCTCCTCGGCGGTGGCCTCGTCGGACTCGTACTCGGCGGCCATCCAGACCTCGGCGGCCTCCTCGACGATCTTCTTGCCGATGGCGTGCACGCCGGCGTCGAGCTCGCGGACGGTGCCGGAGCCCTCCGGGCGGTCCTGCGCCTTCTGCGCGAGTTCGGCGAAGAGGTCGTCGAAGGTTTTCACCCCTCCAGCGTACCGGTCCGCCCGAGCCGGTCAGACATTCGTGCCGAATGTGCGGTATGCCGCGCTGATTCCGCACATTCGGCACGAATGCGCGGCGGCTTCGGGTCAGTGGAGGTGCGGCAGCGCGGCGGCACGGAGGGCCGCGATGCGGTCCGCCGGCTCTCCGTGGAAGACGCTGGAGCCCGCCACGAACGTGTCCGCCCCGGCCGCGGCCGCCGTGACGATGGTCTCCTCGGTGATGCCGCCGTCCACCTGCAGCCACACGTCGAGACCGCGCGCCTCGACGGCCTGCCGCAGCGCGTTCAGCTTCGGCATGGTCTCCGGCATGAACGACTGCCCGCCGAATCCCGGCTCCACCGTCATGACCAGCACCTGGTCGAACTCCTCCAGCAGGTCGAGGTACGGCTCGACGCCGGTGCCCGGCTTGACCGCGATGCCCGCCCGCGCGCCGATCGACCGCAGGCGGCGCGCCAGCGCGACGGGATCGTGCGCGGCCTCGGCGTGGAAGGTCACCGAGTACGCCCCGAGCTCCGCATACCCGGGCGCCCAACGGTCCGGGTCGTCGATCATCAGGTGCACATCGAGCGGGATGGGGCTCACATCCTGGATGCGGCCCACCATCTGCGGCCCGAACGTCAAATTCGGGACGAAGTGGTTGTCCATCACGTCGACATGCACCAGGTCGGCGGTCGCGATACGCTCCACCTCGCTCTGCATGTTGACGAAGTCCGCGGCCAGGATGCTGGGGTTGATGCGGACGCGCGGGTCGATCCGGTCGGCGGAAGGGGTCGAAGCCATGGCTCCAGCCTAGGCGGAGCGCTTGCGGAGCAGTGCGATGAACATCCCGTCGGTGAGGTGGCGGTGCGGCCACAGCTGGACGGTGTCTCCGTCGCTCGCCAGGTCGAGCCGGTCGACGGCGAGGGACTGCAGGGTGTCGGCGGTCGCCTGCGGTTCGAGCAGGTCGCCATGACGCTCGCGCGCGTCGGCGACGACCCCGCGGGTCTCGGCGAGGTGCGGCGAGCAGGTCACGTAGGCGAGCAGGCCGCCGGGCTTCAGCGCGGCGATCGCCGAGTCGAGCAGGGCGGATTGCAGCGCGGTCAGCTCGCTGACATCCCGCGGGCTCTTGCGCCAGCGCGCCTCGGGTCGACGACGCAGCGCGCCGAGCCCGGTGCACGGGGCGTCGAGCAGGATGCGGTCGAACGCTTCGGGATGCTCGGCGCCGACGACCGTGCCGTCCAGCTCCCAGACCGGCACCTCCAGCGGCACCGGAGCGAGCGCGCGCCGCACCAGCTCGGCGCGGGCGGGGACCAGCTCGTTCGCGACCAGGCTCGCGCCGCCGCTCAGCGCCTCGGCGGCGAGCAGCGCGGCCTTGCCGCCAGGACCGGCGCACAGGTCGAGCCAGCGCTCCCCCGGTCGCACCGGCTCCGCGCGGGTCAGCGCGAGGGCGGCCAGCTGCGAGCCTTCGTCCTGCACGCGGATGCGACCCTCGGTCTTCTCGACGATCCCGAACGGGTCGCCGCCGCCGACCGTGAAGCCGGGAGGCGAGAAGCGGTCGTCGCGCGCGTCGTCCGGCTTGTCGACGAGCCCGGGCAGCGCGATGAGGTTGACCCGCGGCGCGGTGTTGTCGGCCTCCAGGAGCTGCTCCAACTCCTCCACCCGGCCCTCGGCGTCGAGCGACCGGCGCAGCGCGCGGACCACCCAGACGGGATGCGAGTGCAGCGCCGACAGGCGGTCGTCGTCGTTCTTCGCCCGCGACGCCACCTCCTCCCGCCACTCGTCGGGAGTGTGGCGGCCGATCTCGCGCAGCACGCCGTTCACGAAGCCGGTGCCCGAGCGGCTGCCGACGGTGCGCGCCAGCCCGACCGACTCGTTGACCGCCGCGTGCGACGGGACGCGCATCGACAGCAGCTGGTGCGCGCCCAGCCGCAGCACGTCGAGGAGGGGCGGGTCGATCCGGTCGACCTCGCGGCCTGCGGCGATGGCGATGACCCGGTCGTAGTAGCCCTGCATGCGCAGCGTGCCGTAGGTCAGCTCGGTGGCGAGGCCGGCATCTGCCGGGGAGAGCCCGGCGCGGGCGATGCGCGTCGGAAGGAGGAGGTTGGCGTAGGCGTCGGAGTCGCTGACGGCCTGCAGCACGTCGAGGGCGACCTGGCGGGCGGGCTGGACGCGGGTCTGCGGCGGGCCCGAACGGGGGCGGGGCCGGCGGTCGTCTCGCCGGTCGTCCCGGCGGCCCGGGCTGCGGTCGCGATTGCGGTCGTCGCGCGGCGCGTTCATGCGAACACCACCCCGGTCGATCCGGCAGCGGCGGAGGCGGACGCGGAGGCGACTCCGCGCAGCCAGTCGGCGGCGTGCATCGCGCGCTTGCCGGCCGGCTGGACGGTGACGAGCTCCAGCGGAGCGGTCCCCGTCCCGACGAGCACCCGCTTGCCGCGCAGCTCGACCGCGCCGGGCGCCACGGGCTCCTCACCGTCGGTCGTCCGCGCTTCGTGCACCTTGAACCGCTCGCCGTCCAGCAGCACGAACGCGCCCGGCTCGGGCGTCACGCCACGCAGCCGCGCGTAGACCCGCTCGGCCGGTTCGGTCAGGTCGAGCCGTGCGTCCTCGAGCGTCAGCTTCGGCGCGAGCGTCACCTCCCCCGCCTGGGGCGTTGCGACGGCCGTGCCCGCGGCCAGCGCGTCGGCGATGTCGGCCAGCAGGGCCGCGCCCTCCTCGGCCAGGGCGGAGAGCAGCTCGCCGGCCGTCTCATCCGGGCCGATGGCACGCCGCAGCTCGGCGTACACATCCCCCGCGTCGAGCTCCGGCACGAGATGGAAGACCGCCGCGCCGGTCTCGGCGTCCCCGGCGATCACGGCGCGCTGCACGGGCGCGGCGCCCCGCCAGCGCGGGAGCAGGGAGAAGTGGAGGTTGACCCAGCCCAGGCGCGGAAGCGACAGCAGCGGCTCGCGCACCAGGCCGCCGTACGCCACCACCACGCCGAGGTCGGGCTGAAGGGCGGCGATGCGCTCGGTCACGTCGTCGCCGAGCCGGTTCGCCTTGATCACCGGCAGCCCGAGACGCTCTGCGGCCTGCGCGACGGGCGACGGCGTCAGCACGCGCTTGCGGCCGAGCGGCGCATCCTCACGGGTGACGACGGCGACGACCTCGTGCCGCGCCGCGACGGCCTCCAGGGACGGGAGGGCGACGGCCGGCGTTCCGGCGAAGACGATGCGCATGGAGAAGGTTCTTTCGGTTCGGGACGGCGACCCAGCCTACTCTGCGCAGCTCACGAACGGCCGCGAGCGGCGGCAGCCGGGGGTGCTCTTAGAGGATCTCGGGATCGTCGAAGCGCACCCGCAGCGTCGGCGCCGGACGGTAGCCCGGCCGTCCGGCCGGGGCGCGGCGACGGCGCGTCGCGTTCTTCACGACGGCGGCACGGACGGACGCCGCGACGTCGGCGCCATGCGCGTACTCGAACCGCAGCACGGCGCGCACGAGGTCGGGTCCCGAGCGGGCGGCGCGGGCCGACGGACCCTCCGCCTCCACCGGCGCGGGCCCCAGGACGTCGATGAGGAGGGAGCGATCCACCGCATCCAGCACTTCGGTCACGGTAGCCTCCGACCCGGTGACCGAGGCGAGACGCACCGCGGGCGGGAAGCGCAGCTCGCGGCGGTCCACCAGCTCCTCGTGCGCGAACTCGACCAGGCGGCCGGTCGCGAAGTCGCGCGCCAACGGTCCCCCGACGCCGACCAGGACCGTCGGGGCGCCGGGAGCGGCGAGCCCGGCGGCACTCTGCCACCAGCGCAGACAGTCCTCGGCGACGTGCAGGCTCTCGCGCGCCAGCATCCGCTCGCCGTCGAGCAGCAGCACCGCCTGGTACCCGCCCTCGGCGATCGGCTCGGCGCCGCGGGTCGCGACGACGAGCGCGGGCGCCGACCCGACACGCTGCACGGGGTGGTCGCCGTCGGCGAGGATGACGCGCGTGCCGGGGAACGCACGCCCCAGCTCCTCGGCGGTGCGGCCCGAGCCGACCGTGACCAGCCGGAACCGCCGGTGCTCGCAGTGCTCGCACTGCCAGTCGGTCGCGAGCCGGCCGCAGACGGTGCACGACGGCGGCGAGCCCGCCCGCGTCTGGTGCAGCGCGCCCTTGCAGTTCATGCACCGCGCCGCCTGCCCGCAGTTCGCGCACGCGATCACCGGAGCGTATCCCGGCCGCCCGACCTGCACGAGCACCGGGCCGCGCGGCCGTCCGCTCTCGCCGTTGAGCGCCTCGCGGGCGGCGCGCCACGCCGTCGACGGGATGCGCGCGGCGCGGGCCATCGGCTCGGGCGCCTGCTGGTTGGCGGTGAGCACCACCTTCGGGGTCTGGATGCGCTCCGGCGCGATGTCGCGCAGCCAGCCGAGCTCCACCAGGCGCTGTGCCTCCACGCTGCGGATGTTGCCGCTCAGCACCAGAGCGCAGCCCTCGAGCTCCTGCCGGACGAGGGCGGCATCCCGCGTGTGCACGTACGGGCTCAGCGGCTCGGCGTGCAGAGGGTCGCTGTCCTCCCACACCGCGATCAGGCCGAGCCGCTCGGCGGGGGCGTAGACGACCGAGCGGTTGCCGATGACGATGCGCGGGCCGGAGAGCGCCTCCAGGAACCCACGGTACCGGTCGGGGTTCGCCTGCCCGGCGTCGGCGCGCACGACCGCGTGCGCGGGAGCGGTGACCGCGAGTGCTGCGGCCAGCTGCTCGAGGTCGCGGTGATCGGGCACCGCGACGATCGCGGTGCGGCCGCCGCGCCAACAGTCGGCTGCCAGAGCCGCCAGGGTGACCGCCCACTCGCCGACCCAGGTGCCGTCGGGCAGCGGCACGAGGCGCGGGATGGCGCGGAGCGCTATCCGCTCGTCGCGCGCGACCGCATCCTCCAGCACCCGCTCTCCGTACCCGCGCACCGCCACGACCGCCGCCGACGGCTCCGGAGTTTTTCGCCCCTGCGACGGCGTGTCGGGAGGAAGAACTCCGGAGCTGTCGGCGTCGGCGGCGGCGGCGCGGGCCGCGAGCCACGCCTTCTCGACACGTACCATCCGGCCGGGGACGGCCAGCCGCAGGATGTCGCTCGCCGTGCCGGCGCTCCGATCCGCGAGCCGCCGCGCCAGTCGCCACACGCCGGGCGTAAGCACCTGGGCGGGCGAGACGACTGCCTCCAGCGGGCTCAATGTCCCGTCGTACCCGTCGTCCGGCTCGCCCACCTCGACCAGGTAGCCGTCGGCGACACGGCCGGCCGAGCGCAGCGGAACGCGCACACGCACGCCCGGCTGCGCGTCGGCGGCGAGCTCCTCGGGGATGCTGTAGTCGAAGAGGTGGTCGAGCTGCGGGAGCGGCGAGTCGAGGACCACCCGGGCGACCCGTCCGGCCGCCGCCACCGCTAGATCCCCGCGGCCGAGCGCAGGTCGTCGACGCGGTCGAGCCGCTCCCAGGTGAACTCGGGGAGCTCGCGGCCGAAGTGCCCGTAGGTGGCCGTGCGGGCGTAGATCGGACGCAGCAGGTCGAGGTCGCGGATGATCGCGGCCGGTCGCAGGTCGAAGACGTCGCGGATCGCGCCGATGATGCGCTCCTCCGGAACCTTCGCGGTTCCGAACGTCTCGACGTACAGCCCGACGGGCGCCGCCTTGCCGATCGCGTAGGCGATCTGCACCTCGAGCCGGTCGGCGAGGCCGGCGGCGACGGCGTTCTTCGCCACCCAGCGCATGGCGTAGGCCGCCGAACGGTCGACCTTCGACGGGTCCTTGCCCGAGAACGCGCCACCGCCGTGGCGGGAGGCCCCGCCGTAGGTGTCGACGATGATCTTGCGGCCGGTGAGGCCCGCGTCGCCCTTGGGGCCGCCGATCTCGAAGCGTCCGGTCGGGTTGATGAGGGTGCGGATGTGCGAGGTCTCGAGCCCGGCGGCGTGCATCACCGGGTTGATGACCTCCTCGATCACCTCGGCCTGCAGCTGCTCGTTGGAGACCTGCGGGGCGTGCTGCGTCGACAGCACGACCGTCTGCACCGACTTCGGCACCGCGCCCTCGTAGCCGATCGTCACCTGGGTCTTGCCGTCGGGCCGCAGGTAATCGAGCGTCCCGTCCTTGCGGACGGACGCGAGGCGCTCCGCCAGGCGGTGCGCGAGCCAGATCGGCAGCGGCATGTACTGCGGGGTCTCGGTGGTGGCGTAGCCGAACATGATGCCCTGGTCGCCCGCGCCCTGGCGGTCGAGGTCGTCGTGGCTCTGCTCGGCGCGCGTCTCGAGGGCGTTGTCCACGCCCTGCGCGATGTCGGGAGACTGCGCGCCGATCGACACGGAGACACCGCACTGGGTGCCGTCGAAGCTGACGTCGGACGAGTCGTACCCGATCTCGACCAGCTTGTTGCGCACGAGAGCCGGGATCTCGACGTAGCCGTTCGAGGTCACCTCGCCGGCGACGTGCACGAGACCGGTGGTGACGAGGGTCTCCACGGCGGCGCGGCTGTGCGGGTCGACGGTGAGCAGCGCATCCAGGATGCTGTCGGAGATCTGGTCGCAGATCTTGTCCGGGTGCCCTTCCGTGACGGACTCGGACGTGAAGAGACGCAGATCTGCCATTGTTCTCCCTGGTCGACGGGGCGCTTGTCTCACGACCGGATTCCTCCGGCGCGAGCGTTGTTCACGCGATGACGTCGAGGATACGGTCGGCCACCGACAGCTTGCTGCCCGAGGCCTCCATCACTATATCGCCGCCCTTGCGCAGGACCACGACCTCATTGCTCTCCGTTGCGAAGCCCTGCGACCAGCCCACCTGATTGAGCACGAGGAAGTCGCTGCCCTTGGCGGCGAGCTTGGTGCGGCCCAGTTCGATGAGGGCCTGCGGGTCCGGCTCGGTCTCGGCCGCGAACCCGACGACGACCTGGTCGTCGCGCTTGTGCGCGGAGAGCCCGGCGAGGATGTCGGGGTTGGCCACCAGCTCCAGCGTCAGGGTGTCGCCGTGGTCCGACTTCTTGATCTTGGCCTCGCGGGTCTCGGCCGGACGGTAGTCGGCGACGGCCGCCGTCATGATGACGACGTCGGCGGCGCGGGCGGCCTCCTCGACCGCCTCCTGCAGATCGAGCGCCGTCTGCACCTCGATGAGCTCGACACCCTCCGGCGGTTCGACCTCGAGATGCGCGGCGATGAGCACGACATCGGCGCCGCGGGCCTGCGCGGCGCTGGCGATGGCGACGCCCTGCCGACCGCTCGACCGGTTGCCGAGGAAGCGGACGGGGTCGAGCGGCTCGCGCGTCCCCCCGGCGGTGATGACCACGCGCTTTCCGGCGAGGTCCACGCCGCCACGCGGGCGCCGGGCGGCCTCGTTGGCGCGGCGGCGCTCGGAGAGCACCACCACGTCGTTCACCGCGGGGGCCTCGGCCGCGGACCCCGCGGGGAGGGCGGCGGGCGCGTGAGCGGGAGCTTCGACCGCGCGCGGCATCGCCCCGGCGGCGCGCAGGGCGGCCCGGACGATGACCTCCGGCTCCTCCATGCGGCCGGGACCGGAGTCGGCGCCGGTCAGCTGACCGCTGGCCGGCCCGACGACCGTGACGCCGCGGCTCCGCAGGGTGGCGATGTTGGCGACCGTGGCCGGGTTCCGCCACATCTCCGTGTGCATCGCGGGCGCGATGACCAGCGGCGCGGTGGAGGCGAGGACGGTGTTGCCGAGCAGGTCGTCGGCCAGGCCGGCGGCGAGCTTGGCGATGGTGTTCGCCGTCGCCGGGGCGATGACGATCAGGTCGGCGGACTGGCCGATCGCCACGTGCCGGACCTCGGCGACGCCCTCGTACAGGTCGGTCGCGACCGGATTGCGGCTGATGGCCTCGAGCGTCGGCCGCCCGACGAACCGCAGAGCGGCCTCCGTCGCGACGACGTGCACCGAGTGACCCTCGAGGACCAGGGCGCGGATGACACCGACGGCTTTATACGCAGCGATGCCGCCGGTCACTCCGACGACGATGGTCAATCGTGGGCTCAACGGCGGCACCTCTCCTGGGCCGGGGCCTCCCGGCTGCGGTCGTCCTGCGGTGTTGTCTTCTGCCTCTGTCTTACTCGGCGGCGATCGGCTTCAGGACGAGCTTGTCCTCGTTGATCTCGTGGAGCGCGACCGACAGCGGCTTGTCGTCGACGGAGGAGTCGACCAGCGGGCCGACGTTGTCGAACAGGCTGCCCTCGTGGAGGTCGGCGTAGTAGTCGTTGATCTGACGGGCCCGCTTGGACGCGAAGATCACGAGCGCGTACTTGGACTCGACGCGCGACAGGAGGTCGTCGATGGGCGGGTCGATGATGCCGTTGTTGCTGGTGGCCATGGATGCTCCTTGCTCTGGGCGATCGGGCGCTGGGCCGGATCGGACGACCGCGAGAGGCGGCCGGGGACGGTGGGCGCGCCGGCGACGGCGCGGAGAGAGGTCATGGACGCGCTGGCGCCGCACGGACCTTCATCAAGTCTACGACCTCGCGGGCCGCCTCTGCGACGTCGTGGTTGACGACCTTGTAGTCGAACTCGTCCTGGGCGGCCAGTTCGACCTTCGCCGTCTCCAGGCGCCGCTGCTGCTCGGCCGCATCCTCCGTGCCGCGCCCGATGAGGCGTCGCACGAGCTCCTCCCAGGTCGGCGGGAGGAGGAAGATCAGGCGGGCCTCCGGCATCGACTCGCGCACCTGGCGGGCGCCTTGGAGGTCGATCTCCAGCAGCACGCTGCGTCCTGCGGCGAGGGCCTTCTCGATCGGGGCGCGCGGCGTGCCGTAGCGGTAGGCGTTGTGCACGGTGGCGTGCTCGAGCAGCTCGCCGGCGGCGATCATCCGGTCGAACTCGGCGTCGTCGACGAAGTAGTAGTTGACCCCGTCGACCTCGCCGGGCCGCGGTGCCCGCGTGGTCGCGGAGACCGACAGCAGCACGTCGGGATAGTGCTCCCGGATATAGGTGGAGACGGTGCCCTTGCCGACCGCCGTCGGACCGGCCAGCACGACCAGCCGGTTGCGCTGGCGCGCGCTGCGGTTCTCGCGCTCGATGAGGTACTGGCGCAGCCGGAGCCGCTGGTGGCGCCCCAGGCCGCCGAGGCGCTTCGCGGGCGAGATGGCGAGGCGGTCCAGAGCCTCCTGCATCTTCGTCGTGCCGATGGCGGGCACGCTGAGCAGGAACTCGGTTACCCGCAGCCGCCCCTCGACGCCCTCCGGGTCGGCGGTCGCGCGGTCGAGCACGACGAGCGGCGACACCTCGCGTGACGCGATCGCCGCCTTCACCGCGGCACGTGCGCGGCGCGCGGCGACGGCGGCCTGCGAGGCCGCCTGACGGTCGACCTCGGGCGGTGCCGGGCGCAGGGAGGCAGCCTCCCGGGTGGATGCGGCCTCAGACATGCGCGGACCGCACCTCCTCGGCGCGACGCGCGATCGCGCCGGCCAGACCCGCGGGCCCTGCCGTGAGGAGCCCGCGCGACTCGCTGACGATCAGGCCGGTCGCGAGCGAGCCGAACAGGTGCGGCGCATCCTCGACCCGGGCGCCCTGGTGGCCGAATCCGGGCGCGAGCACCGGCAGTGCGGGCGTCCGCTCCCCCGCCGTGGCCACATCGATCCCGTAGTGGGCGAGCTCGACGGTCGCGCCGAGCACCAGCCCGACGGATCCGAAGGGCGCGCCGCCCGGCTGCTCCTGATTGAACGAATGCACGTCTTCGATGATCGCACGAGCGACGGACTGTCCCGCCCGCGGCCCGGAGCGCACGACCGCCTGCTGCACATCCGCCGCCTCCGGGTTGGAGGTCGCGGCCAGCACGAACAGGCCCTTGCCCGCGCGCTCCCCCAGCGCCATCGCGTCGGCGAGCGAACCCACACCCTGGTAGGCGGCGACGGTCATCGCGTCGGCCTCCAGCGGGGATCCGGGAGTCAGCCACGCCTCCGCGTATGCCGCGACGCTCGTGCCGATGTCGCCGCGCTTGACATCGGCGATCACCAGGAGACCGGCGGCACGAGCGGCCGCCAGCACCTCCTCCAGCGCGCCGTAGCCCGCGGCGCCGAAGCGCTCGAAGAAGGCGACCTGCGGCTTGACGATCCCCGCCCGGCCTGCTGCGGCCTCCACCACCGTCAGCCCGAAGGAGCGGAGGCCGTCGGCCGACGCCGGCAACCCCCACGCCTCGAGCAGGTGCGCGTGCGGGTCGATGCCGACGCACAGCCGCCCCTCCTCGGCGAACACCCCTGCGAGGCGCTCCCCGAACCGCGCCCCGCGCCCAGCCGACGACTCCTGAGTTTTTCGGCCCGGCAGCGGCGTGTCGTGCGGAAAAACTCCGGAGCTGTCGGCTGCGGGAGCGGGGTTCGTCATGCTCGGGCGGCCCTCTCGACGGCGTACTCCTGGAGGGACTTCACGTCGAAGCCCTCGCGGATGGCGTCCAGCGACGCGACGGCCGCGCTCAGCTCGGCGATGGTCGTGAACAGCGGCTTGTCCGCGGCCACGGCGGCGGCACGGATCTCGTACCCGTCGGCGCGGGCGGACCGCCCGCTCGGGGTGTTGATCACCACATCCACTTCGGCACGGTTGATGATGTCGACGATCGAGTCGCCGCCGCTCTCCTGGGCCTCGCTGTGCTTGCGCACGATGCGGGCCGCGATGCCGTTGCGGTTCAGCACCTCGGCCGTTCCCTCGGTCGCGACGATCTCGAATCCGAGCTGGTGCAGCCGGAGCACCGGGAGCACCACCGCGCGCTTGTCGCGGTCGGAGACCGACACGAACGCCGTCCCGCCGAGCGGCATGCCGCCGTACGCGGCCGACTGGCTCTTCGCGAACGCCGTCGGGAAGTCCTTGTCGATGCCCATGACCTCACCGGTCGAGCGCATCTCCGGGCCGAGCACCGAGTCGACGACCGTGCCCTCCTTCGTGCGGAAGCGCTTGAACGGCAGCACGGCCTCCTTCACGGCGACCGGCGAGTCCATCGGGATGCGCGAGCCGTCCTGATCGGGAAGCAGCCCTTCCGCGACCAGATCGGCGATCGTCTCGCCCACCATGATGCGCGAGGCCGCCTTGGCGAGCGGGATGCCGAGCGCCTTCGAGACGAACGGCACCGTCCGCGACGCGCGCGGGTTGGCCTCGAGCACGTAGAGCACGCCGGCGCCGATCGCGAACTGCACGTTCAGCAGGCCGCGCACGCCGATGCCCTCGGCGATCTTCCGTGTGGCCTCCCGCACCCGGTCGATCTCGCGGCGGCCGAGCGTGATCGGCGGGAGGGTGCACGACGAGTCGCCGGAGTGGACGCCGGCCTCCTCGATGTGCTCCATCACGCCGCCGATGTACAGCCGCTCGCCGTCGAACAACGCGTCGACGTCGATCTCGATCGCGTCGTCGAGGAAGCGGTCGACCAGCAGTGGATGCGACGGGCCGACGATCCCCTTACCGGCGACCCGCTCGAAGTAGTCGGCGAGCGATGCGCTGTCGTAGACGATCTCCATGCCGCGACCGCCGAGCACGAAGCTCGGCCGTACCAGCACCGGGTAGCCGATCTGCTCGGCGACGTGCGAGGCGCTCGGGAAGTCGACGGCGGTGCCGTTGCGCGGCGCGACCAGGCCGGCGTCGTCGAGGATCCCGGAGAACAGTCCGCGCTCCTCCGCCAGGTCGATGGCCTCCGGCGTGGTGCCGAGGATCGGGACGCCCGCGGCCTCGAGGCCCTTCGCGAGCCCCAGCGCCGTCTGGCCGCCGAGCTGCACGACCACGCCGACGAGCTCGCCGGACTGCGACTCCGCGTGGATGATCTCCAGCACGTCCTCCAGCGTCAGCGGCTCGAAGTAGAGCCGGTCGCTGGTGTCGTAGTCGGTCGACACCGTCTCGGGGTTGCAGTTGATCATGATCGTCTCGAACCCGGCGTCGTGCAGCGCGAACGACGCGTGCACGCACGAGTAGTCGAACTCGACGCCCTGCCCGATGCGGTTCGGACCGGAGCCCAGGATGACGACCTTGCGCTTGTCGCTCGGCTCCACCTCGGTCTCCAGGTCGTAGCTGGAGTAGTGGTAGGGCGTGAGCGCCGGGAACTCGCCAGCGCAGGTGTCCACCGTCTTGTACACCGGCCGGACGCCGAGGATGTGACGCACCTCGCGCACGTCGGCCTCGCCGAAGCCGCGCAGCTCGCCGATCTGCGCGTCCGAGAACCCGTGGTCCTTGGCGTAGCGCAGCGTGTCGGTGTCGAGCGTCGGGGCGTCGCGGATCTGGTCGGCGACCTCGTTGATCAGGACGATCTGGTCGATGAACCAGGGATCGATCTTCGTGGCCTCGAACACCTGCTCCGGCGTCGCGCCGAGGCGCAGCGCCTGCTGGACGTCGACGATGCGGCCGTCGGTCGGCGTCGCGATCGAGGCGAGCAGCTCGTCCACGGTGCGCGTCTGCGGCCCCCAGTGGAACGACGAGCCGCGCTTCTCGAGCGACCGGAGCGCCTTCTGCAGCGCCGAGCTGAAGCTGCGGCCGATGGCCATCGCCTCGCCGACCGACTTCATGGTCGTCGTCAGCGTCGGGTCGGCGGCGGGGAACTTCTCGAACGCGAACCGCGGGACCTTGACGACGATGTAGTCGAGCGTCGGCTCGAAGCTCGCCGGGGTCACCTTGGTGATGTCGTTCGGGATCTCGTCCAGCCGGTAGCCGATAGCGAGCTTCGCCGCGATCTTCGCGATCGGGAAGCCGGTCGCCTTCGACGCGAGCGCCGAGGAGCGGGAGACGCGCGGGTTCATCTCGATGACGATGATGCGGCCGTTCTCCGGGTTCACCGCGAACTGGATGTTGCAGCCGCCGGTGTCGACGCCAACCGCTCGGATGATGTCGATGCCGATGTCGCGCATCCGCTGGTACTCGCGGTCGGTCAGGGTGAGCGCCGGGGCGACCGTGATCGAGTCACCGGTGTGCACGCCGACCGGGTCGACGTTCTCGATGGAGCAGACGACGACCGTGTTGTCGGCCGTGTCGCGCATGAGCTCGAGCTCGTACTCCTTCCAGCCGAGGATCGACTCCTCCAGGAGCACCTCGCTGGTCGGGCTCTGGTGGATGCCGTCGCCGGCGATACGGCGGAGCTCCTCCGGGGTGTGCGCGAAGCCCGAGCCGAGTCCGCCCATCGTGAACGAGGGCCGGACCACGAGCGGGTAGCCGAGGTCCTCGGCGAACTCGAGGGCCTCATCCACCGTGTGCGCGATGTGGGAGCGCGCGACCTCGGCGCCCGCCTCCACGACGAGCTCCTTGAAGATCTGGCGGTCCTCGCCCTTCTGGATCGCCTCGAACTTCGCGCCGATCAGCTCGACGCCGTACTTCTCGAGGATGCCGTGCTCGTGCAGCTGCATGGCCGCGTTGAGCGCGGTCTGTCCGCCCAGGGTCGGGAGGATCGCGTCCGGGCGCTCCTTGGCGATGATCGTCTCGATGACCGGCCAGGTGATCGGCTCGACGTAGGTCGCGTCGGCGAAGTCGGGGTCGGTCATGATCGTCGCCGGGTTCGAGTTGACGAGGATGACGCGGACGCCCTCCGCCTTCAGCACGCGGCAGGCCTGGGTGCCGGAGTAGTCGAACTCGACCGCCTGGCCGATGACGATCGGGCCGGAGCCGATGACCAGGACCGACTGGATGTCTTGGCGTTTGGGCATCAGGCGTTCTCCTGGTTCTCGGTGCTGGCGGACTGGTCGGCGTGCTGAGCGCGCACCATGTCCAGGAAGCGGTCGAAGAGGTAGTTGGCGTCGTGCGGGCCCGCGGCCGCCTCGGGGTGGTACTGCACGCTGAAGGCGTTCAGGTCGAGGCAGTTCAGGCCCTCGACGACGTTGTCGTTGAGGGAGAAGTGGCTCACCTCGACGCGGCCGAAGCCGGCGGGCGAGTCGAAGGACGCGTCGATCGGTGCCTTCACCGCGAAGCCGTGGTTCTGCGCGGTGATCTCCACACGGCCGGTGCGCTTGTCGAGCACCGGCTGGTTGATCCCGCGGTGACCGAACGGCAGCTTGTAGGTGTCGAGGCCGAGCGCGCGGCCGAGCAGCTGGTTGCCGAAGCAGATGCCGAAGTACGGCAGCCCGGCGCGCAGGGTCTCCTGCAGGAGCGCGACATGCTTGTCGGAGGCCTGGGGGTCGCCGGGGCCGTTCGAGAAGAACAGTGCCGAGACGCCGAGGTCGAGCACATCCTGCGCGGACACCTGCTGCGGGAGGACGTGGACGTCGAGCCCGCGGGCGGCGAGGTTCTCCAGCGTGGACTTCTTCACGCCGAGGTCGAGGACGGCCACCGAGCCGACCTTCTCGCCGACGGCCGGGACGGTGTACGGCTCGATCGTCGACACCTCGGCCGACAGGTTGCGGCCCTTCATGGGCGCTCCGGCGAGCACCAGGTCCAGCTGCTCGCTGTCGCTCAGCGCGAAGTCGTCGCCCGAGAAGACGCCGGCGCGCATGGCACCGGCCGAGCGGATGTGACGGGTCACGGCGCGCGTGTCGATGCCGCTGATCCCGACGACGCCCTGGGCGACGAGGTCGTCGTCGAGGCTCCGCTGGGCGCGGAAGTTGGAGACGACGCGGCTGGGCTCGCGCACGACGTAGCCGGCGACCCAGATCTGGCGCGACTCCATGTCCTCGTCGTTCGTGCCGGTGTTGCCGATGTGCGGCGCCGTCATGAGGACGATCTGGCCCGCGTACGACGGGTCGGTTAGCGTCTCCTGGTACCCGGTCATCCCGGTGGCGAACACGGCCTCGCCGAGCGTGCGCCCGCGGGCGCCGTAGGCCCGGCCGACGTACCGTTTTCCGTCTTCGAGGACGAGCACTGCGGGTTCTGCAGCGAGCACGTCACACCTCCTTGTCGTTCGGGCGGTCGACGCCCGTCGTGTCGGCGCCGGGCGTCTCCGCACCGGCCGTGCCTGCGGCGTCCGACCGCGGCACGAGATCTTCGATGGCCGCGGCGAGCTGCGCGCGGCCGGCCGGGTCGACGACCCGGACGTAGCTGTCGGCGGCGGTGCCGCCGCTGGTGGTCCAGCCGAGCCGGAGCAGACCGTCCTTCTCGACGACGCGGTCGATGGCCACACTCGCGGCGCCGACGCCGGTGACGACGGCGGCCGGGATGAACACCGGCTGCTCCCCCGTCACCGCGAGCTCGACTCCCTCCGGCCGGACGGTCACGGTCGCCGTCCCGCGGAACGCCAGCCCGGGCAGGGTGAGCCGCTCCAGGGGCTGACCGGCGCGGGTCGTCGCGACGTACAGCACCTCGGTGGAGGCCGTCGGCGCGCTCAGCGTTCCCGGTGTCGAGTAGCCGCCGCCGGATACCGCGTCGCGCCGCACGCGCCGGCGCCAGCCGACGACCGCCAGTGCGAGCACGATGACGACGACCGCGAGGATCCCGAGGGTGGGGAGCACCTTATCCATGCGCCGTCACCCCCGCTCCGGCGGCCAGCCGCTCGGCGTCGACCACGGTGCCGTCGAGCACGGTCGCCCGGCCCTGGTGGAAGGTCGCCACGACACGTCCGGGCAGCGTCAGCCCGAGGTAGGGCGAGTTGACGCCCTTGCCCGCGAGGTCGCCGGTCGAGAACGTGCGCGACGCGGTCGGGTCGTAGAGGAAGAGGTTCGCCGCAGCGCCGGCGGCCAGCGGCGCGCCGTGGCCGTCCAGCCGGCCGATCTTCGCCGGGGTGGCGGACAGGACGCGCGCGATGTCGGCCCAGCCGAGCATCCCGTTGTCCACGACCGATGCCTGCACCACCGAGAGCGCCGACTCGAGGCCGACCATGCCGAACGCGGCGGCATCCCACTCGCAGTCCTTCGACTCGACGGGATGCGGAGCGTGATCGGTGGCGACGATGTCGATCGTGCCGTCGGCGAGGCCCGCGCGGAGCGCCTCGACGTCCTCCCGGCTGCGCAGCGGCGGGTTCACCTTGTAGCGCGCGTCGTAGCCGGTCGCCAGCTCCTCGGTGAGAGCGAGGTGGTGCGGCGTGACCTCGGCGGTCACGTCGATCCCGCGGGCCTTCGCCCAGCGGATCACGTCGACGCTGCCGGCCGTCGAGACGTGGCAGACGTGCAGGCGCGAGCCGACGTGCTCGGCGAGGAGCACATCCCGGGCGATGATCGACTCCTCGGCCACCGCCGGCCAGCCGGCAAGACCCAGCTCGCCCGAGAGTGCGCCCTCGTTCATCTGGGCGCCCTCGGTCAGGCGCGGCTCCTGCGCGTGCTGGGCGATGACGCCGTCGAACGCCTTCACGTACTCCAGCGCCCGGCGCATCAGCAGCGGGTCGGAGACGCACTTGCCGTCGTCGGAGAACACCCGGACGCGGGCACGGGATTGCGCCATCGCGCCCAGCTCGGCGAGGCGCTCGCCCTCCAGGCCCACCGTCACGGCGCCGATCGGGCGGACGGTCGCGTAGCCGGCGGCCTCGCCGAGGCTCAGCACCTGCTCCACCACGCCCGCGGTGTCGGCCACCGGCGACGTGTTCGCCATGGCGAACACCGCCGTGAAACCGCCCGCGGCGGCGGCGCGCGTACCGGTCAGGACGGTCTCGCTCTGCTCGTAGCCGGGCTCGCGCAGGTGCGTGTGCAGATCGACGAGCCCGGGCAGCGCCAGCAACCCGTCCGCGTCGATCGCCGTCGCACCCGCAGCGCTCAGCCCGGTGCCGGTCTCCACGATCCGGCCGCCCTCGACCAGAAGGTCCGTTCGGGTGCCGTCGGCCAGCGTCGCGCCGCCGATCAGGAATCTCTCGTCCACACTCACCTCACACCGCCGGGCCGTACCTGTTCGGGACCTGCACCCGACAGCAGCAGGTACAGGGCTGCCATCCGCACGGAGACGCCGTTCGCGACCTGCTCCCGGACCGTCGAGCGCGGGGAGTCCGCGGCCGCGGCCGAGATCTCCAGCCCGCGGTTCATCGGCCCAGGGTGCATCACAATGCTATCGGCCCGCAGCCGGCCCAACCGTTCCTCGTCCAGCCCCCAGCGTCGCGTGTATTCGCGTGTGGTCGGGAAGAACGCGGCGTTCATCCTCTCGGCCTGGATGCGGAGCATCATCACGACGTCGGGTCCCTCCGCGATCGCCGCGTCGAGGTCGTAGCCGACCGTGGCCGGCCAGCCGGACACATCCACCGGCAGCAGGGTCGGCGGTGCGACCAGCGTGACGTGGGCGCCGAGCGTGCGCAACAGCCACACGTTCGAGCGCGCGACGCGCGAGTGGAGGATGTCGCCGACGATCGCGACGCTCACGCCGTCGAGGTCCTTGCCGCGCGATGAGGTGCCGTGGAGGCGGCGGCGCATCGTGAACGCGTCGAGCAGCGCCTGCGTCGGGTGCTCGTGCGTGCCGTCGCCGGCGTTGACGATGCCCGCGTCGATCCAGCCGCTCGCCGCGAGGGTCTGCGGGGCGCCGGACGACCCATGGCGGATCACCACGGCGTCCGCGCCCATCGCCTGCAGCGTCTGGGCGGTGTCCTTGAGGCTCTCGCCCTTCGAGACGCTGGAGCCCTTCGCCGAGAAGTTGATCACATCGGCCGAGAGGCGCTTCGCGGCGGCCTCGAACGAGATGCGCGTTCGCGTGGAGTCCTCGAAGAACAGGTTGACGACGGTCTTGCCGCGCAGGGTCGGGAGCTTCTTGACCTCGCGGTCCTGCACATCCGCCATGTCCTCGGCGATGTCGAGCAGCCGGATGGCGTCCTCACGCGGGAGGTCGCGGGTGGAGAGCAGGTGCCTCATGCGTCGACCCCCTGCGTCGCGTTCGGTTCGGCGTTCGGGTCCTCGATGGTGACCGACTCGTCGCCGTCGACATCGGCGAGCCGCACGTAGATGCGCTCCGACGCGGCCGACGGCAGGTTCTTGCCCACGAAGTCGGCGCGGATCGGCAGCTCGCGGTGGCCGCGGTCGACCAGCACGGCGAGGCGCACGGCCCGGGGCCGGCCGAGGTCGCTCACGGCATCCAGGGCCGCCCGGATGGTCCGGCCCGAGAACAGCACGTCGTCCACCAGCACGACGGTCTTCCCGTCGATCGGCCCCGGCAGCGAGGTGGGCTGCGGCGTGCGGGTGGGATGCCGCGAGAGGTCGTCGCGGTACATTGTCACGTCGAGCGCGCCCACGATGTCCGCCGGCGACGCGATGGCCGCCGGTTCGATTCGCTGGATGTTCTCGGCGATCCGCCGCGCGAGCACGACGCCGCGGGTCGGGATCCCGAGGATCACCAGGTCGTCCGTTCCCCGGTTGGACTCCAGGATCTCGTGAGAGATCCGAGTCAACGCCCGGGCGATGTCAGCCTGTTGCAGCACGGTGCGCGCTGTCATGCCGACCTCCTTCCCCGCCTCACAGGACGGCTCTTAAAGGATGCCTACGTCGACCACCCTATCAGCCGGTCGTACTCCTTCGGCGTAGCGCGGCGCCGCCGTACCGTCGGTGATCGCACTCCGAACGTCGGAAATCTGCGCCACTTCAGCCCGAATCTCCATCCCGGCCGCGGCCGGTCGGAGATTCAGCGCACTTCGTCCGACGCAAGCAGCGCCCCGACGATCCCGGTCAGTGGTCGGCGAGGAACGCCGTGAACGCCTTCTTGTCGGTGATGCCGCCGGGATACTGCTTCCCGTTCACGAGCACGGTCGGCGTCCCCTTGATCGCGTCGAGCACCTTGGTGCCGTCGACCTCGATCGGGCCCTTCTGCGAGTTCGCCGTGTTGGCCTGCGCCCACGCCTGGTACGGACCGCTGTCGGCCAGGCAGGAGGTGATGTCCCCCGCGCCGGCGTCGCTCGCACGCTTCGCGAGCTGCTTGTCCGTGAGCCCGTCGGAGTTCTCCTCCGGCTGGTCGGTGAACAGCGCCTGGTAGAACGGCAGCACCGCGCTCTGGTCCGTCACCGCGACGCAGGTCAGCGCCGCGGCCGCCCTGGTCGAGTATCCGGTGCCGTTGGATGCGGGGTCGAGGAACGTCAGCGGGTGCAGCCGGAGCGTGATCGACCCGTCGTCGACCGCCTTCGCCAGCGTCTCGCCGTTCGTCTGCTCGAACGCACCGCACACCGGGCACATCGCGTCGAACCAGATGTCGACCTTCTTCTCGCCGTCGCCCGCGGTGATGAAGCCGCCGTCGAAGTCGACAGCGCCCTCCGTGCCCGTCGGAGGCTTGTCGGTGGCCACCGGGACATTGGATGCTCCGCCCAGCAGCGAGCACGCCGCGACGCCGGAGACGATGCCGACCGCCAGCACGGCGGCAGCCGCCGCGCGGGCGATCCGGCGACGGAGGCTCGTCCGCACGCCGCTCATACCGACCTCGTTTGGGCGATCTTGGCGAGCAGCCCGTTCACGAACCCGGCCGAGTCGTCGGTCGAGAGCACTGTGGCCGCCTCGACGGCCTCGGAGATCGCGACGCCCTCGGGCACCTCGTCGTTGAACAGCACCTCCCACACGCCGATGCGCAGGATCGCGCGGTCGACGGCGGGCATGCGCGCCAGCGTCCAGCCTTGGGCGTACGTCTCGATCAGTTCGTCGATCTCGTCCTCGTGCTCGATGACCCCGTCGAGGATTTCTCGTGCATACAGCCAGGACGCCTCACGCGCCGGCTCGTTCGCCGCGCGCTCCGCCTCCGTCGCCAGCGCCTGCCGCAGCGGTGTCTGCCGCAGGTCGGCGCTGTAGAGCACGTCGAGCGCGCGCTTGCGCGCCTTGGTCCGAGCGCTCATTCAGTCGTTGACGCGGCCGAGGTAGTCGCCCGTGCGGGTGTCGACCTTGACCTTGGTGCCGGTCTCGAGGAACAGCGGGACCTGGATCTGGTAGCCGGTCTCGACCGTCGCGGGCTTGGTGCCGCCGGTAGAGCGGTCGCCCTGGAGGCCCGGCTCGGTGTAGGTGATCTCCAGCACGACAGACGCAGGGAGCTCGACGTAGAGCGGCGAGCCCTCGTGCAGCGCGACCGTGACGTTCTGGTTCTCGAGCATGAAGTTGGCGGCCTCGCCGACGACCGGGCCCGGGATGGTGATCTGGTCGTAGTCCGAGGTGTCCATGAACACGAAGTCGGCGCCGTCCTGGTACAGGTACTGGTAGTCGCGGCGGTCGACGTTGGTGATCTCCACCTTGGCGCCGGCGTTGTACGTGCGGTCGACGGTCTTGCCGGTGGTGACGTTCTTCAGCTTGGTCCGGACGAACGCGCCGCCCTTGCCCGGCTTGACGTGCTGGAACTCGATAACGCTCCAGAGCTGTCCGTCGATGCTGAGGACGACGCCGTTCTTGATGTCAGCGGTAGAGGCCAAGGGGATGTTTCCGTTCGCTCGGTGTGAAGATTCGGGTGGTGCCGCTCTCGCTACGGGAGGCGGCCCACGGTCGGCCGCGCACGGCGGCCCCCAGAGATTCTAGACGTCAGCGGGCGTTTCGGCGAATGAACGCGAGCGCCAGCCGGTACGACTCGAAGCCGAACCCGGCGATGACGCCGGTCGCCACGGCGCTCAGCACGCTGGTGTGGCGGAACTCCTCGCGGGCGTGCGGATTCGACAGGTGCACCTCGATCACGGTGACTCCCGCCTTCGTCACGAGCGACACCGCATCCCGAACCGCGTAGGAGTAGTGCGTCCACGCCCCGGCGTTCAGGATGACGGGCGCGCCCGTGTCGGCCGCCTCGTGCAGCCAGCGCAGCAGCTGACCTTCGTCGTCGGTCTGGCGCAGGTCGATCGTGTCGTCGCCCGCGTCCTCCGCGAGGACGGCGCGCAGGTCGCCGAGGGTGCCCGAGCCGTAGACGTCGGGCTCTCGGGTTCCGAGGCGCCCGAGGTTGGCTCCGTTGAGGACGAGGATGCTCGTCATGTCAGTCCTCCCCGTCCTTCAGCGGGCGCACGCGCACCGCCGACCAGGTGTCGTCGACCGCGATGTTGCTCACGCCGCGCCAGCCGTAGGCGCGGGCCTCGCCCGCGACCACATCGCGGTTGACGTCGGCGCGCCCGCCTTTCGGGTACACGACCCACACGGCGCGCGCCCCGGACGCCACCGGCAGCTGCTCGGCATAGCGCGCCAGCAGCTCGTCGCGCGTCCGCACCACGGTGGCGATGATCGCGGCGGACTCCACCGGCGCCTCGGTCGCCCCGTCCGGGAGCGCACCGAGGAGTGCGCGGTCGCCGTCCTCCGCGACCACCAGCGCGATCCCGTCGCCGGGCTTCGCCTGGAACCTCTGCAGCACGGTCTTCTCGCTCACGAGCCCACCTCCTGGTATGCGGCGAACAGCAGGCTCTGGTCCGGACCGGCCAGCACGGTGGGCCGGGCGACGTCGTCGAGCACGATGAACCGCAGCATACTGCCCCGCGCCTTCTTATCGCGCTGCATCGTGGCCAGCAGAGTCTGCCAGCGGCCCAGCGGATACGACACCGGCAGGGTCAGCGACTCCAGGATGCGGCGGTGCCGGTCGACGACCTCGTCGCTCAGCCGCCCGCTCAGCCGGGCGAGCTCCGCCGCGAAGACCATCCCGACGGAGACGGCGGCCCCGTGGCGCCACTGGTACCGCTCGGCGTGCTCGATGGCGTGCCCGAGGGTGTGGCCGTAGTTGAGGATCTCGCGGAGCCCCTGCTCGGTGAAGTCCTCCCCCACGACGCGCGCCTTGATGCCGATGGACAGCTCCACCAGCCGGCGCAGCTCCGGCGTCTCCGGGTCGGTCGCCCGGTCGACGTCGGCCTCGATGATGTCCAGGATCTCCGGCTCGGCGATGAAGCCGTACTTCACGACCTCCGCGAACCCGGCGAGGATCTCGTTCTTCGGGAGGGATGTCAGGGTGTCGAGGTCGCAGATCACCGCATCCGGTGCGTAGAACGCCCCGACGAGGTTCTTGCCCTCCGCGGTGTTGATGCCGGTCTTGCCGCCGACCGCCGCATCCACCATCCCGAGCAGCGTCGTCGGGACCTGGATCAGCTTCACGCCGCGCAGCCAGGTCGCGGCCACGAATCCGGCCAGATCGGTGACGGCACCGCCGCCGAACCCGATGACGGCGTCAGATCGGGTGAAGTCGGCCTGCCCCATGATGCCCCAGAGGAACGACGCCACCTCGACGCGCTTGGCCGCCTCCGCATCCGGCACCTCGGCGAGCAGCACCTCGTAGCGCCCGATGAGCGACTCGCGTAGTTCGGCCGCCGCGGCGCCCAGGGTCGGCGGGTGCACGACAAGCACCTTGTTGACCGCGTTCCCGAGGTGGTCGGCGAGCTCCAGCCGGAGCCCGCGGCCCACGATCACCGGGTACGGGTGCGCGCCGGGGACCAGGATCTCGGTGGGGGCGTCGGTCATGCGTGTCCTTCCTTCTGCGACTCGACCCAGGCCGCGATCTCCTCGACGATGGTGTCGATGGGACGCGACGAGGTGTCGGCCGTGTAGTCGGCGAGCGAGTGGTAGAGGTCGCTGCGGGCGGCGACGAGCCGCTTCCACGACTCGAGGTCGGTCACCAGCGGCCGTTTGCCGTTGTCGATGCGGCGGGCGATCGCCTCCGGTCGCACGGTCAGCAGCACCACGCGGGTCTCGGCCAGGTCGGCCTGGGTCGCGGGATCGAGCACGGCTCCCCCGCCGAGGGACACGACGCCCGGTTCGCGCACCGCCTCGGCGACCGCCGCCCGCTCCAGCTGGCGGAAGTACGGCTCCCCGTGCTCGGCGAACAGCGCAGGAATGGGGCCGTGCTGCGCCACCACGACGGCGTCCGTGTCGACGAACGGCAGGTGCAGCCGGCGCGCGAGACGCTTGCCGACCCGCGTCTTGCCGGCCGCGGGCGGGCCGATCAGGACGACGGGCGTCGTGAGCTCGGACGACACGGCGTCAGGCGTAGGGGGCGCTGACGCGCTCGGTCGTGAGGTTCTCCGGGATGCTGGCCAGGTACGCGTGGAGGTTGCGGGCCGTCTCGCCGATCGAGTCGCCGCCGAACTTCTCGAGCACGGCGTTCGCGAGGACGAGAGCGACCATGGCCTCCGCCACGACTCCGGCGGCCGGAACCGCGCAGACGTCGGAGCGCTGGTGGTGCGCCGGTGCGGCCTCGCTGGTCGCCACATCCACCGTGCGCAGCGCGTGCGGGACGGTCGCGATCGGCTTCATGCCGGCACGGACGCGGAGCACGCCACCGGTGCTCATTCCGCCCTCGGTGCCGCCCGCCTTGTCGCTGGTGCGCGCGATCGCGCCGTCGCCCGCGACGAGCTCGTCGTGCGCCTCCGACCCGCGACGCGTCGTGGTGAGGAACCCGTCGCCGATCTCGACGCCCTTGATCGCCTGGATGCCCATGAGCGCCGCGGCGAGCTGTGCGTCGAGCTTGCGGTCCCAGTGGACGTGCGAGCCGAGCCCCGGCGGGACGCCGTACGCGAGCACCTCGACGACGCCGCCGAGCGTGTCGCCGTCCTTGTGCGCGGCATCCACCTCGGCGACCATGCGCTCGGAGGTGGCCGGGTCGAAGCAGCGCAGCGGGTCGGCGTCGAGCGTGTCGACGTCCGACGGGCGCGGCAGCGGGGAGCCCTCCGGAACGCGGACCGGACCGATGGAAAGGGTGTGGCTGACCAGGGTGATGCCCAGCTCATTCAGGAACGAGCGCGCGACGGCGCCGAGGGACACGCGGGCGGCGGTCTCGCGGGCGCTCGCGCGCTCCAGGATCGGTCGGGCCTCGTCGAAGCCGTACTTCTGCATGCCGACGAGGTCGGCGTGACCGGGACGCGGACGGGTGAGCGCGGCGCCACGGCCCGACTTCAGCACCTCCGGGTCGATCGGCTCCGGGCTCATCACGTCGACCCACTTCGGCCACTCGGTGTTGCCGATGCGCAGTGCGATCGGGCTGCCGAGGCTCAGACCGTGGCGGACGCCGCCGGAGACCTCCAGCGCATCCTGCTCGAACTTCATGCGCGCACCGCGGCCGTACCCGAGCTTGCGACGCGCCAGATCGGCACGGATCGCGTCGAGCGAGACCGGGACCCCGGCGGGAAGACCCTCCAGGACGGCGATGAGTTCGGGACCGTGGGATTCCCCGGCCGTGAGCCAACGAAGCATGATTCGATTCTGGCACAGCGCGCGCGGCGGGGCCGCCGCCGGTGCCCGCTCAGCAGCCCGGTCACCAGCTCGCCGTCAGCCCGGTCACCCACCGTCGGAGTATCGCGGGCCGACGTCGGGAAGTGCGGCGATCGAGCGCCGAATCTCCATCGCCACCGCGGTCAGTCGGAGATTTCGGGCAGATTCCCCTACGTTGCACCCTTCAGCGCATTCCCCGGATTCTACACAGATCGTGCCGTCGGCATGAACCGACGAGCGAATGGAGGGGCGCTCGACGCGCCCTCAGGCCTCCAGCGGAGCGCCCTGCGCGTCGATGCCGACCGCGTCCAGCATGGCCGCGAGCACGGCCTCCTCGTCCTCCAGCGGCTGCAGCGGGTCGCCCGAGACGAACACCCGCACCTGCAGAAGGGCCTGGTGGGCCAGCATGGCGAGGCCGGAAACGACGCGGCCGCCCACCGACTCCCACTGGCGGGCCAGCGGCGTGGGCCACGGCTCGTACGCGACGTCGAACAGGATGGACCGGCGCCGCGTGGAGTCGGTGTAGACCGCCTCGGTGGTGGTGCCGCCCGGCAGGGTGCTGATGACGAGGTCGGGCACGTCCAGCGAGCGGTCCGCCTGGGAGAACGGACGGATGCGCACCCGCAGGCCGAGCTGGTTCGCCAGCGGTTCGATCCAGGCGCTGCGCTCCAGGTCGCGCACGTGCGCGTCCACCCGGTCGGCGCCGAGCTCCGCCGCCGCGACGAGCGCCGACGCTGCGGTCGCTCCCCCGCCCAGGATGTGGACGTAGTGCGCCTGCTCGAGCCCGGCCGCCTGCAGGGCTCGGACGATGCCGGCGACGTCGGTGTTGAAGCCGCGGACCGCCTCGCCGTCGAGGAGCACGGTGTTCGCTCCCCCGGTCTGCTCCGCGATGCGGTCGGTCTCGGTGAGGAGCGGGAGTACGGCCTTCTTCAGCGGCATGGTCAGAGACAGCCCGCGCCACTCCGGGCCGAGGCCCGCGATGAACTCCGGCAGTGCGTCCTCGGTGACATCGATGGCCTCGTACGACCAGTCCATCCCGAGCGCCTCATACGCGGCCTGGTGCAGCTGCGGCGACTTGGAGTGGGCGATCGGCGACCCGAGCACCGCGAGCTTGCGGCTCGGGGCCTTCGGCTTGCGGGGCTTGGATGCTGTCGACTTCGCGGAGATCTTGGTCGGCTGCTTCGCGGGAGCCTTCGCCGGCTCGGGCGCGGGTTCCGGCTCTGCCGCAGTCTCGGGCTCGGACTCCGGCTCCGCCTCGTCCTCGCCCTCCGCCTCGTCCTCCGGCTCGTCGTGCGGCGCCTCCCGCTCGACGGCCTCCTCCGCATCCTCGACCGCTGCCTCCTCGGCCTGGCGCTCCCGCTCAGCCTCGACGAGCGCGGCGATCGACGCCTCCGCCGATGCCTCGGACACGCCGTCCTCGACGGCCGCCTGCTCGTCGGCCTCGTCTGCCTGCGAGTCCTCGACCGTGTCGTCCTCGAGCACCGCGGGCTCCGCCAGGTCCTCGTCGCGCCGCTGCTTGCTCGTGTCACTCATAGCCGGGGTTGTCCCTCATCCACTGCTGCCATTTCTCCACCGCTGCCTCGTGTTCGGCCTGCGTGGTGGAGAAGATCGTCTCTCCGGTCTGGAGGTTCCAGGTCACGAAGTACATCCAAGTGCCGTCGGCGGGATGCTGCACCGCGTTGATCGCCAGGTCGCCCGGGTTCGAGATCGGGCCGACCGGCAGACCGGGATGCACGTAGGTGTTGTACGGGTTCGCGGCGTCCTCGCGCTCGGCGTCGGTCGTCTCCACTCGGTCGGTGTGGCCGGTGCCGTAGGCGACCGTCGCGTCCGACTGCAGGTCCCATCCCTGGGCCAGCCGGTTGAGGAAGACCCGGGCGACCTTGGGGTAGTCGTCCTTCAGGCCGGCCTCGCGCTGCACGACGGACGCGAGCACGACCGTGTTCCAGCGGTTCTGCGGGGCGACGCCCGCCTCGTCGAGCGCCTGGAACATCCGGTCGACCATCGTCTTGATCGCCTGCTGCGCCGTCGTCCCCGGTGCGAAGGTGTAGGTCGCCGGGAACAGGAAGCCCTCGAGCGACTTGGCCTCGGCGGGGAGCCCGTACGCGGCCGGGTTCGCGGCGGCGCTCTGGAGGTCGGCAAGAGGGATCTTGGTCGCGTCGGACACCGTCTGCAGGATGTCCTTCTCCGGGGTCCCCTCCGGGATGACCGCGGTGTTCTCGACGCGCGAGGACGGATCCTTCAGGGCGGCAAGCGCCGCTGCCGCGCTCATCTGCTTCGCGAGCTTGAATACGCCGGGCTGGAACTCCACATCCGGCTTCTGGCGCAGCAGCAGCGAATAGAACGCGTCGTACGTCTTGACGACGCCCGCCTTCGCGAGATTCTCCGAGATGGTGGAGCCGTCGTCGCCGGACTTGATCGTGAACATCACCTCGCCCGTCCCGTTGCCCTTGTAGTCGTTCTCGGGCGGGAAAAGCGCGTTCTGCACCTTGGCGATCTGCGGCTGGAAGATGGCGTACGCGGCGCCGGCCATGCCGCCCAGGATGCCGAGCACGACGATGGTGACGATCAGCCGCTTGACCCACCGGCGCTTCTTCGGCGGCTCGTCATGCGACAGATAGTTCTGCTGCCGCCAGACGAGGGGATGATCGTTCTCTGCGGTCTCGTCCTCGGTATCCTCCAGCACGCCGAAGATGGTACGCGCAGGGTGGTCGTGGTGCGACGGCGTCTGGTCGTCGGACCCATGGCGCGCGGCGACGGAGACCGTCTCGGGCTCCTCGACGTGAGCGATCGGCCCGGTGATCACGGCGTCGAAGTCGAGGCCGGCGAGGGCCGCACGGTCGGCCGGGGTCTCCTGCGACGGGATCGGGGAGGAGATCGGCGTGCTGTCGTCGAACAGCGACCACGGCGTCGCGGACGGGGACTGCGCGGCCGAGACGGGAGCTCCGGGGGCGGACGGCTCCTGCTGCGACGACGGCTCCTGCTGCGGCGGCTCCGCCTGCGGCGGCTCCTGCTGCGACGGCAGCGGTTGCTGCGGCGCCGGCTTCTCCGGGGCCGTCGACTGCACCTGCTCGGGCCGCGTCTGCGACTCCTCCGCCTGGCGCTGCTGCGCCTCGCGGGCGGCCCGCGCCTCGCGGCGCGTCATCGGCGGACGCTCGCCGCTGTCCGTCGCCGGCGTCTGCGGCGGCGACGGCGGCCGGTTCACGGCCGGGAAGGCGGGCGGCTCGGGCCGCTCTGGGTGGTTCTGAGCCAAGCTACTGTCCAATGCTCGATTCGACGGGGTCACCCGGCGGACGGCCTGTGGCCCGTTCCGCATCGAGGGCGTGCTGCAAAATTATCGTGGCGGCCACCTGATCCACCACCGGACGCGCCTTCTTCGCGTTCCTGCCCGACGCGCGGAGCGCCGAGGCCGCCGACACGGTCGACAGGCGTTCGTCGACCAGCCGCACCGGGATCCCGACCTCGACGGCCAGAGACTCGGCGAAACCGATCGCGTCCGCCGTGGATGCAGTGTGCGCGCCCGAGAGCGCCAACGGTAGTCCGACGATAACCTCGAAGGCTCCGAGTTCGCCGACGATCTCGGCGATCCGCCGACGATCCGCAGCGTCCTCGGAGCGAGGGACCGTCTCGACCGGGGTGGCCAGCATCCCGTGCAGGTCGGACCGGCTCACGCCGATCCTGACCTTGCCGACGTCGATGCCGATCCGCACCCCGCTGCGCACGCGGTGCTATCCGATCGCCGAGACGACGGCGCTCAGCGCCGCGGGGATCGCGTCCGCGTCGGTCCCGCCGCCCTGCGCCAGGTCGGCCTTGCCGCCGCCACCGCCGCCGAGCACGCCCGCCGCCGTCTTCGCGAGCGCACCCGCGTTGACGCCCGCGTCGCGAGCCGCCTGGTTGGTCCCGACGATCACGACCGGCTTGCCGCCGGCGCGGGCCGCGAGAGCGACCGCCGCGGCGTCCGAACCGAGGCGCTCGCGCACCGTGGTGACCAGCATCCGCAGATCGTCCGCGCTGTTCAGCGTGCCCGCGTCCTCGGCCACGACGGTGACCGCTCCGCGACGCGACGCCGACTCGAGCAGCGACGGAACCTTGTCGAGCACCGCACGGGCCTCGAACGCCTGGATGCGCTTCTCGGCCGCCTTGAGGCTCGCCATCAGGTCGGCGATCTTCTCGGGCAGCTGCTCGCGCGGCGTCTTGAGGGAGCTCGACAGCTGCGACACGATCGTGCGCTCGACCGCGAGGTCCTTGAACGCCTCCAGGCCGACCAGCGACTCGACGCGGCGGTTCGTCGAACCGACCGACGACTCGCTGACCAGGTTGATCATCCCGATCTCGGAGCTCGTCGAGACGTGCGTGCCCGCGCAGAGCTCGCGCGACCACGGGCCGCCGATGTCGACGACGCGCACGACATCGCCGTACTTCTCACCGAACAGCGCCATGGCGCCGAGCGCCTTCGCCTCGCTCAGGGGCAGCTCGCGGGTCGTGACCTCGAGGTTCTGCCGGATGGCGTTGTTCGAGATCTCCTCGATCTCGCTCCGCGTCTCGGCCGACAGCGCCTGGTTCCAGGAGAAGTCGAGACGCAGGTAGCCGGCCTTGTTGTACGAGCCGGACTGGTGCGCGTTGGAGCCGAGCACCTGGCGGAGCGCCGCGTGGATGATGTGGGTGCCCGAGTGCGCCTGTCGCGCGCCGCGGCGGTAGTCCGCATCCACGATGCTCGTCGCCGGCGCGCCGACGCCGACCTCGCCGCTGCGGACCAGCACCTTGTGGCTGATCAGGCCCTTCACGGGCTTCTGCACGTCGAGCACGTCGAGCTCGTAGCCGGGGCCGACGATCGAGCCGGCGTCCGCATCCTGTCCGCCGGACTCCGCGTAGAGCGCGGTCGCGCCGAGGATGACCTCCGCGACCTGGCCCTCGCGGGCGCTGTTCACCGAGTGACCGTCGACGATGAGGCCGAGGATGCTCGACTCCGTCTGCAACTCGGTGTACCCGGTGAACACGGTCTCGCCGAGCGAGCGGAAGCTGCTGTACACCGACAGGTCGGCCAGGGCCGTCTTCTTCGCCTTCGCGTCCGCCTTCGCCCGCGAGCGCTGGTCGGCCATGAGCTTGTCGAACGCGCCGCGATCGACGGTGAGCCCGGCCTCCTCCGCCATCTCCAGGGTGAGGTCGATCGGGAAGCCGTACGTGTCGTGCAGGAGGAACGCGGTGTCGCCCGCGAGCTGCTTCCGCCCCTCCTTCTGCGTGGTCGCCACCGCGGTGTCCAGGATGCTCGTGCCCGCCGTGAGCGTGCGGAGGAAGGTCTCCTCCTCCGCGTAGGCGAGCTGTGAGATGCGGTCGAACTCGGTGTCGACCTCCGGGTACGCCGCCTTCATCGCGTCGCGCGAGACGGGGAAGAGCTCCGGGAAGGTCGCGGTCTCGACGCCGAGCAGGCGCATGGCGCGCACCGTGCGGCGGAGGAGGCGGCGCAGCACGTAGCCGCGTCCCTCGTTTGACGGGGTGACGCCGTCGGCCATCAGCATGAGGGCGCTGCGGACGTGGTCGGCCACGACGCGCAACCGCACGTCGTCCTCGTGCGCCTCGTTGCCGTAGGGCTTCTCGGCGAGCTCGGCCGCGCGGTCGAGCACCGGGCGCACCTGGTCGATCTCGTACATGTTGTCGACGCCCTGCTTGAGGAACGCGACGCGCTCGAGACCCATGCCGGTGTCGATGTTCTTCTTCGGCAGGTCGCCGAGGATCTCGAACTCCTTGCCGTCGCCCTCGCCGCGCAGGTACTGCATGAAGACGAGGTTCCAGATCTCGACGTAGCGGTCGTCGTCCGTCGCCGGGCCGCCGTCGATGCCGTAGGCGGGGCCGCGGTCGAAGAAGATCTCCGAGCAGGGGCCCGCGGGGCCGGGCTGGCCGGTCGACCAGTAGTTGGTGTCCTTGCCGAGGCCCTGGATGCGGTCGGCCGGCAGGGTCGAGACGCGCTGCCAGATCTCGCGCGCCTCGTCGTCCTCTTCATAGACCGTGACCCACAGGTCCTTCGGGTCGAAGCCGAGACCACCGTCGTCCTCCGACGTCGTCAGCAGCTCCCAGGCGAAGGTGATCGCCTGCTCCTTGAAGTAGTCGCCGAAGGAGAAGTTGCCGCACATCTGGAAGAACGTGCCGTGCCGCGGCGTCTTGCCGACCTCGTCGATGTCGAGCGTGCGGATGCACTTCTGGACGCTCGTCGCCCGCGGGAACGGCGCCGGCACCACACCGGTCAGGTACGGGACGAAGGGCACCATCCCGGCCACCGTGAAGAGCAGCGACGGGTCGTCGCTGACCAGGGATGCGGAGGGGACGACGGTGTGGCCGCGCTGCGCGAAGAAGTCGAGCCAGCGGCGGTGGATTTCAGCGGTCTGCATGGGTTCCGGTCGATCGAAGTCTGCGGGTGGGAAGGAAGGGGGGCGTCAGTCGCCCTGGATGGCCGAACGGATCTCGGCCTCGCGCTGACGGTATCCGTCCGTGACGGCCTCCCCGAAGTCGCGCGCCTTCTGGTCGATGTTGCTGAAGAATTCGCGACCCTTGGGGGTCTCGTTGACCTTGTGGGCGACGGCGAAGCCGATGGCCACGCCGATGAGCAACCACAGGAAACTCTTCATGCTGATCCTCCCTCTCTGGATGCCGCCGCGCGCGGGCGCGGCGCACGAGAGTCAAGTCTAGTGCGAGCCGCCGCGTGCCTTCCTGGAGCCGAATCCTCCGGCCGCCCGGAACGCCGCGCGCGCCGCGGCGCTGAAGCCGGCGAGCTTGATCAGCGGGCCGCCGACCGTCGCGGCGAACAACGCCACCAGGGCCGACACGTTGCCGGTGACGTCCGCGACGTTCTTGGTGATCACATCCACCCGGGCGAGCTGCTTGTTGGTCTCCTGCAGCGTCGTCGCGGTCTCGTCGAGGATCGGCGTGATGCCGTCGCTCGCCTCCTTGATGGCGTCGCGCGTCGAGTCGAGCACGCGCCCCATCTTGATCAGGGGGATGGCGATGAAGCCGACGAGGACCGCGAACACGACGGCCGCGATCAACCCTGCGATGTCTCCTCCGGACACGTGGGCTCCTTCCATTCCGCCTCAGGCATACGGGTAAAGCGTAGTCGCACGCGCGGGCTGCGGGAACGGCGGGAGTACGAATGGCGTGGCCGGAAACGACGAACGGGGCCGCGACGAAGAGTCGCGACCCCGTCCGGGGTGGTGCTGATGCTCAGCGAGCCGCGTAGTACTCGACGACCAGCTGGACCTCACAGGTCACGGGGACCTCAGCGCGCTTCGGGCGACGCACGAGGCGGGCCTGCAGCTTGTCGATCTCGACATCCAGGTAGCCCGGGGTCTTCGGCAGAACGTCGAGGTGACCGCCGGCGGCCGCGACCTGGAAGGGCTCGGTGCCCTCGGAGCGGGCCTTGACGTGGATGAGCTGGCCCGGCTTCACGCGGAAGGACGGGCGGTCGACGAGCTGGCCGTCGACGAGGATGTGACGGTGCACGACGAACTGGCGCGCCTGCGTGATGGTGCGGGCGAAGCCGGCGCGGAGCACGAGGGCGTCCAGACGCATCTCGAGGAGCTCGACCAGGTTCTCACCGGTCAGGCCCTGCGTACGGCGGGCCTCCTCGAAGGCGATCCGGAGCTGCTTCTCGCGGATGCCGTACTGGGCGCGCAGACGCTGCTTCTCGCGCAGACGCACGGCGTAGTCCGAGTCGGCCTTGCGCTTGGTGCGGCCGTGCTCACCCGGAGCGTAGGGGCGCTTCTCCATGTAGCGCGCCGCCTTCGGGGTGAGCGGGATGCCCAGGGCCCGCGACTCGCGGGTCTTGCTGCGGGAACGTGAAGACACGGTTTCCTTTCGAAAGTTCTCTCTGACGTGATGGATGCGGGCATACGTGTGCGCCCGCAGAGAGAGGGATTGTCGCCAGGGACGCCCGGCTACAGGGCTCTTCCCATCGAATCGTGGACGCGGCAGCCGCACCCCGAACACGCTTCTAGGCGCAGAAAGTCTAACAGATCGCAGTCAGCGCCCGCGCACGATGCGACGCAGCTTCGCGAGGCGGGCGGAGACGTCCCGTTCGTTGCCGTGCTCGGTGGGCGTGTAGTACGTCGTGCCGGCCAGCTCGTCCGGCAGATACTGCTGCTCGAGCACGCCGAGCGCGTCGTCGTGCGGGTACTTGTAGCCCTTGCCGTGACCGAGCCGTTTGGCGCCGGGATAGTGGGCGTCGCGGAGGTGCTTGGGGACGCGACCGATCTTGCCCGCGCGCACGTCGGCGATCGCGGCGTCGAGCGCCATGTACGCGGCGTTCGATTTCGGTGCGGTTGCGAGGTGCACGACGGCCTGGGCGAGAGGGATGCGGCCCTCCGGCATCCCGATGTACTGCACAGCGTCGGCCGCGGCGATGGCGACGCCGAGGGCCTGCGGGTCGGCCATCCCGATGTCCTCCGACGCCAGCACGATGATGCGGCGGGCGATGAAGCGCGGATCCTCCCCCGCCTCGATCATGCGCGCGAGGTAGTGCAGGGACGCGTCGACGTCGGAGCCCCTCACCGACTTGATGAAGGCGCTGATGACGTCGTAATGCTCGTCGCCGTTGCGGTCGTAGCGGAGCAGCGCGCGGTCGACGGCCTGCGCGACGAGCTCGGCGGTGATGACCGGCTTCTTCTTGGAGGTCGCCGGCGTTGCCGACGCCGCTGTGACCGAGGCTGCCTCCAGCGCCGTCAGCGCCCGGCGGGCGTCGCCCGACGCGAGGCGGATCAGGGCGGCACGCGCCTCCGGGTCGAGCGTGTACTGGCCGCCGAGACCGCGGTCGTCGGCCACGGCTCGGTCGATGACGACGCCGAGGTCGTCGTCGCTCAGCGTCTCCAGGGTGAGGAGCAGGCTGCGCGAGAGCAGCGGCGAGATGACGGAGAACGACGGATTCTCCGTCGTCGCAGCCACCAGGATGACCCAGCCGTTCTCGACGCCGGGCAGCAGCGCATCCTGCTGGGCCTTGGTGAAGCGGTGGATCTCGTCGAGGAAGAGGACGGTCGACACCCCGTAGAGGTCGCGCGTCGAGAGTGCCTCGTCCATCACCAGCCGGACATCCTTCACGCCGGCCGTCACAGCCGACAGCTCGACGAACCGGCGGCCCGAGGAGTGCGCGATCGCCTGCGCGAGGGTCGTCTTGCCCGTGCCGGGCGGACCCCACAGGATCACGGAGACCGACCCCGACTGCCCCTCCTTGTCGGAGGCGAGCGCGACCAGCGGCGAACCCGGCTTGAGGAGGTGACGCTGACCGGCCACCTCGTCGAGCGACTTCGGGCGCATGCGCACCGCGAGAGGAGTCGCTCCGGTGCGGAGCCCAGGTTGCACGTCGACCACCCGTCCAGGCTAGTCGCGACCACCGACAGTCCGCCTGGGAGCGGCGAGTTTGTCGTCCATAGGGCCGCCGGATAGGGTTCTCCATGATCCAGCGGGCGCACGCCTCGCGGAGATCCCCCGTACCGACTCCGGAGGACACACGTGGCACCGAAGCAGAACGACCGCGAAGCGCGACAGGCACGCGAGCGGCTGCGCGCCTACCAGGCGCGGCAGACCGTGCACGAGCACAAGGTAAAGCGCCGCAAGCGTGACAACTGGGTGGCCGGAATCGCGGCCGTCGTGATCGTCGCCCTGGCGGTGGGCACGCAGCTCCTCTACTTCTCCGCAGGACCCGGCGCGGCGAAGGCCTCGTCGTCCGCGTCGCCTTCGGTTTCGCCCTCCGCGGGCGGCGTCCCGCCGAAGACGCTCGCCGAGGACCGCACCTGGACGGGCACGATGACGATCAACGGCGTCCCGCTCGGGGTCTCGCTCGACGGCGCCGCGGCTCCGCAGGCCGTCTCATCGACCGTGTCGCTGGTGGAGAAGAAGTTCTACGACGGCCTGACCTGCCACCGCCTGACCAACGGCGGCTTCTACGTGCTGCAGTGCGGCGATCCGAAGGGCGACGGCACCGGCGGACCGGGCTACGAGTACGGCCCGATCGAGAACGCGCCTTCCGACGACGTCTACAAGGCGGGCACGATCGCCATGGCGCGTCAGGGCAACAACGCCGAGAGCCAGGGCAGCCAGTTCTTCATCGTCTACGAGGACACGAAGATCCCTTCGGACGACGCGGGCGGTTACACCGTCATCGGCTCCGTCACGAGCGGCTTGGACCAGCTCAAGGCGCAGGTCACCGACAAGGGCATCGAGGGAGGGAAGACCGACGGCACGCCCGCGGTCAAGACCACCATCGACAGCTTCACCCTGCAGTGACCGCGGCACGTGCAATAGGCTGATTCCCAAACGAGGGGCGGCATCCCGCCCGATCGCGCAGCAGCAAGGTGAGGCTCTTGGCTACTTCTGAACAGCACCCCTGGGGACGTGTCGACGACACCGGCACCGTGTACGTCCGCGAGGGCGACGGCGAACGCGTCGTCGGCGAGTACCCCGACGGTACGGCGGAGGAGGCGCTCGCGTACTTCGAGCGCAAGTACACCGATCTCGCCGGGCAGGTCGGGCTGCTGGAGCAGCGTGCGCGGCGGGGAGCCCCCGCGAGTGACGTCGCCAAGTCCGTCGCCAACCTGCGGTCGGCCGTCGAGGGCGCGAACGCGGTCGGTGATCTCGCATCCCTCCTGACGCGCCTGGATGCACTGGGCGGCACCGTGGAGGAGCTCACCGAGCAGCAGAGCGCCGAGGCGAAGGCTGCGCTCGAGGCCGCAATCGCCGAGCGCACCGCGATCGTGGAGCAGGCGGAGGCCCTCGCGGCGCAGGACCCGGCGCGGACGCAGTGGAAGACGACGAGCGCCGAGCTCGACGCCCTTTTCGCGCGGTGGCAGGCGCACCAGCACGACGGCCCGCGCATCCCGAAGAACGAGGCGAACGAGCTGTGGAAGCGGTTCCGTGCCGCCCGCTCGACGATCGAGCACAACCGCAAGGCGTTCTTCGCCGAGCTGGACACGCAGCACCGCGACGTGCGCAACCGCAAGAACGCGCTCATCGAGGAGGCCGAGAAGCTCATCCCGCTCGGTGCGGACGGCGTGCCGGAGTACCGCCGCCTGCTCGACCAGTGGAAGGCCGCAGGCCGCGCGGGCAAGAAGAACGACGACGCGCTGTGGGCGCGCTTCAAGGCCGCGGGCGACGCGATCTACTCGGCGAAGGCCGAAGTGGATGCGCGCGACAGCGCCGAGTACGAGGCGAACCTCCAGCAGAAGCTCGCGCTCCTCGACGAGGCCGAGCCGCTGCTCAAGGCCACCGACCGAGAGACGGCTCGCGCGCAGCTGCTGTCGATCCAGGAGCGCTGGGACCAGATCGGCCGCGTGCCGCGCGAGCAGGTGCGGCCGATCGAAGACCGCCTCCGCCGGGTCGAGGCCGCTGTCCGCCGCCTCGACGAAGAGCACTGGGAGAAGAACAACCCCGAGAAGAAGGCTCGCTCCGAAGGACTGGCCAGCCAGCTCAACGCTGCCATCGCGAAGCTGGAGCAAGAGCTCGCGGATGCGCAGGCCACCGGCGACAGCGCCAAGGTGAAGGCGGCGCAGGAGGCCCTCGACGCGCGCAAGATCTGGCTCGACGCGCTCGGTTGATCGGTCGTGACGACGCGGCGGCGGTGATTTCGCCGCCGAGTCGCAGTTCTCCACAGCGAGCCTGAGGAAGACGTTCTCCACCGTTCCGCGGACGGCGGCCCGACCGGCGCCGTCCCGGACGAGGCTGGAGACATGAACACGATCTCCGCTCCCTTGCTCGACGCCGACATCCTGCCCGTGGTCGAGCTGCTCTCCCTCTGTCTCGACGGTCACCTGTTCCGCGTCGGTGACGCTTTCGCCCCGGCCGACGCCGTCGACGGGCCGGCGTTGCGGTCGCAGGCGTTCGCCCGCACAGCGCCCGGCTGGGCCGTCGCCGATCGTGGATCGGCGGCCTGGATCCACGGCACACGCGCCATGGCGCCACCGGTGCCGCAGGTTTGCGTCCCGCCTCGTCGCCGGGGAGGGGCCCTCTCCCCCGCTGTCGACACGTCGCACCGCCTGCTGGGCGATGACGAGACCGTCGTCTACGACGGAGTGCGGGTGACGAGCCCGTTGCGCACGGCCGTCGACCTGCTGTGCTCCGGCACACGATTCGGCGACGGCGAGGCGCTCGAAGTCCGGCACCTCCTGCTGCTCGCCGACGTCTCCCCCGCAGAACTTGACGACCGGCTGCGGAGCAGTCGCCAGAAGGGATGCGGCCTGGCGCGGCAGCGGTTGCCCGCCGTGGCGCGCGCCCGAGTTCCGCTCGCGACCGCAGCTGCGGTCGGTTCCACGGTCGGTTCTGCGGCCGGCTCGGCCGTCGGCCCGCCGGTCAGCCGCCGCTGACGCGGTACACGTCGTAGACCGCGTCGATGCGGCGCACCGCGTTGAGGACGCGGTCGAGGTGGGTGGTGTCTCCCATCTCGAAGACGAAGCGGCTGAGCGCCAGTCGGTCACTGGAGGTGGTCACCGTGGCGGAAAGGATATTGACGTGATGCTCGGACAGCACGCGAGTGACATCGCTGAGGAGCCCGGAGCGGTCGAGCGCTTCGACCTGGATCTGCACGAGGAAGACGCTCTTGGAGCTCGGCGCCCACTCGACCTCGATCATGCGATCGGGCTCCTGCAGCAGCGACTGCACGTTGTGGCAGTTCGCCTGGTGCACCGAGACGCCCTGACCGCGGGTGATGAACCCGACGATCGGGTCGCCCGGCACGGGCGTGCAGCACTTCGCCAGCTTGACGAGGATGTCGGGGGCACCGCGGACGAGAACGCCGGAGTCGCTGTTGCGCAGCTGACGGCGGCCCTTGACCGGGATCTCGAGCTCGCCGTCCGACTCGACCTCCGTCTGCAGCGAGGCGACGATCTTCTCGATGACCGACTGGGTGGAGACATGCCCCTCACCGACGGCCGCGTACAGGGCAGAGACGTCCGGGTACTTGAGCGAGGAGGCGACCTCGACCAGGGCGTCCTGCGTCATCAGTTTCTGAAGCGGCAGGTTCTGCTTGCGCATCGCGCGCGCGATCGCATCCTTGCCCTGCTCGATCGCCTCGTCGCGACGCTCCTTGGTGAACCACTGGCGGATCTTGTTGCGCGCACGGGGGCTCTTGACGAAGTTGAGCCAGTCTTGACTCGGCCCCGAGTCCGGGTTCTTCGAGGTGAAGATCTCGACGACGTCACCTGTGTTGAGGCTGCTCTCCAGCGGGACGAGGCGGCCGTTCACCTTCGCGCCCATCGTCCGGTGGCCGACCTCCGTGTGAACGGCGTACGCGAAGTCGACCGGGGTCGCGCCGGCGGGAAGGCCGATCACGCGTCCCTTCGGCGTGAAGACGTAAACCTCCTTCGCGCCGATCTCGAAGCGGAGCGAGTCGAGGAACTCGCTCGGGTCGGCGGTCTCCGCCTGCCAGTCCGAGATGTGGGCGAGCCAGGCCAGGTCGGTGTCCACCTTCGCGGGGCCGCCCGAGCTCTTGCCGGTGGTCTGCTCCTTGTACTTCCAGTGCGCGGCGACACCGAACTCGGCACGCTGGTGCATCTCCTCGGTGCGGATCTGGATCTCGACCGGGCGGCCCTGCGGACCGATCACGGTCGTGTGGAGCGACTGGTACAGGTTGAACTTCGGCGTCGCGATGTAGTCCTTGAAGCGCCCGGGCATCGGGGTCCAGCGCGCGTGGATCTGTCCGAGTACGGCGTAGCAGTCGCGCACCGTGTTGACGAGCACGCGGATGCCGACGAGGTCGTAGATGTCGTCGAACTCGCGGCCCCGGACCACCATCTTCTGGTAGATCGAGTAGTACTGCTTGGGCCGGCCGACGACCTTGCCGCGGATCTTGGCGGACTTCAGGTCGTCGTTGATGGCGTCGATGACCTGCTGCACCAGGCGCTCGCGCTCCGGGGTGCGCTGCTTCACGAGACTCTCGATCTCTGCGTACAGCTTGGGGTAGAGCACCGCGAACGACAGGTCTTCGAGCTCCCACTTGATCGCCTGGATTCCGAGACGGTGCGCGAGCGGTGCGTAGATCTCGAGGGTCTCGGTCGCCTTGCGCGTCGCCGATGCGGCCGGGACGAACCCCCACGTGCGCGCGTTGTGCAGGCGGTCGGCGAGCTTGATGATCAGCACCCGGATGTCCTTCGACATCGCGACGATCATCTTCCGGACGGTCTCGGCCTGGGCGCTGTCGCCGTACTTGACCTTGTCGAGCTTGGTGACGCCGTCGACCAGCATCGCGATCTCGTCGCCGAACTGGTCCCGCAACTCGTCGAGGGTGTACTCGGTGTCCTCGACCGTGTCGTGCAGGAGCGCGGCTGCGATGGTCTTGGCGCCGATGCCCAGGTCGGCGATGATCTGCGCGACGGCGACGGGATGCGTGATGTACGGCTCGCCCGAACGACGCTTCTGGCCGCGGTGCGCCCGCTCCGCGACGGAGTACGCGCGCTCGATCAACGACAGGTCGGCCTTCGGGTGGTGCATCCGCACCGTACGCATCAGCGTCTCGACAGCACCGCCGGACGGCTGCGCTCGCGAGAAGATGCGCGGCACCAGACGGCGCAGGGAAGCGCTCTGCGATGTCGTCGTATCAACCATTCGCGCGCCTCCTGTCGTCCATTATGACCGCTCCGGAACACCGTTCTGTCACGGTGCGGGATCTCGGTCTTAGACGATCGCTCCTGGCGTACCGTCGTCGCGCAGGACGGGACCGCCCTCGGCGTGCCAGGCGCTCATCCCGCCCGCGACGTTGGCGACCGGATAGTTGGCCTCGATGAGCGCATCGGTGACCATTCGCGACCGGGCCCCGCTCCGGCAGATGACCAGCAGCTGCTGGTCCTCCGGAAGTTCATGCTGCCGCTCCCCCAGCTCACCGAGGGGGATGTGGTGCGCGCCGGGAGCATGCCCGGCCTCCCACTCGAACGGCTCGCGCACGTCGAGCAGCCACGCGTCACCCGCGTCGGTCAGCTCGCGCGCACGCGCGACGGAGATCTCGTCCTCGGGGAGGAAAGGCGTCTGCGGGGCGGCGTCGGTCATCCGGCCAGGCTACTCCGCGGCCGCTGCGACAGCGTCGGCCTTGACTTCGGCCTTCGGTCGGATCGACAGCACCTTCTGGTCGTGCTTCCGGATCGCCGGCTCCTTCTCACGGAACTGCGAGTACATCGGCGCGGCCAGGAAGATGGTCGAGTAGGTGCCGACGATGATGCCGATCAGCAGCGCGAGCGAGATGTCGCGCAGCGTCGCCGCACCGAGCGCGTAGGCACCGATGAACAGGATGGACGCGACAGGAAGCACCGCGACGACCGCCGTGTTGATCGACCGCACCAGGGTCTGGTTGACCGCCAGATTCACTGACTCGGCGAACGTGCGTCGGGTCAGCTCCATCTCCTCCTTGGTGTTCTCGCGGATCTTGTCGAACACCACGACGGTGTCGTACAGCGAGTAGCCGAGGATGGTCAGGAAGCCGATCATGGTCGCCGGCGACACCTCGAACCCGACGAGCGCATACACGCCCGCCGTGATGATGAGGTCGTGGAACAGCGAGATGATCGCGGCGGCGGACATCTTCCAGGTGCGGAAGTAGAGCGCCATGGCGATGAAGGCCAGCAGCAGGAACACCACGAGGCCCTGGATGGACTGCTGCGTCACATCCGCACCCCACGACGGCCCGATGAAGGTCGCGGAGACCTCCGAGGCGTCGACGTCGTACGCCTTCGCCAGCGCATCCGAGACATCGCGCGTCTGCGTCTCCGACAGCTGGTCGGTCTGCACGCGCACGGCGTTGTCGCCGACCACGCTGACGTGCGAGACGGCGCTCGGCACGACACTGCTGACAGCATCCTGCGCCTTGCCGGTGTCGGTGCTCGACACGTCGCTCACCTGGAACTGCGAACCGCCGCGGAACTCGATCGAGAAGTTGAATCCGCCGCGGACGATCGGCACGAGGATCGAGAGCACGACCATGACGGCCGCGATCGAGTACCAGATCTTGCGGCGGCCGACGAAGTCGATCGACCGCGCGCCGGTGTAGAGGTCGTTACCGAATTGCACGAGACGGCTGGCCATCAGGAGTCCTTCCCCTCGGTCGATCGATCCGAGGACGTCGAGGCGCCGGCGAGCTCTGCCGCCTTGCGCTCGGCGATCGTCTGGCGGCGAGCCGCCTCCTTGCCCGCTCGCGCGGCCGTTCCCGCCTTGACGGCTGCCGTCGGAGCCCGGAACTGCGCAGCACCCCGGTACACGGCGCCGAGCGCCTGCGGGTCGAGGCCGGACAGCGGGTGACCGGAGCTGAAGAAGCGCGTCCGCGCGAGCAGCTGCAGCGTCGGGTGGGTGAAGAGCAGCACGACGATGACGTCGATGATGGTCGTGAGTCCGAGCGTGAACGCGAACCCGCGCACGTTCGCCGCCGCGAGCACGTACAGCACGACGGCCGCGAGGAGGTTGGTGGCCTTCGACGCGTAGATCGTCCGGCGGGCGCGTCCCCAGCCGGCCTCCACGGCGGATTCGAGACCCCTCCCGTCGCGCAACTCGTCGCGGATGCGTTCGAAGTACACGATGAAGGAGTCGGCCGTGAAGCCGATCGCGACGATCAGACCCGCGACACCCGCGAGGGAGAGCCGGTAGTCGTAGTGCCACGAGAGCAGCGAGATCGTCAGCCATGTCAGCACGCCGGCCACGACCAGGGAGAAGATCGTGACGAGACCGAGCAGACGGTACTGGAAGAACGTGTAGATGGCGACCAGGATGAGGCCGATCAGACCCGCGATCAGACCGGCGAGCAGCTGGGCGGTACCGAGGGTCGCCGAGATGGTGTCCTGGCTCTGCACCTTGAAGCTGAACGGCAGCGCGCCGAACTTCAGCTGATCGGCGAGGGCCTTCGCGGTCGTCTCGGTGAAGTTACCGGTGATCTGCGGCTTGCCGTCCGTGATCGCGGCCTGCGTCGTCGGCGCGGAGATCACCTTGCCGTCGAGCACGATCGCGAACTGGTTCTGCGATCCCTGGAGGCCGACGAGGCGCGTCGTGACGTCGGAGAAGGCCTTCGTGCCCGCTCCGTTGAAGATGATGTTGACGGCCCACCGGCCGGTCGTCACGCCCTGCGAGCTCTGCACGAGCCCGGCGTTCGCGTCGCTGATGTCCTGACCCTTGACCTCGACCGGACCCAGCAGGTACTTGACCGTGTTCTGGTCGTCACACGTGATCAGCGGCTGGTCCGTCGGCGCGGAGCTCGTCGTCTTGTTCTTGTTGGCCTTGCAGTCGTAGGCGTTGAAGTCGGCCTGCAGCTTCGGCGTCACCCAGGCGAGGTCGCTGCCGTTCGTCGGCTTCGTCGACGGGGTCGCCTGCAGGCCGGGCGCCGGCGACGGTGCCGGGGTGGCCTTGCCGTCCGCACCCACGACCTCGTTGGTCGGCCCGCCGGCGATGAGCACCGGGCGGAAGTCGAGACGTGCGCTCGACTTCACGCGGTCGAGCGTCGCCTGGTCCGGCTTGCCGGGCAGCGAGACGACGATGTTCTTCGAGCCCTCGGTGGAGATCTGCGCCTCGGACACGCCCGACGCGTCGATGCGCTGCCGGATGATCGACACCGCCTGGTCGAGCTGCTGCTGCTGCACCGACTGGCCGTTCTCGACCTGCGGGGCGAGGATGATCTGCGTTCCCCCCTCGAGGTCGAGGGCGAGCTTCGGCAGCCAGGTGGCATTGCTGAACAGGACGCCTGCCGTGAGGGTGCCGAGGAGCACCACCACGATGACGCCGAGCCACGTCAGCGAACGCCAGGCTTTCTTGACCGGGGTCGACTTTGCCACCAGGAACTCAGCTTTCTACGAGCGCTCCGACGCCGCGTGGGCGCCGGAGCACAGGGGATGTGTCAGTCGTCGCTCTTCGAGCCGGGCTTCTTGGGCGAGTCGTCGAGACGCTCGCCGTACTCCGGCGTCGTGGAGTCGGACGCGTCGTGGGTGATCGCGTGGTCCTCGTTGAGCTCGACACCGGTCGCCTCGGCGTCGTCGCTCGTGGCCTCCGCGTTCGTGGGCTCGACGACGCGGGCGAGCACCTGGCGGTGCACCTTGACGACGTGGCCGGGGCTCGTCTCGATGGTGGCGGTGTTGTCGTCCTCGTTGACGGACAGGAGCGTGCCGTAGAGACCGAAGTTGGTCATGACCTCGGCGCCGGGCACCATCTTCGAACGCGTCTCCTCCTGCTCCTTGCGCCGCTTGCGGCTGTTCCGGAACATGAAGAACACGAGGGCCGCCAGGATGACGACCATCAGGATGGTCAACGGGTCAAAGACCATGAAGCTGCCGAACCTTTCGATGGGGGCAAGGGGGTTGGCCGAACGGCCAGCTTGGATTATATGTCATCGACGAGCGTCGGAGGCTGGGAGGAATCCCGCCGCGGGCTCGGAATTCCGAGATGACGCCATGCCGCAGCGGTCGCCATGCGGCCGCGAGGCGTTCGGGAGAGCAGCCCGATGCGCACGAGGAACGGCTCGACGACCGACTCGATCGTCTCCGCCTCCTCCCCGACGGAGACGGCCAGTGTGTTCAACCCCACCGGTCCGCCGTCGAAGCGTTCGAGGATGATCTGCAGCACCGCGCGGTCGAGGCGGTCGAGGCCGAGCGGGTCGACATCGTAGAGCTCGAGCGCCGCGCGCACCGCGTTGACGTCGGCCCGGCCGCCGTGGACGAGCGCGTAGTCGCGCACCCGGCGCAGCAGCCGGTTGGCGATGCGCGGCGTCCCGCGGCAGCGCCCGGCGATCTCGGCCAGCGCCTCCCGGTCGACCTCGAAGTCGAGCATCGTCGCCGCTCGGGTGAGTACCTGGGTCAGCTCGGCCTCGTCGTAGAACTCGAGGTGCGCGGTGAAGCCGAATCGGTCGCGCAGCGGGTTCGGCAGGAGGCCCGACCGGGTCGTCGCGCCGACCAGCGTGAACGGGGCCAGATCGAGCGGGATGGACGTGGCGCCCGCGCCCTTTCCGACCATGATGTCGATGCGGAAGTCCTCCATCGCAAGGTACAGCATCTCTTCCGCCGAGCGGGCCATGCGGTGGATCTCGTCGATGAAGAGCACCTCGCCCGGCGTGAGCGACGACAGCAGCGCCGCGAGGTCGCCTGCGTGCTGGATGGCCGGACCGCTGGAGAGGCGCAGCGGCCGCTCGCTCTCGTGCGCGACGATCATCGCGAGCGTCGTCTTTCCCAGGCCTGGGGGGCCGGCGAGCAGGATGTGGTCGGCCGTCCGCTCCTGCATCCTCGCCGCGGTGAGCAGCAACTGGAGCTGGCCGCGCACCTTCGCCTGCCCGACGAACTCGGACAGCGTGCGCGGCCGCAGGGCTCCCTCGAAGGCGAGCTCGGTCTCCGACTCGAGCTCCGGGGTGGTCAGATCGTCGCTCATCGCGCCGGTCCGAGCCGCGAGAGGGTGAGGCGCAGGAGGGACTGGACGCTGTCGCGCTCCTTCTCCTCGGTCTCGGCCGTCACCTCGGCGACCGCCTCTGCGGCGACGCGCTCCGGCCAGCCGAGCCCGACGAGGGCGACGAGCACGCTGTCGCCGACCGACGACGGGGCTCGGGATGCCTTCACCGCGGGCGCCGGACGGCGGACGGCGGTGAGCTTGCCGGCCAGGGAGACGACGATGAGCTTTGCGGTCTTGGGCCCGATCCCGGACACCTTGCGGAAGGGGGCGTCGTCGTCGGCTGCCACCGCGGTGGCGATGTCGTCCGGCGACAGCACGGACAGCACGCCGATGGCCGACTTGGGACCGACGCCCGACACGCCGTTGAGAAGCTCGAACACCTCCAGCTGCTCCCGGTCGGCGAACCCGAACAGCTGCAGGGCGTCCTCCCGGACGATGAGCGAGGTGTGCAGGAAGGTCTCTTCACCCACGCGCAGAGACAGCACGTGGTCGGGCGTCAGCTGCAGGGCGAAGCCGACGCCGCCCACCTCGACGACGGCGGTGCCGCCGCTCGCCGAGAGCACGGTACCGCGGAGGGAGGAGATCACCGTGCAAGCCTACGGGGCACCGCCGACGTGCGGCTGGAGCGCTCCGCGGCGCGCCACGCCTGCTGCGCGGGGGTGAGCGCGGTGTCCGTCGCTCCCCCGGCGTCGGCCGCCACCGGGCCGCCGCGCCAGGCGTGGCAGATGGCGATCGCGAGGGCGTCCGCCGCATCCGCCGGCTTCGGCGCCTCCGCGAGCCCGAGGATGCGCGCGACCATCGCCTGGACCTGCCGCTTGTCCGCGGAGCCGTAGCCGGTGATCGCCGCCTTCACCTCGCTCGGCGTGTGCAGCGCGACCGGGAGGCCGCGCTTCGCCGCCGAGTGCAGGGCGACGCCGCTGACCTGCGCGGTTCCCATCACGGTGCGCAGGTTGTGCTGTGCGAACACGCGCTCGATCGCGACGACGGCGGGCAGGTGCTCGTCGAGCAGGCGCTCGATGCCGGTGCCGACCGCGAGGAGCCGCTCCTCCAGGGCCATGCCCGGCGGGGTGCGGATGACCGTCACATCCACCAACGTGGCGCGACGGTCCGCCTGCACGTCGACGATCCCGACACCGCAGCGCGTCAGACCCGGGTCGATGCCGAGCACCCGGATCGTCACGGCCGCGACCTACTCGTCGTCTTCGTCGAGCTGTGCCTGCACCTCAGGGCTGATGTCGAGATTCGTGTACACGTTCTGCACGTCGTCGGAGTCCTCGAGGGCGTCGATGAGACGGAACACCTTGCGGGCCACCTCGGCGTCGGCCTCGACGTTGACGGTCGCCACGAACTCGGCGTCGGCCGAGTCGTAGTCGATGCCGGCCTCCTGCAGCGCGGTGCGCGCCGCGACCAGGTCGGAGGCCTCGGTCAGCACCTCGAAGCTCTCGCCCCGGTCGGTGACCTCCTCCGCGCCTGCGTCGAGCACGGCGGCGAGGACCGTGTCCTCATCCACACCGTCGGCGTGCGGCACGACGATGACGCCCTTGCGGTGGAAGTTGTAGGCGACGCTGCCCGGGTCGGCCATGGTGCCGCCGTTGCGGGTCATCGCGGTCCGGACCTCGGCCGCCGCACGGTTCTTGTTCTCGGTGAGGCACTCGATCAGCAGGGCGACGCCGCCGGGGCCGTAGCCCTCGTACATGATCGTCGTGTAGTCGATCGACTCGCCGGTGAGGCCGGCGCCGCGCTTGATGGCGCGGTCGATGTTGTCGTTCGGGACCGAGGTCTTCTTGGCCTTCTGGACCGCATCCACGAGCGTGGGGTTACCCGACAGGTCGGCACCGCCGGTCTTCGCCGCCACCTCGATGTTCTTGATCAGCTTCGCGAAGGACTTCGCGCGGCGGGCGTCGATCACCGCCTTCTTGTGCTTGGTCGTTGCCCACTTGGAATGCCCGGACACTGGTGCTCCCTCGTCTCACGTCTGAAGATCCTGACCATTGTAGGACGACTGCCCGCCCCGCTCCCGCACGACGCCCGCTACGGGAGCAACTTGCCCGGTGACAGCCGGGCGTCCGCGACGATCCGGTCGGCGGTGTCGGCCGCGGACGACGCCGGACCGATCAGCTGCTCCGGCATCCACCCGGCCGGCCCGCGCAACGGGTCGCTCCCCGCCCACCACTGCCGCAACTCGTCCTCCCCGAACGACCCGGCCTTCGCCCGCGTCGCATGCCGTGCGACGGTCTCCTCGAACGGGAGGTCGAAGGCGTAGAACCACGACTCCACACCGGGGAGGCTGCGGAGCCGCTCGATGACGTCTCCATAGCGCGCCGACGTGAGGATGCCCTCCAGCACCACCGCGGGAGCGGCCGCGAGCGCCGCTCGGGTCAGCGCCTCGATCAGCCCGGCGTTCGCGCCATCGTCGGTCATGCGTCGGCCGAGGACGGTCCGCCCGAGGTAGTCCTGCTCGACCAGCGCGATCCCCGTGCCCAACCGATCGCGCAGCAGGCGGGCGACGGTCGACTTGCCCGAGCCCGACGGCCCGCGCAGCACGATCAGTTTCACGCGGCGCGCAGGGAGCCGGCGGCGCGAACCTTGCCGAGGAAGTACTCGTGGAAGCGGGTGTCGCCGGTGATCTCGGGGTGGAACGACGTACCGAGCAGGTTGCCCTGCTCGACCGCGACCACACGGCCGTCGGCGACGCGGGCGAGCGGAGTCGCCTTCTCGCCGACGCTCTCGACGATGGGCGCGCGGATGAACACCGCGTGCATCGGCTCATCGCCGACCGCCGGGATGTCGAGGTCGGTCTCGAACGAGTCCACCTGCGAGCCGAACGCGTTGCGCCGCACCGACACGTCCAGGCCGCCCAGGCTCTGCTGACCGGTGATGCCGTCGAGGATGCGGTCGGCGAGCATGATCAGCCCGGCGCACGTCCCGTACACGGGCAGACCGTCGGAGATGGCCTGGCGCAACGGCTCCGCGACGCCGAATGCGCGGGAGAGCTTGTCCATGACGCTGGACTCGCCGCCCGGGATCACCAGGCCGTCGATCTCCTCCAGCTCGGACGCTCGGCGTACGGGCACGGCGTCGGCGCCCAGGCCACGCAGGACCGCGATGTGCTCGCGGAAATCCCCCTGCAGGGCGAGGACGCCGACCCGCGTCGTCGTTCCGGTCACGCTTACCAGCCGCGCTCGGCCAGACGGTGCGGAGCGGGGAGGTCGCCGACGTTGATGCCGACCATGGCCTCGCCGAGACCGCGGGAGACCTCCGCGATCACCTTCGGGTCGTCGTAGAACGTGGTCGCCTTGACGATCGCCGCTGCGCGCTGCTCCGGGTTGCCGGACTTGAAGATGCCCGAGCCGACGAACACGCCGTCCGCTCCCAGCTGCATCATCATCGCCGCGTCGGCCGGGGTGGCCACGCCGCCTGCGGTGAACAGAACGACCGGGAGCTTGCCCGTCTCGGCGATCTCGGCCACCAGCTCGTACGGTGCCTGCAGCTCCTTGGCCGCGACGTACAGCTCGTCCTTGGTCATGGACTTCAGAGCGTTGATCTCGGAGGTGATCTTGCGGATGTGCTTGGTCGCCTCGGAGACGTCGCCGGTGCCGGCCTCGCCCTTCGAGCGGATCATCGCCGCGCCCTCGTTGATGCGACGGAGCGCCTCGCCCAGGTTCGTCGCGCCGCACACGAACGGCACGGTGAAGCGCCACTTGTCGATGTGGTTGACGTAGTCCGCGGGCGAGAGCACCTCGGACTCGTCGATGTAGTCGACGTCGAGCGCCTCCAGCACCTGGGCCTCGACGAAGTGGCCGATGCGGGCCTTCGCCATGACGGGGATGGACACCTCGGCGATGATGGCCTCGATCAGGTCCGGGTCGCTCATCCTGGCCACGCCGCCCTGGGCGCGGATGTCGGCGGGAACGCGCTCCAGCGCCATGACGGCGACCGCGCCGGCGTCCTCGGCGATGCGGGCCTGCTCGGGGGTGACGACGTCCATGATGACGCCGCCCTTCAGCATCTCGGCGAGGCCGCGCTTGACCCGGCTCGATCCGGTCGCGCTGCCCTGTACGTTGTCTGTCATCATCGCCCTCTCGTGCGGAACAAAGAATGTTTTGGCCTATGCCGAACGATAGCATCCCGCCCGCGGCTGGATAGACTCGACCGCGGGACCACCGGCGGGGAGCGTAATGAACGGAAACGGCATCACCGGCGCCACGGCGTCGGAGATCGCGGCGAGCGTGCGCGCGCTGCACGAGCGCGGTGCACTGCGCCGGGGCGACGCCCTGCCGCCGGTGCGCGAACTCGCGGCGCAGCTGCAGGTCAACCGCAACACCGCCGTCGCCGCCTACCGTCTGCTGGCGCAGGCCGGCGTCGTCACGGCGCGCGGCCGGGCGGGCACCGTGATCGCCGGGGTCGAGGCGGTCGCGCAGGAGGGCTACGCGCAGGACAGCGTCCTCCGCGACATCGGGACGGGCAATCCGGACCCGCGCCGCATCCCCCAGCCGTCCGCGGCGCTCGCCGGCGCCATCGGACGACCCGTCCTCTACGGCGAGCCCGTCATCGACCCGGCCCTCGAAGAGCGCGCGCTCGCCTGGGTGCGCGACGACCTTCCCGACCAGACGGTGCGCATCACTGTGACCAACGGGGCGGTGGATGCGGTCGAGCGTCTGCTCGCCCAGGCGCTGCTCCGCGACGACGCCGTGGCCCTGGAAGATCCGTGCTTCCTGGCGAGCATCCACACCGTCCGGCTCGGCGGGTATCGGGCCGTCCCGGTTCCGGTGGATGCGGAGGGCATGACCGTGGACGGCCTGCGTGCGGCGCTGGCGGCGGGCGTCCGTGCCGTCATCTGCACGCCGCGGGCCCAGAATCCCACCGGCGCGACCCTCTCCCCCGCACGCGCCGCCGAACTCCGCGCGGTGCTCGCCGACCATCCCTACGTGCTCGTCATCGAGGACGACCACTTCTCGATGCTCTCGCAGCGGCGCTACGAGACGCTGATCGGCCCCGGGCACCGGCGCTTCGCTCTCATCCGCTCGGTGTCGAAGTTCCTGGGGCCGGACATGTGCCTCGCCGTCGCGGCCACCGACCCGGAGACGGCCGAGCGCCTCGCCTTCCGGCTGAGCCCGGGCACGACCTGGGTCAGTCACATCCTGCAGCGGCTCGTGCTCGCCCAGCTGACCGACGAGGCGGCTCTCGCCGAGATCGCCGACGCGGGCCGGCACTACGCCGAGCGGAACAGCGCCTTCGCGGCGGAGCTGACCGCGCGCGGGCTCCCCGCCGAGGCGGCGGACGGGCTCAACCTGTGGGTCGAGCTGCCGGTGCAGGCACGGACGGTGGCGGAACGCCTGATGCGGCGCGGCTGGCTGGCACGGACCGGCGACGAGTTCCAGCTCGCCGAGCATCCCGACCCGTCGCACCACCTGCGCCTGACCGTGCACGACCTCGCCGCCGAGGAGAGCGCGCGACTGCTCGACGACCTGGTGGATGCGGCGCGCTGAGCCCCGGATCAGGTGAGAGGATCGAAGGATGAAGATCCTCTCGATCCAGTCCGCGGTCGCCTACGGTCACGTCGGCAACTCCGCCGCCGTCTTCCCGCTGCAGCGCATCGGCGTCGAGGTCCTGCCCGTCTACACGGTGAACTTCTCCAACCACACCGGCTACGGCGCGTGGCGCGGACCGCTCATCTCCCCCGACGACGTCCGCGACGTCATCACCGGCATCGAGGAGCGCGGCGTGCTCGGCCAGATCGACGCCGTGCTCTCGGGCTACCAGGGCAGCGAGGGCATCGGCGACGTCATCATCGACGCCGTCGCCCGCGTGAAGGCGGCCAACCCGGACGCGGTCTACGCCTGCGACCCGGTGATGGGCAACGCGAAGTCCGGCTGTTTCGTCGCTCCGGCCATCCCGGTGCTGCTGCGGGAGCGCGTCGTGCCGGTGGCCGACATCATCACGCCGAACCAGTTCGAGCTCGGGTTCCTGACCGAGACGTCGCCCGACACCCTCGAGTCGACGCTGGAATCGGTGGATGCGGCCCGCGCGATGGGCCCGAAGACCGTGCTGGTGACGAGTGTCGAGCGACCGGATGCTCCGGCCGACACGATCGAGATGCTCGCCGTCGACGACGCGGGCGCGTGGATCGTGCAGACGCCGCGCCTCCCGATGAAGGCCAACGGCTCGGGCGATGTCACCGCCGCGCTGTTCACCGCGCACTACGTGCGGACCGGCGACGCGGAGCTGGCCCTGCGGAAGACCGTGTCGAGCGTGTTCGACCTGCTCACGCGCACCCTGGAGTCGGGCGAGCGCGAACTGCAGCTTGTCGAGTCGCAGGACTCGTACGCCAACCCGCGCGAGCAGTTCGCGGTGACGCGCGTGCGCTGACCCGCCTCCCCGCACCAACAGCTCCTGAGTTTTTCGCGCAGATCGCCGCTAGAACGGCGAAAAACTCAGGAGCTGTCGGCTAGGGACGCGGCCAGGCGTCTGCGATGGCCGCGCGGACCTCTCCGAGCAACTGGGGCAGCGCCTTCGTCTTGGCGATGATCGGCAGGAAGTTCGCGTCCTGAGCCCAGCGCGGCACCACGTGCTGGTGCAGGTGCGCCGCGATCCCGGCGCCAGCGACCTCGCCCTGGTTCATGCCGATGTTGAAGCCGTCGTTCTTCGACACCTGACGGATGACGCGCATCGCCGTCTGGGTGAGGCTGCCGATCTCGGCGACCTCCTCCGGCGTCGCCTCGTCGTACGTGGCGATGTGGCGGTACGGGCACACGAGCAGGTGGCCGCTGTTGTAGGGGAACAGGTTCAGCAGCGCGTACGTGTGCGTTCCGCGTGCGACGATCAGCGCATCCTCGTCGCTCATGCTCGGGGCGACGCAGAACGGGCAGTCGTCCTTGCCCGGCTGCTGGCCGTGCTGGATGTAGACCATCCGGTGCGGGGTCCAGAGCCGCTGGAACTCGTCCGGGACGCCGACGAGGTACGACGGGTCGTCGACCCGGACGCGATCAGCGTCCACGCTGTCCCGGATCGCCCCGTCGGCCGCGCCGGCTCCGTTCGGGTCGTCGGACGTCCCGTACGAGTCGAGGTTCAGTCGTGCCATGCCGTGTCGACCAGCTCGTGCGAGCGGATGCTCTCGACGATCCGCTCGATCGCCTCGTCGACGGTCACGCCGTTGCGCTGCGTGCCGTCGCGGAACCGGAAGCTGACCGTGCCCGCCGACGCATCCTCTTCGCCGACGATCAGCTGGAAGGGCACCTTGGCCTTGGTGTGGGTGCGAATCTTCTTCTGCATGCGATCGTCGGAGTGGTCGACCTCGGCGCGCACGCCGCGGGCGCGGAGCCGCGAGATCACGTCGTCGAGGAACGGCGCGTACTGGTCGGCGACCGGGATGCCCACGACCTGCACCGGCGACAGCCAGACCGGGAACGCGCCGGCGTAGTGCTCCAGCAGGATCGCGAAGAACCGCTCGATCGAGCCGAGCAGCGCCCGGTGGATCATCGCCGGCTGCTTGCGCGTGCCATCCGCCGCGTTGTACTCCAGCTCGAACAGCTCCGGCTGGTTGAAGTCCAGCTGGACGGTCGACAGCTGCCAGGTGCGGCCGATCGCGTCGCGCGCCTGCACCGAGATCTTCGGTCCGTAGAACGCCGCCCCGCCCGGGTCGTCCACGAGCTCCAGACCGGATTCGATCGCGACCTCACGCAGCGTCTCCGTCGCGGTCTCCCAGCTCTCGTCGCTGCCGACGTACTTGTCCGGGTCCTTGGTGGAGAGCTCCAGGTAGAAGTCGGTGAGGCCGTAGCCGCGCAGGGTCTCGAGCACGAACTCGAGCTGGCGGGCGACCTCGTCCTTGATCTGGTCTTCCGTCACGTAGATGTGAGCGTCATCCTGAGTGAGGCCGCGGACGCGCGTCAGCCCCGACAGGGTGCCCGACTTCTCGTACCGGTACACCGTCCCAAACTCGGCGAACCGGAGCGGGAGCTCGCGATAGCTGCGGCCTCGGGCGCGGAAGATCAGGTTGTGCATCGGGCAGTTCATCGGCTTCAGGTAGTAGTCCTGGCCCTGCCGAGTGATGTTGCCCTCCGCGTCGCGCTCCTCGTCGAGGTGCATCGGCGGGAACATCCCCTCCTTGTACCAGTTGAGGTGCTGGCTGGTCTCGAAGAGGTGCGCCTTGGTGATGTGCGGTGTGTTGACGAGCTCATAGCCGTTGGCGATGAGCCGGTCGCGCATAAAGTCCTCGATCTCCTTGCGGATGATCCCGCCCTTCGGGTGGAACACCGCCAGGCCCGAACCGATCTCGTCGGGGAAGCTGAACAGATCCATCTCGGCGCCGAGCTTGCGGTGGTCGCGCTTGGCGGCCTCCTCCATGCGGGTCTGATAGGCGCGCAGCTCCTCCTTGCTCGCCCAGGCGGTGCCGTAGATGCGCTGCAGCTGCTTGTTCTTCTCGTTGCCGCGCCAGTAGGCGGCCGCGACGCGGGTGAGCGCCCAGCCGTTGCCGATCATGCGGGTGTTCGGGAGGTGCGGACCGCGGCAGAGGTCCTTCCAGACCGTCTCCCCCGTCTTCGGGTCGACGTTGTCGTAGATGGTCAGCTCGCCGGAGCCGACCTCGACCGACTCGCTCTCGTCGAAGGCGGCGGTGTCTCCGTGCTGGACGCCACCTTTGAGGCCGATGAGCTCCAGCTTGTACGGCTCGTCGGCGAGCTCCGCGCGTGCCTCCTCGTCGGTGACGACGCGACGGACGAAGCGCTGGCCCGCCCGCTGGATGCGCGCCATCTCCTTCTCGAGAGCCTTCAGATCCTCCGGGGTGAACGCCTCGAGCACGTCGAAGTCGTAGTAGAAACCGTCCGTGATGGGCGGCCCGATGCCCAGCTTCGCCTCCGGGTTCACGGCCTGCACGGCCTGCGCGAGGACGTGCGCCGTCGAGTGGCGCAGGATGCTGAGGCCGTCGGGCGAGTCGATGGTGACCGGCTCGACCTCGTCGGTCGTCGTGACGGTGGTCGCGAGGTCCTTCAGCTCACCGTTGACGCGCATCGCGACAACGGAACGGTCGGTGAAGAGCTCGAAGCCGTCGGCCACCTGTCCACTCCTTGTTCGTGGGTCGATTGGGAACCCTCCAACTCTAGCCGGGTGCGCAGAGGAGCCGATGACCGGCGGCCGCTGGTCCGCCGCGCGGTCCGCACCTACGCGCTGAGGCGCGGGTAGTCGGTGTAGCCCTCGGCACCGTCTCCGTAGAACGTGGCCGGGTCGGGCTGGTTCTCCGGGTGCTCGCCCTTCCATCGCTCCACGAGGTCCGGGTTGGCGATCGCGAGGCGGCCGACGGCGACAGCGTCCGCGTGCGCGTCCTCGACCAGTGCGGTCGCCTCGTCTCGCGTCGTGATCGAGCCGAACCCGCTGTTCACGATGAACGGGCCGCCGAAACGCTGTCGGAGGTCCTGCACGAGTTCGCCGGTCGGCTCTCCGTGCAGAACGCTCACGTAGGCCAGGCCCAGCGGGGCGATCCCGTCGACCACGGCTCGATACGTTGCGGTCGCGTCGGCGAGGTCGGTCTCGAACACATCCTGGATGTTGTGCATCGGCGACAGGCGGATGCCCACCCGCCCGGCGCCGACGGCCGCGGCAACCGCGCTCGCGACCTCGACGACGAACCGAGCGCGCGCTTCCGGAGAACCGCCGTACTCGTCGGCACGGACGTTCGAGACCGGCGAGAGGAACTGGTGCAGCAGGTAGCCGTTCGCACCGTGCAGCTCGACCCCGTCGAAGCCGGCCGCGATGGCGTTCTCCGCCGCGGCGACGAACTCATCCCGAACCGTGGCGAGCTCCTCCGTCGTGAGTGCGTGCGGCACCGGGTACGCGACTTTACCCGCGGCGGTGCGGGCCTGGCCGTCGATCGCGACCGCGCTCGGGGCGACGACGCGCTCGGTGTCGGTGATGAGTGGATGCGAGACCCGGCCGCCGTGCATCAGCTGCATGACGATGCGGCCGCCTCGGGCGTGCACCGCGTCGGCGACTGCACGCCACCCGGCGATCTGCTCGTCCGTGACGATGCCCGGCTGGCCCGGGTACGCGCGGGATTCGTGGCTCGGATAGGTGCCCTCGGAGATGATCAGACCCACGCTCGCCCGCTGCGCGTAGTGCTCCGCCACCAGTGGCCCCGGGATGCCCGCCTCGCCCGCGCGGGTGCGCGTGAGGGGCGCCATCACGACGCGGTTGGGAAGGTGGAGGTCTCCGAGCGAGACGGGAGAGAACAGATCCATTGAGGGGATGCCTTTCGGGGTGCGGATGCGTGAGACCGGGTCGGGGTCAGCAGGTGCGCGGTCGGAGCGCGACCTTGGCGGCAACGGGCGTTCTCGTCGACGTATTCCGTCGCCCAGGAGACTCTCACGCGGAATGCGTACCCCTGGTGCGCAGGAATCGGTCCCGTCACACTTGACGGAGGTGGACGAGGGAGGTTCCGGATGACCGCGACCGCTCGACATGCGATCAAGCCGCTGACTCTGGAGACGTATCCGGCGTGGCTGGCGCTCGCGCAGAAGCACAACGGCGTGTGGGGCGGGTGTTACTGCTCGTACTTCCACGGCGACACGGAGAACACCGTCAAGCGCGAGTACGACGGTCCGACCTTCAAGCGGCGGCTCGTGGCGGAGGGCGTGGCCCACGCAGCACTCGTCTTCGATGGTGACGATGCGATCGCCTGGTGCGAATACGGAAGTCCCGCCGAACTGCCGAACATCTATCACCGCAAGCAGTACGACGCAGGCGAGACCCGGCCCGCGCCGTGGCGCATCACGTGCTTCTTCGTCGACCGCGACCACCGTCGTATCGGGGTGGCGCGAGAGGCACTGGATGGGGCGCTCGAACTGATCGGACAGGCCGGTGGCGGCGAGGTGGTGTCGTTCCCCAACGAGCTCGCACCCGGGAAGCGAACGTCGTCGTCGTTCCTCCACAACGGCACGAGGGCGATGTTCGAGAAGGCGGGGTTCACCTTCGAGCGGCACATCGGAAAGAGCAAGACGGTGATGCGCATCACGGTCCCGCCGTCGGCGGGCTGACACCGGCACCTGCGACGAGGTCTCTGCGCTCACCGTCGATCATGCGCTCGTACACTCGGCACATGCGGACGCATGACGTGATCGTGATCGGTGCCGGGCTCGCGGGGCTGCGATGTGCCGCCGAGCTGGCCGCCCAGGGCCGCGAGGTGGTCGTGCTGGAGTCCTCGGACCGTGTCGGCGGCCGCCAACGGACCGACCGCGTCGACGGCTTCACGCTCGACCGCGGCTTCCATGTGCTGAACACCGCGTACCCGGCGGTCCGTGCGGCGGTGGACGTCGACAGCCTCTCCGTCGCGGCGTTCCCGACGGCGGTCAGCGTCCGTCGCACGGACGGCTCGATGGCCACCCTCGCGCATCCACTTCGGCATCCGGGCCTGATTCCGGCGACACTCGCCAGCGGTCTCGTCACACCACGCGACCTCGTCGGGCTCGCCCGGTGGCTCGGTCCCATGGTCTTCCGTCCGCGCGCTACGGTCGCGCGGCCGGATCGCACCGTCGGGCGGGGCTGGGACGAGGCCGGCCTGACCGGCGCGCTCCGCACCGAGGTGCTGTCGCCCTTCTTCGCGGGAGTTCTCGCCGACTCGTGGGAGTCGACGTCAGACACGTACGTGCGCCTGCTCGCCCGATCGTTCCTCCCGGCCGCCGCGGGCCTGCCCCGCGACGGCATCGCCGCGCTCCCGAACGCAGTCGCGTCGCGCGCTCGTGCGGCGGGAGCGGACATCCGGCTCGGCCGCGCCGTGAGCCGGCTGCGGCGGAGCGACGATCGATGGGAGGTGGATGCGCTCGGCGAGCACACACTGCGGGCACGCGACGTCGTCGTGGCTGTGGCGGCGGACGCAGTCGAAGGACTCGTGGACGTGCCTGCGCCATCCACTCGGGGATTGCAGACCTGGTGGTTCGCGGCGGAGGAAGCTCCGGTCTCCGGGTTGCTGACGATTGATGGGAGTCGCGAAGGCCCGATCGTCAACGCACTGGCGATCTCCGCCACGATCCCGGAGGCGGCGCCGCCCGGCCACCACCTCGTGCAGGCGACCTGCCTGTTGACTCCTGGCAGCGCAGCGAGCGAGGCCGACGTGCGTGCCCAGCTCGCACGGCTGTACGGCCCGGCCTCGTCATCGTGGCGGCTCCTGCGTCGTGACGACGTCCCGCACGCGCTCCCCTCTCTGCCGCCGCCGTTGCGGCGCTCGTCGCCCACTCGCATCGGCCCCGGCCTGCATCTCGCGGGCGATCACCGCGAGTCCCCGTCGATCCAGGGCGCCCTGCACTCGGGACTGCGGGCGGCGAGATCGGTGGTTGCCGGGCGATAGCGGGCTAGGCAGCCGTGGTGCCTGCGCGGTTCTCGGGCTGCGCCCTACCTAGACCTTTCCAGTGCCAAGCTGATGGTGTGACCTTCCTGCACCTGGCACATCGATCCGACTGGGATTCGGCTCTACAGTCAGGCGAATATCGCACGTCGACACGCGGAGCGTCGATTGACGAAGTCGGTTTCATCCACGCCTCTTATGCGCATCAGTTGGCGCGAGTGGCAGAGGCTCTTCACGCCGACGACCCCTCGGAGTTGTGCGTCTTGGTTATCGACGAGGAGCTCGTCCGCGCCGACAACGTCGAAGTGATCGAGGAAGACGGTGGGGAGGGCGAACTGTTCCCTCACATCTACGGATCGATCCGACCGGCCTGGGTGACAGACGTTCGCGCGGCTGGGTTCGACGCAGATGGCACATTTCACTGGACGAATTGAACTCCGCCCGCGATCCTGTTTGCGCCTGAACTCCGCAGCCGTCTCTGTCGGCATAGCGGACCAGAAACGACGAAACCCCCGGAAATCCGGGGGTTTCTCTCTGTGGGCGATACTGGGATCGAACCAGTGACCTCTTCCGTGTCAGGGAAGCGCGCTACCGCTGCGCCAATCGCCCGAGCCTGAACGCGAAGCTCAGGATCGAGGTGGATACGGGATTCGAACCCGTGTATACGGCTTTGCAGGCCGCTGCCTCGCCTCTCGGCCAATCCACCGAACGCCACAACACGGAAAAACCCGTACCGTACCTGAGAGGCCCGATCCGAAGACCGGGCCGACTCGAGCGGATGACGAGACTCGAACTCGCGACCCTCACCTTGGCAAGGTGATGCGCTACCAACTGCGCTACATCCGCATTTCGCCCCGCAGTTCCCTGCGGCACTTGAAAGACTCTAGCCGATCCGGAGGCGCAAGACAAAACCGATTACGCCCGCCGGGTGTGTCGCCTACGGCCGCGTTCGGGTGCTTCGTGTCGATGTGCATCGGGGCGCCGGAGTCGGCTAGTATCGAATCTCGCAGCACACGGGCGATTGGCGCAGTTGGTAGCGCGCTTCCTTCACACGGAAGAGGTCATCAGTTCGAGTCTGGTATCGCCCACCAGAGAAAACCCCCGGTCCGCCGGGGGTTTTTCATTTCTTGTCCTGGGCTGGCCCCGTCGAGTGCCCGCATTCGCGACACCGCGTGCGTATAGCGACGTCGGCCGCACGCGTTCGGGATGAACGTCGACGGTTTCCGCGCCCGCCCCGCAGGTACTGAATCACCCGGATGATGCGAGCGGCGGTGTGAGCAGCACCGCGACGACCGCGAGCGCTGCCACCGTGACAATCACTCCGGTGAGAACCACCAGCCACACCCGCTGCCCGGCCGTGCGGGCCGCGAACCCGGAAGCAACAGCTGCTCCGGCAAGCACGACGAGCGACATGAGTCCCCAAACCTGCGCCTTGAAGATCGTCTCGCCACCGTTGGCCTCGGCGATGCTGCTCCGGTAGGGGCCGGGCCAGCCGTAGCGGAGCGCATGCTGCCACTCCCCGTACGCGGACGCGGCCGGGACGACGAGGACGACGGCTGCGGCTCCGAAGATGAATGCGGCCGCGCGGGCACGATTGAGTTCCGCGTTCGATCGACGTGAGGGCACGTTACTCATCCTCCAGACGCTATCGCTCGTCCCCGCGCCGGGCCATTCGTGTCTCCACCCGATCCCCCGGTACTTTGTTCGATGGGGGACATCGATGAATGGATTTCGTGGCCGGGTCGCCGGTGCCACTGTGCTTGCGGCGTCGCTCGCGTGCGCCCTGTCCGGATGCCAGCTCGGCGATTACACCGCCGTTCCTCGTGACTGCGAAGCCATCGCCGAGCCCTTCACCCGCTGGCTCGCCGACCAGCCGCTCGTGACCTCCGCGACCGTCGTCTCAGCGAAGGCGGTCGTCGACACGGACAGCTGCGACCTCACTGTGCGTGCCGTCGTGCCCGACAGCGCCACGAAAGCCCAATTCCTGCCGCTCGGCCGGGCGATCCAGCGGCACCTACCGGCCCATGCCTGGACGACGGTCGAGATCGCCCACGGCGAGTCCACCGAATTCGTCGACTTCCGGACGGAGCTGGACGACATCAGCTGGTGAAGCGGGCGCTGGACGCGTGTGCATTTCTCCAGCAGGATGGGTCTCGATGAGAGTCTGCCCGAGGTCGCCGCGATCGCTCACCGCGTGGCTGCTGCGATGACCACTGAAGCGGATTCCGAGCTCGCGGCACAGCCGACCGCGAAGGTCCGCTGGTATCGACGCCGGCCACCGGCGAGCATGCCGCCATTCGCGCGGACCGTATGGTGGGCCGGGCACGGGCAACTCTTCCTCGCGGCCGCGTTCGCACTCCTGGGTCCCGTCGGTCTGGCGCTCGTGCCGAACCGCGAGATCGCCGCGTTCGTCGCCCCGCCCGGGTATCTGCTCACCGCGATGGCGGCTCCTCTCGCCTGCTCCGGGCTGATGCTCCGCCGTTTCTCCCTCGAACTCGCGAAGGATTCGACCAGCCTGGCGTGGCGGATCGTGGAGCTTGCTTTCGTCGTGCTCCTGATCGCGGCGCTGTCCATCGCCTTCGTCTGGCTAGACATGGTCATCCTCATCCTCTCCATCTTCGCGATCATCGGCGGCGTGAGCTGAGCAGCGCGCGCCGACGCACTACAGGTGGTCGGGAACCGTCGGGTTGAGTCGGTTGAGCGCCTCGAGCATCGGCGTGAAGTCTCGGCGCTGGGTGGGAACCACGACAGATGCGTGCCCAGTCCCCCGCAGCACCCACATGGACGACGCACCGACGTATCGCCCAACGCGCTCGATCGCATCCACGGGGATGCTGCCGCGCCGAAGCGGCGCTCGCCAGTTCAGGGTGCGGCCGACGAGTTCGACCCGGAACGCGACTCGGAAAAGCCACCAGTACATGCTCCAGCCGAGCGCAAGGAACCACAAAGCGGCAAACCACACCGGTGGCCCGGGCTGCCCGCTGATGGTGCGAACCGCGAGGAAGATCCCGGCGATCACCAACACGGTCATCACGAACAGCACGAAGGCGATCTGAAGGACCGGCTGGGACCAGGTCACGTCGGCGCTCTGGTGATCGGTATCGCGCGATGTCATGCTGCCTTCCCGTAAGAATCTGCTCCCGAAGGCTACCAGCGACCCCGGCTCACACCCGGCTGAGCAGCGGCCCCAGCCGTACCGCGGTGTCGGCGACCAGCGACACCAGCCCGTCGCGGTCCGCCAGGCGCGCGGCAGGGAGCGCCAGCGCGAGGCCGGCGACCAGGCGCTGGTCGTCGCCGCGCACCGGGACGGCGAGGCAGCCGAAACCCGGGACCAGCTCGCCCTCCTGCGTCGTGAACCGGGTGGGTGACGGCACGGCCCGCGCGGCCTGCTCCGCCAAGAGGAGCCGGCCGAGGGCGGAGACGCTGAGGTCCGACTGGATGCGCTTGGGGTCCGAGAGCGGGAAGTCCGGGTCCACATCCACGGGCACCACCCGGTCGGCTCGGTAGACGGCCAGGTGCACGCCACCGCGGATGCGCCCGCGCAGGTCGGCGACCGCCTCGCGCGCGGTCGCTGCCGCATCCTGCGCGTGAGCGACATCGGCCAGCTCGGCGACCTTGCGGCCCAGGGCGAAGCCGCGGAGGTCGGGCATGCGCACGAGGTACTCGTCCTGCACCAGCAGATTCAGGATGCGGTACGCCGTCGCCCGCGGCAGGCCCAAGCGCGCGGACAACTGCTGCGCGGTGATCCCGGGCCCCGCACGCGCGACCTCCTCCAGCACCGCGAACGCGCTGTGCACCGCGCCCGGCTGTCGTCCGCTCAGCTCTGGGATGGCGTTCATGGCGCCCCGCCGAGCACGTCCCCCATCGTCGGCTCGTCGTACAGGCCGATGCGCCGAAGCGCGTCCGGCCTCCGGCGCCGGCACAGCGCCCACAGCGCGAACGCGACGACCGCCACCCCGGCCAGCAGCAGGACGGCGAGGGCGCGGTCGCCGGAAGCCTCGAGCCAGAGGTCGAGCGCGAGGGCTGCCACGAGACCCGCGGCCGCGACCGCAGCGGCGACGGCAGGACCGGCGGTCAACTCGCCGATCCGGCGCAGGAAGAACGGCGTCGCGACGCAGACGAGCGCGTACGCGGTCATGTACCCGGCCGCGGCGCACACGACCACGACGCCCATGGCCTGCCACGCCCCCATTCCGGCCAGCACGAGGACAGCGGGCATGGCGACCTCGACCGCGACTCCCACCGCCAGTGCGACGTACGGGGTCCGGAAGCGGCGATGCGTGCGCCCGAGGGCGCGCGGCGCGATCCCCTCGCGGCCGAGGGAGAACAGGACGCGGGCGAGCGCCGTCGTCGAGGCCAGGGCGCAGGCCAGGAAGGAGCAGGCGAGCGCAGCATCCAACAGCAGGCCGATCCACTCGACCCCCGCACGGGCCGCCAGGTCGTTCACCGGGCTGTCGCTGGCCACCAGGTCGCCGCCGAGCGCCTCGAAACCCGCCAGCTGCGTGTAGGCGGAGAGCAGGTACAGCAGTCCCGCCGCGATCACGGTCCAGCGGATGGTGCGCGGGATGGTCGCGAACGGTCGCCGCGACTCCACGCCGAGGGTCGCAGCGCTCTCGAAGCCGACGAAGGCGGTGACGGCGACGGTCGTTCCGGCAGCGAGTTCCGGGATGCCGACCGAGCGGGGCAGCGCGACGGCCGCGAACGACGAGCCGGGCACGCGGACGAGCAGCACGACGATCAGCACCAGGATGCCCGCGATCGACAGCAGCTCGATGACGAGCGTGACCCGGGTCGACAGCCGGATGCCACGCCACAGCACCAGCAGGCAGACGGCACCGAACCCGGCCAGCAGCAGGAGCACCAGCCCGCGCGAGCCGGTCACACCCGGGACGGCATGAGCGAGCAGCGTCAGCCCGTAGTAGGCAGCGCCCAGCAGGGCGAACATCGCGACGAATCCGTAGCCGACGATCATTGCGGCGCTGGTCGCGAACCCGGCCCGAACCCCCAGGCCGCGTGCGGCGAACGTATAGAGGGAGCCGGTGGCGGCCATCCGCCGGGTGAACTGGTTGACGGCGTACGCGACAAGCGCCATCAGCACGCCCGCAAGGAGGAACGCGAGCAGCGTGCCCGATCCGGCACGCGCGGCGACGAGCACAGGGCAGGTGGCCGCGGCAGCGGAGGGCGCGACGGCGCCGACCGACTGGGCCAGCACATCCACGAAACCGAGACTGCGGCGGTCGAGACCGGCCATCGGCGAGCGCGCAGCCAGGCCGTCGACCGGTGTCGGGTCGGCGATCGCTCGGCTCAGGGCCGTCACGGGGGGCTGTGCTGTCACGGTGTGCTCCTCGCCCGCGAGGCTACGGCGGGCGTGTTGCGTCCGCGTTTCGTCGGCGTCACGGGCAGGTGACCCCCGAATGCGACTCGGTCCGTCCCATTCGGCGAGCGCGGACTCTTCACAGCGGCGGAACGACCGCGCAACACCGTCTCGCGAGACTGGCGGCACCCGCCCTCTCATCCCCCCTGGAGGAACCCATGACGGCTGCACAGGAGCCTCAGGCTCTGCTCGGCGATCCGATCGCCATCCGTGGTCCCGGCGCCGCGCGCCAGCTCTCCGGCCGGCTCGGCGTCGGCTCGATCGTGTTCATGGTGGTCGCCGCTGCGGCGCCGCTCACCGTGATCGGCGGCGGCTTCCCCGTCGCCGTGCTGCTGGGCAACGGCGCCGGCGTGCCGAGCATGTTCGCGATCGGCGCCGTCATCCTGCTGTTCTTCGCCGTCGGGTTGAGTGCGATGAGCCGGTTCATCCCCCGACCGGGCGCGTTCTTCACCTATGTCGGCTACGGGATGGGGCGCCCGCTCGGCCTCGCCGCCGCCTATCTTGCGCTGCTCACCTACACGACCGTCCAGGTGGCGGTGTACGGCTACCTGGGCGCGACGCTGGAATCGTCGGTCGTTGCGCTGCACGGCCCGGACATCCCCTGGTACGTCTACTCCCTCGCGATGATCGCGCTGGTCGGAGTCCTCGGCTACCGGCACATCGAGCTGAGTTCCCGCGTGCTCGGCATCCTGCTCATCGCGGAGGTCGGGATCGTCATCGTCCTGAGTTTCGTGATCATCGGGACGGGCGGCGCGGCGGGCCTGTCGCTCGTGCCGTTCGAGCCGAGCACCGTGCTGTCGGGCTCCCCCGGCATCGGGCTCATGTTCGCGCTCGCCGGCTTCATCGGGTTCGAGTCGACCGCGATCTTCCGCGACGAGGCCAAGGAGCCGGAGAAGACCATCCCGCGGGCGACCTACATCGCGGTCATCGCCATCGGCGTCTTCTACACGTTCGCCTCCTGGGCGCTGGTGATGGGATGGGGCCCCGCGAAGATCGTGGATGTGGTCGCGGCCGACACGGGCGGCTTCATCGTGAACACGGCCGTCCACTACCTCGGATCCGTCGGCGGCGTCATCGTCAACGTCCTCCTGATCACGAGCCTGTTCGCCTGCGTGCTCTCGTTCCACAACGTGGTCACGCGCTACCAGCACTCGATGTCGAACGCGTCGGTGTTCCCGGCGGCGATCGGGCGCGTCCACGGCAAGCACTCGTCTCCGTACGTGTCGTCGCTGGTGCAGACCGCGACCGCGGCGGTCCTGATCGTGGCGTTCGCGCTGTTCCGCCTCGACCCCGTGCTGCAGGTGTTCACCTGGTTCAGTGGCATCGCGACCCTGGCGATCGTCGTGCTCATGGCGCTGACCTGCCTGGCCGTCATCGTCTACTTCGCCCGGAAGAAGACCGGAGCCGGACTCTGGCGCACGGTGATCGCCCCCGTCATCGGCCTGCTCGGTCTGATCGGTGTGACGCTCATCATCGTCGACAACTTCCCCCTGCTCATCGGCGATGTGGATGCGAAGGGCACCCCGGTGGTCGGCCCGCTGTCCATCGCCTTCTTCGCCGCCATGCTCGCCGTCCCCGTGATCGGCGTGGTGCAGGCACTCATCCTGCGCCGCAGCAAGCGCGCCGCCTACGAGAACATCATCGACACCATCAGCGCCTAGGAGACCTGACATGACGACCGAACTGCCCCTGACCCTCCCCGACGACGACACGACTACTCCCGGTCCGCTCTCCAGCCTGACGGCGGCCGAGATCGAGGCCGTGGCGCGCATCCTCCGTTCGGCCGGTGCCGTGACGGAAACGACCCGCTTCGTCTACGTCGGGCTGCTGGAGCCCGACAAGGCGGATGTGCTGGCCGCGGTGGCGGGCGACGCACCGACGCCGGACCGCGAGGCGCGCATCCTGCTGCTCGACGTCGCCACCGGCGAGAGCGTCGACGCCGCCGTCTCCCTCACCCGCGACGAGGTCATCGCGCTCGTGCCGATCGACGGCTCGCGCGGCCAGGTGCCCATCCTCGAGGAGGAGTTCGAGGCGATCGGCGGCATCCTCGCCGCGGACGCCGGCTGGCTGGCGGCCCTCGAGAAGCGCGGGCTGGTGAGCGAGCAGGTCGTCTACGCTCCCCTCTCCCCCGGCTCGTACGACATCCCCGGCGAGGAGGGCCGACGGATCATCCGCGTCTTCGCCTTCCGGATGGACCACGCCGAGGACCACCCGTGGGCGCACCCGGTGGACGGGCTGTGCGCTTACGTCGACGTCATCGCCCGAGAGGTCACCCAGGTGGTCGACGCGTTCGAACTCCCCGTCCCCGAGGAGCCGGGCAACTTCCACCTGGAGTCGGAGCGCCCCGCCCCGCTCGACACGCTCAAGCCGATCTCGATCACCCAGCCGGAGGGACCGAGCTTCGCGGTGGACGGAGACACGGTCACCTGGGCGAACTGGTCGTTCTCCCTCGGGTTCGACGCCCGGGAGGGACTCATCCTGCGGAACCTCGGCTTCGCCGACCCCGACCAGGGCGGCGAGGTGCGTCCGGTGGTCTACCGCGCATCCATCGCCGAAATGGTCGTGCCCTATGCGGACCCCTCCCCGACGCGGTACTGGCAGAACTACTTCGACACCGGCGAATACCTGTTCGGCCGGTTCGCGAACTCGCTGACACTCGGCTGCGACTGCCTCGGCGAGATCCGCTACTTCGACGCGGTGCTGTCCGACGAGTTCGGCCGGCCGAAGACGATCGAGAACGCGATCTGCATGCACGAAGAGGATTACGGGACGCTCTGGAAGCACACGGACCTGTTCACCTCGGCGAATGAGGTGCGACGGTCGCGGCGGCTCGTGATCTCGTTCTTCACCACGGTCGGCAACTACGACTACGGCTTCTACTGGTACCTGTACCTCGACGGCACGATCGAATGCGAGGCCAAGCTCACCGGCATCCTCTTCACGTCGTCCTACGTCGAGGGCTCGGCCACCGCGAGCGAGGTGGCGCCCGGGCTCGGTGCGCCCTACCACCAGCACCTGTTCTCGGCACGGCTCGACATGATGGTGGACGGGCTGGCGAACGCCGTGGAAGAGGTGGATGCGGTGCGCCTGCCGGTCAGCGAGAGCAACCCGTACGGCAACGCCTTCACGAAGCGCGCCACGCGCATCCTGAGCGAGGCGGACGGCGCACGGGAGGCGGACGCGTCCGTCGGCCGCACCTGGCACATCGTCAACACGGAGAAGACCAACCGGCTCGGCCGGCCCACCGGATACGTGCTCCACGCGGAGCAGAACCCGACGCTGATGGCCGACCCCTCCGCCACCGTCACCGCCCGGGCCGCGTTCACGACGAAACAGCTGTGGGTGACGCAGTACGCCAGCGACGAGCGCTACCCCGCCGGTGAGTTCGTCAACCAGAACCCGGGAGGCGACGGACTGCCCGCCTACATGGCGGCGGACCGGCCGCTCGACGGGGAGGACATCGTCCTCTGGCACACCTTCGGGCCGACCCACTTCCCGCGCCCGGAGGACTGGCCGGTCATGCCGGTCGACTACGCCAAGTTCACGCTCAAGCCGTACGGCTTCTTCGGCCGGAACCCCGCCCTCAACGTGCCGGCGGAGGCACCCTCGCATTGCGCGCCGGGGCACCACGGGCACGGGGAGGCCCACGGCGGCCACGGCGACCACCCGCACCACGGATGATCGAGGCCCTGCACCTCGGCAGCATGCTCCCGGCGACGCTGGGGGCATGCTGCGTGGCGGGGAGTGCCGACCGCCGCTCCCCGCTTGCGTGGTTCGGGATGCTCGCCATGCTCGCGGCGATGGCGGACACGATGCTGCTGCCGCATCCCCTCGTAGCTCCCGTGGTGTGGGCCGCGTTGCTGGTGGCGACGGGGGTCGCGACGGCTGTGGCGCTGCGATTGTGGCCGGCGGGGCGGCGCGGGGCGGGTGACGCGCAGGCGGCGCATCCGGCTCATCCCGCTCGGGCGATGGCGCTGCACCGCGCGCTGCAGGCGATCCTGATGGGCGGGTTGATCGTCGCGGCGGGTGCGCACCACGCTGCGGCGGGCGGCGGACACTCCGCCCACGGGGTGAACGTCATCGCGGCGCTGGGAGTCGCCGCGCTCGCCTTCGCGGTGGCGTCCGGGCTCCTGGTGTTCCGCCGGCGGCTTCCGCTCCTCCCGCGCGCCGAGGCGGCACTCGGGGCGGCCTCCGTCGCGCTGATGTCGCTGCCGCTGCTCGTGTAGCGCCACATTCGTGCCGAATGTGCGGAAAGACGCCCCCAAAACGCACATTCGGCACGAATGTCGGCGCGCTCAGGTCCGCAGCGTCGGCCAGCGGCCGTCGTCGACGAACGGTTCGAGCTCGATGAGCAGTGTGCCGTCCTGGCGGAAGCACGACGGCAGGTGCTTCACGTCGTCGTCCGCGGTCTGCTCCTCCGCCTCGCCGGTGCGACGGTCGTACCAGCCGTGCAGGTGATCCCAGGTGGCGAACAGGACGAGATGGTGGTCCGTCTCGTTGTCGACCCACGCCCGGGTGATGGTCGGGATGCCGGTCTCCCGCGCGACGCGGCGGGTGCTCTTCGCACTCAAGGTCTGGATGGTCATGGCCGTCAGTGGGGAGCGTCCTATCGGCTGCCCGTCAGCCCACCGGCTCACCGCCAGCCGTAACGCGAGGCAAGCGCCCGGCGCACGGTGTCGAACCGGCGCGCATCGAGTGCAGCGCCCTCGCGGCGCATGCCACCCTGCTGCACCCGGAACACCCGGTCGAGCCGGACGAAGCTGGGGCGGTGGCGTCCGTCCCACTCCCCCGAGCCGATCGGCAGGTACTCCGGGCGTCCGGGATGCTCCTGACTGGTCAGCGCGACCGCGAGCACCGAACCGGACGGCTCGCTGGCGACCACGAGCACCGGGCGGTCCTTGCCGCGGCCGTCCGCCTCCTCGTACGGCACCCACGTCCACACGATCTCGCCGGGGTCGGCGTCGCCGTCGAGGCTGGGGTTGTACGACGTGCGGATGCGGCCAAGCCGAGACGGATCGACCTGGACGGTCTCAGCCGGCCGGCTCGGAGTCCGATCCGCTCGCGACGGACGGAACAGTGCGCCCAGGGCCGACAGGACGCTTCTCACGGATGCCACGAACGGCACCATAGCGGACCCGCGTGAGCCCGACCGTGAACCGCAAGGCGAGGGCGAGCAGCAGAGAGACGGTCGTCGCGTAGAGCAGCACGGACATCCCCGCGATCCCCTGGGCAATGAACAGGTCGAAGTTGCCGCTGTCGACCATGCCGCCGCCGATCGCGAACAGGCCGGGGAACAGGAGTCCCACCAGGCTTCCGACGATCGTCACGACGGACAGCGTCAGGGCCGGCCCGAAACGGGCGCGGGCGGCCAGGTCGACCATCGTGGCACACGCCAGGGCGGACAGCGCGCCGACGAGCATCGCCCAGCCGAGCGTGAGCACACCCGAGGCGGCGGTGGCAGCGACCAGACCGGCGAGCGCCCCGCACGCCGCGCTCGTCAGCGTCGGACGGCGCAGCACCACCGCATCCACGAGCATCCACATCAGGACTCCGGTCGCCGACGCGAGGAACCCGCCGAAGGCCATCAGTGGCGCGTACGCATCGAGGGCGCCCTCCGAACCGACGATCAGACCCAGCCAGCCGACCCAGACCAGGGCGCCGCCGATCGCGACCAGGGACGGCCGGCTCGCATGCGTCGGCAGGTGCTCACCCCTACCGCAGGCGAGCAGGATGCCGACAGCACTCCCGCCCGCGGCGAGCACCACCAGGGACCCCCCGAAGTCCACGACCTTGAGCCCGGCGACCGCCCAGCCGTCGTTGAGGGCGAAGACGCCGTACGCCACCGGCACGACCACCACCGGGAACCAGAGCACCGTGAACACGATCCACGCCCGCAGGGTCAGCCGCGAGGCGACCGCGACCCCGACGATCGCCGTGCAGAGCACCAGAACGGCCATCACGTATCCGGCGCGGGCGAGTGGGTAGGGCGACGCGTCGGCCGCGTCCGGGCCGGCCATCGACGCCAGCCCGACGTCCGGACGGCCGACGAGATGCGGGATGAGCGGGTCGCCGACGATCATGCCATACCCGCTCAGAACGGCGAGCAGCACGACGACGGCCGCGCCGACCAGTACGAACCGCAGCGCCCGGGCAGCCCGGGCGCGGCCGGCCATGCCGCCGGCGAAGAACGCCAGGCCGAACGCGGCCAGCAGCACCAGCGCGCCGCAGAAGAACAGCAGCAGCGCATCCACCTGATCCGGCGTGGCGTGTGCCATGGGCTCCCTCGGTCGAAAATGCCTGCACTCACCCTAGCGACGACAGAACGGGGCGCCGCCTTCCGGCGACGCCCCGTCCGTTGCGGTCGAGTGACGGTTCGATCAGACCGTCTCGAGCGAGTAGCCCTCCTCGCCGTGCACGACGGTGTCGACACCGGCGAGCTCGTCCTCGTTCTTGATCCGGAAGCCCATGGTCTTCTGGATGACCCAGCCGATCGCGTAGGCCAGGACGAAGGAGTAGATCAGCACTGCGAAGGCGCCGAGGGCCTGCACACCGAGCTGCTGGAAGCTGCCGCCGTAGAGGAGGCTCGAGAACGGCTTCTCCGCGTCGCCGTCCACGTGGGTGAAGCCGAAGACGCCGATCCACAGGGTTCCGATGATGCCGCCGACGAGGTGGATGCCGACCACGTCGAGCGAGTCGTCGAAGCCGAGGCGGAACTTCAGGTCGATGGCCAGGGCGCAGACCGCACCGGCGACGAGGCCGAGGACGATTCCCCAGCCGGGCGTGAGGATGTTACAGGCCGGGGTGATCGCGACCAGACCGGCCACGGCACCGGATGCGGCGCCGATGGACGTTGGCTTGCCGTCCTTGATCTTCTCGACGATCAGCCAGCCGATGGTCGCGGCGGCCGGAGCGGCGAGGGTGTTGACCCAGGCGAGCGCTGCGACACCGTCGACCGCGGCCTCAGACCCGGCGTTGAAGCCGAACCAGCCGAACCACAGCAGGGCGGCGCCGAGCAGGGTGAGCGGGACGTTGTGGGGCTTGTTCATGCCCTTCTGGAAGCCGACGCGCTTGCCGAGCACCAGGGCCAGGGCGAGACCTGCAGCACCGGCGTTGATGTGGACGGCGGTGCCCCCCGCGAAGTCGTTCACGTGGAGGCCCGCGGCGATCCAGCCGTGCTGCAGGTTGAAGACCCAGTACGCGACCGGGAAGTAGACGACCGTGACCCAGATGCCCGCGAACACCATCCAGGAGCTGAACTTGGCGCGGTCGGCGATCGCGCCGGAGATCAGCGCGACGGTGATGATGGCGAAGGTGGCCTGGAAGCCGGCGAAGGCGAGACCGCCGAGGTCGGGCGTGATCCCGTCCTTGCCCATCAGGCTCGACAGGAACCAGTCGGGGGTTCCCAGCACGCCGGGGATCGAGGCGGGGCCGAAGGCGAGACCGTAGCCGTAGAGCACCCAGAGGACGCCGACCAGGGCCATCGCGCCGAAGCTCATCATCATCATGCTGATGACGCTCTTGGCCCGAACCATGCCGCCGTAGAAGAAGGCGACACCGGGGGTCATCAGCAGGACGAGGGCTGCGGCGACAAGGAGCCAGAGGGCGTTGACCGTCCCTGCCTCCGCGTAGTCCGCTGCTGTGTGGAGCACCATGCGAATTGTCTACCTCTCTGTGCATAGCCCCGCGGGGTGACGCGATCCCGATCCGGGTGGGGGGCGCTTTCGGGGTGGAGCCAGTCTCGATGCGAGAGGTTTCGTGAGAGGGATGCTCGTGTTTCGCGACTGTTACGCATCCCGGCGGTGTGTAAACACTGTGTTTCGGGATGCTGCCGATGTGCTCGGTCGGCGTAGGGAGTCGGCCGGGAGGCGCGGGGGTGTCGGAGGGTGCCGCGGTTGTGGAGTGGAAGGCGCGTTGAGGTCACGCACCGACCGCTCGCGTGCCCAGCTGTGACCTGGGATGCGTCGTCCGAGGTGGTCGTGGCGTACGGTGCCAGGCCTACGGTCGATCCCGCCGGGTCCACTGCTCGCTCTTCAACGGTGTGTCGTCCATGCAGCCGACCTTGGGCCTGATGGCGGCGATCGCGGCGTCCGTGAGGCCAGCCCACTGAATCAATAACTCCGCAATGGTCTTCTCCGGACCACTCGCGCTGTGCGGGACAGGATCACGCAGAGCAGAACAGACGCGCACGCTCCGAACAGGGATACCACCACGATCACTGCGACCGCGACGCCGCATCTCCTCACGACGTCACCAGGCAACCGCCTGCCGCGGATCACTCCCGCCCGGCGAAGATCACCACGGCCACCCATGGTCGTCGACCTCCGTGCTGGCCGACGGCGACGGCGACGGCGCGTTCAGGTCACGTAGAGATCGCTCACGGGCCCACTCATGGATCGATTGATCCGCGGAACACTCCGTCAGTACATCGATTCCTACCTGCTCCGTCGTGGCGGTGAGACCGTAAAAGACCCCGTCAGACCGCTCCGCGCGCAGCTCAACGCTTGTCTTGCCCGAGGGAGAGGTCCAGTCAATGGTTCGGGTGACGGTGAAGCCTTGGCTCTCCCAGTACGCCGTGAGCTTATCCGCGATGGGATGCGGATCATGCTCGAATGCGACGTGGGTAACAATTGCAGAGACCTGAGAAGCGTCGTCCGACGTTGTTGTGGCGCACGGTGCCAGGCTCACGTCTTCGGCGGCCGGGTCCCATGGCTTCTTGTCTTGGATCGGGCCGCGGAACCAGCCCTCGGTGTGCCCGGTGGCCGCGATCGCGGCGTTGGTGAGGTTCTCCCACTGGGTCAGCAATTGCGTGATGGTCTTCTCCGGACCGTCCGGGCTGTGCGGGACAGGGTCACTCAGAGCGGGAACAGACATACATCCTCCTAACAACGACACGGTTAGTACTGCGACGGCGACCACGGCTGACCGTCTTGCAACAGAGCCCAGAGATCCTGAGACACCGCTCATCCGGTGGGCCTTAATCCGCCCACGACTTCTCCGGGCAACCCGATCGTCGTATAGGCGGCGTTGTGCAGCGACTCTGTCTTCAGATCGAGGTATCCGTGGCCGACGGGTGCTGTCCCGTTCATCAGGTTCGGGTCGTTCTCGTCCGGGGTCCCGCCAAGCGCACTATGACCCTTCGTCGGTTCCAGCACGTCACCGCCGGGGAGGACGGCGCCTTCGGAGGAGAACGATTGCGCGCCGCCCATGACTTTTGGCGGCATCGCCAATACCGCGTTCGCGGCGGCGGCTGCCGGAGAGAAGGCCGCTTCCGGGTTCGGTTCGGCGCGACCTCCGACCGTCGACCCGAAGGGAGCAAGATAGTCCAACTCGGCCGCCGTCGTGTAGATGGCAGCAGAACCACTTGCTTGTTTCACGTGCAGGTCCGACAACGACGTCACCACCTGCGTGTCGATTCCGGCAGATCCGAGCATCGTGAACGAGTCGACGGGATGTTTGGTGCGGGTCAACGCATCCGCCGCCATCGTCGTGCCATACGAATGCGCCACCACCGATACGTACGCGGGCTTGGCGGCGCGAGTGGCGTGGGTGCCGTCCAGCTCGTTCGCGAATCGCCATGAACCGTCCTGCGCTGCCGCCGGATTGTTCACCGTCACCAGGTCCGGGGTGTCATATCCCAACCAGGCCACAACCCCATGCGTGCGATCGTCGACAAGGTTCTGCTGGGTGTACAGGTTCTTCGCGGACCGCGACCACCCTTTGGTCGCGTCGGCGGCGTCGGAGAGCATGCCGGGTGCCGCCCAGGTCACCGTGTCGGCCGTGTCGAGATCGCCGTATCCGACGGCGACCATCGGGACTGGCGCGCCCAGGTTGAAGCAGACTAGCGACGCTGACGAATCGGCAAGCACATCTCCGAGGGCGGCCAGCACTTTTCGCTGCTGGGGCGTCAAACTGCCCGGATGCAGCTGCGCCTGTTCATAGGCCGAGCGGTTGCAGCGGTTTCTCACCGCGTACGGCAACCCCGCCAGATTGCCCAGAACCGCCGGCGCGGCCACCTCAAACGCACCCTGCGCCTCGGGCCCGAGGCCCGACCACCATTTGGCGACCTGGTCCGGGGACGGCGGGTGCTGCCAGAACTGCTGCAGGAGCTGCGGGTCGTCGGCGACCAGGGTGGCCAGTTCCTGGGGCGTCAGGCTCTTCAGCGTGTCCATCAGGGTGGCGTTCACGCTCGCCGTCGGTGAGATCTTCGACAGCTTTCCGACCATCGACGCGAACGCCTGCAGCTCGGGCTTCGCAACGGTCGTCAGTGCACCGTGCAACGCAGCATCCAGCGCGTCCGCGAACACCTTCTCGGCCGCGTCATACTCACGCTTCGCATCCCGGGCTCGACGCTTCGCATCCTCCAGCCGCTCCTGCGCGTCCTCGACCGCGAACCGCGCCGTCGTGAGGTCGGCGCTGGCCTCCTGCTCCCGCCGGCGGGCAACCGAGACATCCCCGGCCGAGGGTGCGCTCTTGCCTGGCGGCGGCTTCTCGGTGGAGGCGTATGCCTTCTGCAGCGCACTCAGCGCCGACAGCAGGGCGGCATGCTCGACCCCCAGCGCGGCCACCGATTCCTGCGCCAGCTCCAGGTCCGCCAACGCGTCCTCCGCGTCCCGCAACGCCCGATCCACGTCGCTCTGCGCCAGCCCCATCGACCCCGACCACCGGGTCACCGCCGCAACCCCCTCAGCATGCCGCGCAGCGGCATCCGAGGCCGACGCCGTCAACGAACGCAACCTGTCCGAGAACACGTCCGCGGCCAAACCCGACCACGACGCCGCACCCAGACGGGTGTCCAGCACGTTCCGGGACACCTCCGCCTGACGATCCAACCGCTCCGACCACGTCCGAAGATGGGTGCCCAGCGCCTCCACCATCTCCCGATCACCCGGCGTCGGATCCGCCTCGAACCCGACCGGCGACCAGTCCTCCGCCCTAGAACCCAACGAACTGACCCCCACGACCCGTCAGGCTCTGGGCATCTTCGGCATCGCGCCGCTCATACGACGCGGCAGCCTGCTCCAGAGCCCCGGCCAACGTCCCGATCAGATCATCGACGGCCGTCTGACCCGGAACCCAATACGACTCGAACCGCTCAACGGCAGCTAAGCCCACCGGCGACCCGAAACCCATCCCCTCCATCGCCGACGGGCGACGGCCCATCACAGCCCCCTCCAAGGACGCCGCCCCCGCCCTCAACATGGCCGTATCGACCCCGACAGCCCTGACCATCTGCGCTCCAACATTTCAATCGGTATTTCTCGCAGACCGTATCAGTTCCGGTCGAGCGCGAATCCGATCGTGGCCGCAATAGAGCGCGCGACCGACCAGTGGTTCCCCATGGAGGGCGCGAAGGATGCTGCCGATGTGCTCGGCGAGCGCAGTGACACTCCTAGGCGGCGAGCTTCTCGCGCACCTGCCGCTTGGCGCGGCCGAGGAGGGCTGACATCCCGCGCAGCCGGAGCGGCGAGACCGCCTGCGTGAGGCCGAGGGTCTGCGGGAAGTCGTCCGGCACCGCGAGGACCTCGTCGGCGGTCAGACCGGCGAGGCCCTGCACGAGGATGGAGGCGAAGCCGCGGGTCGTCGGAGCCTCCGCCGGCGCGGTGGCGTAGAGGTGCACGATCCCGTCGCCGTCGACCTCCACGAAGATGTAGACCGGCGCCTGGCACTCCTCGACGCGCTCCAGGAGGTCCGGGTGGTCGCGGTAGCGCTCGGGCAGGTCGGGAAGCTCGTCGGAGAACTCCAGGAGCAGTTGGAGCCGGTCGTTCTGCTCCAGCGCCTGGAAGTCGTCGCGGATCTCGGCGAGGGTTCCCGTCAGTTCGGTCATCCCTTAAGGCTACGTCCGATTGCGCCGCGCACGGTCAGCGGGTCGGCACCTCGCCGGGCTCGGACCCCGTGACGATCGGGACGCGCACGGCCGAACCCCACTCCGTCCACGAGCCGTCGTAGTTCTTCACATTCTCGAACCCGAGCAGGTGGGTGAGCACGAACCAGGTGTGGCTGGAACGCTCGCCGATGCGGCAGTACGCGATCACGTCGTCGCCCGGCTTCAGCCCAGCGCCGTCGAGGTAGACCTCCTCGAGCTCCGCCCGCCGCTTGAAGGTGGCGTCGGGAGCGGCAGCGCGGGCCCACGGCACCGACTTCGCCGACGGGATGTGCCCGGCGCGCAGGGCGCCCTCGGTCGGGTACCCGGGGATCTCGGTGCGCTCCCCGCTGTACTCCTCGGGCGAGCGGACGTCGATCAGCGGCTGGCCGAGGTGGGCGAGCACGTCGTCCTTGAAGGCGCGCACGACGGTGTCGTCGCGCTCGACCACGGGGTATTCAGCCGGGGCCGGCTGCGGCACCTCGCGGGTGAGCTCGCGGCCCTCGGCGATCCACTTGTCGCGGCCGCCGTCGAGGAGGCGCACATCCTCGTGCCCGAACAGCGTGAACACCCACAGCGCGTAGGCGGCCCACCAGTTGTTCTTGTCGCCGTAGATGACGACGGTCGTGTCGCGGGCGATGCCCTTCGATCCGAGCAGCTCGGCGAAGCGCTCCGGGCTCACATAGTCGCGGACCACCGGGTCGTTGAGGTCGGTGTGCCAGTCGATCTTGACCGACCCGGGGATGTGCCCGGTGTCGTACAGCAGCACGTCCTCATCCGACTCCACCACGACGAGTCCCGGTTCGCCCAGGTGCGCGGCGAGCCAGTCGGTGCTCACGAGGCGCTCGGGGTGCGCGTAGCCGGCGAACTCGGGCGACGGGTCGGTCTCGATGGTCATGTCTGTGATGCCCTCCAGGGAATCGGTCGGTGGCGCAGGACTAGGCTGGGAGGCCTGCGACAAGCTGGAATCTACGTCCAGCGTAAGCGGCTCGGAACAGCCGCGGTAAGACTTCGACACAAAGGTGCAGAACCCGCCATGACCCTCGAACAGACCGGCGCCCTCCCCCGTCTCGCCGACCGCTCCCCCGAGATCACGGGTGCGGAGATCGCCGAGAGCCTGGTGCCGCCGTCGCAGTTCGAGCACGCGACGTTCGACTCGTACCGCCCGGACCACGACTACCCGTCGCAGTCCGAGGCCGTCGCCACTCTGAAGCTGTTCGCGAAGACGTGGGAGCCGCAGCGCCCGGCGGGCCTGTTCAGCCGCAGCCGCAAGAAGGTGGAGGCGATGAAGCCGGGCGTCTACCTCGACGGCGGGTTCGGCGTCGGCAAGACGCACCTCCTCGCGGCGCTCTGGCATGAGGCTCCGGGCCCCAAGTACTTCGGCACGTTCATCGAGTACACCGCGCTCGTCGGCGCGCTCGGCTACGCGGGCGCCGTCAACCTGCTGCGCGGGTCCACCCTGATCTGCATCGACGAGTTCGAGCTCGACGACCCGGGCGACACGATGATGATGACCCGGATGCTCGGCGAGCTGGTCGCCTCGGGCACGCGCATCGCCGCCACGAGCAACACCCCGCCGAACGCGCTCGGCGAGGGCCGGTTCGCGGCGAGCGACTTCCTGCGCGAGATCCAGTCGCTCTCGTCGAACTTCCAGACCGTCCGCATCGACGGCCTCGACTACCGCCGCCGCGACACCACCGGCAGCGCCATCACGGTGGAACCGGCGGAGTACGAGCGCGTCGTGACCGCGCTGGCCGGCCGCGGCGAGACCGTGACGAGCGACGGCTTCCAGGACCTCATCGCGCACCTCGCGACCGTCCACCCCTCGCGCTACATCAAGATCATCGACGGCGTGGATGTGATCGGCCTCCGGGATGTGGAGGTGCTGCACGACCAGATGGCCGCCCTGCGTCTGGTCGCGTTCATCGACCGCGTGTACGACGCCGAGATCCCGATCGTGCAGTCCGGCGTTCCGCTCAGCGATGTCTTCGACGACGAGATGCTCGGCGGCGGCTACCGCAAGAAGTACCTGCGCTCGACCTCGCGCATGATCGCCCTCACCGCGGGCGAGCTACCACCGCACGACTAGTCAGCGCTGGATGCGGTAGCGGCGGCGGGAGCCTCGGCCGGGATGTTCGCGCCCAGCCACTCGGCGATGGCGCCCGTCCACTTGGCCTCGTCGTAGTTCCACAGCTTGGTGTGGAGCGCGACGTCGAACGGCACGAGCGTGACGATGTCGCTCCGCGCCTCGGCGAGCGCACGCGACCCGGTGGACGGCACGAACCCGTCGTCGTCGCTGTGCAGGATGAGCATCGGCAGGCTGAGCTCGGAGGCCCGGGCGACGAAGTCCATGCTGCGGAGGTCGATCGGCGCGCCCTGACCCGTGATCGGGCCGCTCCATTCCGACTCGATGAGGCGCATGGCAGCGCGGGTCATCATGTCCGGGAGGTGCAGGAGGTTGCCCTGGTAGCCGAGGGTGTCGATCCAGTCGATGACGGGAGACTCGAGCACGATGCCGGCGACGTGCTGCGCCGACGGCGACCGGGTGATCGTCTGGAGCACAACGGCGCCGCCCATCGACCAGCCCATGAGGACGACGGATCGCGCACCCTGCGACACCGCGTAGTCGATCGCGGCCTCGATGTCGCGCCACTCCGTCCCGCCCAGACCGTAGCGGCGGTCGGCGCTCTCGGGCGCATCCCCGTCGTTGCGGTAGGAGGCGAGCAGGCAGGTGAAGTCGGCGTCGTGGAACACCTGCACGGCCCGGAGGCCCTCCTGGCGGCTGGCGCCCCAGCCGTGCACCTGGATGACCCAGCGCTCGTCGCCTGCGTCTTCCGGAGCCGGGAACACCCAGGCAGGCGCCTCGCCGAGCTCGGTCGAGATCTCGACGGAGGTGACCGGCAGCCCGAGCTCGCCGGGCTGGAGGTAGTAGTAGCCGCTGATGCGCGAGCGTCCCGCACGCAGCTCGCCGAACTCCACGCGCTCCAGTTCGCGCGTCACCGAGCCGTCAGCACGCTCGATGAGCCCGCCGAGCTTGGCGTAGCCGGTGTCGCCGCCCCACCAGAGGCCGAGGCGCCCGGGCATGGTCGCGTCCGGAGTCTCCCGCAGGGTCACCGTCCCGACGCTCTCGTCGAACGAGCGGATGGTCTGGTTCTGCGGCCGGCGCCGCACCGGCGTGATCACGGTGCGCGCGACGCGGGCCGTCGCCCATCCGGCGATCAGGGCGGTGCCGACCACCAGCCCTCCCGCGACGAACGCCGCCGTTCCGAGTGCCTTGCCCCACGCCGAATCCGAGCCGCCTGCCGCCATAACGGCAGCGTACCGGCGGCGGCCTGCACGCGGACTCAGGAGTTCCCCAGGCGGCGTGCCTTACTGCCGCCGGACGCGAAAGGCTTCTAGTGTTCGAAGCGTGCCGACACCGACATCCCCACCGCAGCACCCGGCGGAGTTCGCCACGGCGCTGCAGTCCATCCGCACCGCAGTGTCGCGTCCGGAGCTCGTGATCGAGGAGATCCCCGCGCCCGCGCAGCTGGCGCCGTACTCCGTCGCGCTCGCGGCCGACGTCCGGCCCGCACGGCACGGAAGCGACTCGGACCTCGGCACCGGCCGTTTCATCCTGCTCTACGACCCCGACGAGCCGGAGGCGTGGGGCGGCCCGTTCCGCATCGTCTGCTTCGCGCAGGCGCCGCTCGAGACCGACATCGGGCTCGACCCGTTCCTCGCCGATGTCGCCTGGTCGTGGCTGGTGGATGCGCTGGATGCGCGCCACGCGCACTACACGGCCGCGAGCGGAACCGCCACCAAGATCATCTCCACCGGTTTCGGCGAGCTGGCCGCCCAGGGCGACGGCTCCCAGATCGAGCTGCGCGCCTCGTGGAGCCCGCTCGAGGCGGACGTCTCCGCCCACGTCGAGGGATGGGGCGAGCTGCTCTGCATGCTCGCCGGCCTCCCCCCGACCGGCGAGGGGGTGAGCCTGCTCAGCGCCCGGGCGGCCACGCCCAGGAAGGCGCCGCGTGGCTGAATACACGGTCATCGAGACCCGTGCCGACTACCTGGCGGCGGTCGAGCGCATCGCCGCGGGAACCGGCCCGGTCGCCGTCGACGCCGAGCGTGCGAGCGGCTTCCGGTATTCACAGAGGGCCTACCTCATCCAGGTCTTCCGGCGCGAAGCGGGCACCTTCCTCTTCGACCCGCCGGCGGTCGGACGGTTCGACGAGCTGAACGACGCCATCCACGACGACGAGTGGGTGCTGCACGCGGCGACGCAGGACCTCACCTGCCTCCGCGAGGTGGGCCTCGACCCGTCGATCGTCTTCGACACGGAACTCGCCGCACGTCTGCTCGGGATGCCGCGCGTCGGGCTCGGGACGGTCGTCGAGGAGCTGCTCGGCATCCACTTGGCGAAGGAGCACAGCGCGGCCGACTGGTCGACGCGTCCGCTCCCCCAGCCGTGGCTCGACTACGCCGCCCTCGACGTGCAGCTGCTGCCCGACCTGCGGGATGCCATCGCGGCGCTCCTCGACGAGGCGGGCAAGACCGACATCGCGCACCAGGAGTTCGCCGACGAGCTGGTCCGCGACCTCGTGCCCGTGCGCAACGAGCCGTGGCGGCGACTGTCGGGCATCCACTCGATCCGCGGCATCCGCAACCTCGCCGTCGCGCGCGAATTGTGGCAGGCGCGGGATGCGCTCGCCCGCGAGATCGACACCGCGCCCGGCCGCCTGGTGCCGGACGCCTCGCTGACCGCCGCCGCCAAGGCGATGCCGGAGTCGAAGCGCGCCCTCGCGGCGATGCGGGAGTTCACCGGCCGTGCCAGCCGCACCGAGATCGACCGCTGGTGGGCGGCCATCGAGGCGGGGCGCACCACCGACGACCTCCCCGTGCTGCGCGGCAACGGCGACACACTGCCCCCGCCGCGGGCGTGGTCCGACCGCAACCCGGACGCCGACGCCCGGCTGAAGGCCGCACGCACGGCGCTGACGGCGGTCTCGGACGAGCGCAGCATCCCCCTGGAGAACCTGCTCACTCCCGACACCCTGCGCCGTGTCGCCTGGGCTCCGCCCGCCGAGATCACCCCCGAGAGCGTCGGCGAGGCCCTCGCGGCGCACGGCGCACGCCCGTGGCAGGTTGCCGCAACCTCACAGGTGATCGCCCAGGCATTTGTAGATGGCAGCCAAAGCGCCGACGAGGGGTCCGAGCCCGCTTCGTAGGAAGGATCAAACGATTCTTTTCGTGCACAGCGGTGTACCTAGGATCGTTTCCGACCTTGATTTGGGAGGCACTGTGGCCGATAGGAACGATGTCGTGTTCGTCGACGGAGTCCGTACTCCGTTCGGACGGGCCGGCGAAAAAGGGCAGTACTGGAACACCCGCGCGGACGACCTCGTCGTGAAGGCGATGATCGGACTCCTGGAGCGGAACCCCCAGGTGCCCAAGGACCGGATCGACGACGTGGCGATCGCCGCGACGACGCAGCAGGGCGACCAGGGCCTCACCCTCGGACGCACCGCCGCCCTCCTCGCCGGACTGCCGAAGTCGGTCCCCGGATTCGCGATCGACCGGATGTGCGCGGGCGCCATGACCAGCGTCACCACCCTGGGCTCCGGCATCGCGTTCGGCGCCTACGACCTGGTGATCGCGGGCGGCGTCGAGCACATGGGCCGTCACCCGATGGGCTTCGGGGCCGACCCGAACCCGCGCTTCCTCTCCGAGAAGATGGTCGCGGAGGACGCCCTCAACATGGGCATGACCGCCGAGCGCATCCACGACCGGTTCCCGGCGCTCACCAAGGAGCGCTCCGACCGCTTCGCCATGCGCAGCCAGCACAAGCTGGCCGCCGCGTACGACGCGGGCAAGATCCAGCCGGACCTCGTGCCGGTCGCGATCCGCTCGGAGTCCGGCTGGGGCCTCGCCACGCAGGACGAGGGCATGCGTCCCCAGACCACGATGGAGGGCCTCGCCACGCTCAAGACCCCGTTCCGGCCGCACGGCCGGGTCACCGCGGGCAACTCGTCGCCGCTGACCGACGGCGCCACCGCCTCCCTCCTCGCGTCCACCGACGCGGTGAAGGAGCTCGGGCTCACCCCGAAGATGCGCATGGTGAGCTTCGCGTTCGCGGGCGTCGAGCCGGAGATCATGGGCCTCGGCCCCGTCCCGTCGACCGAGAAGGCGCTGCGCAAGGCCGGCCTCAGCATCGACGACATCGGGCTGTTCGAGCTGAACGAGGCGTTCGCCATCCAGGTGCTGTCGTTCCTCGACCACTTCGGCATCGACGACGACGACCCGCGGGTCAACCAGTGGGGCGGCGCGATCGCGATCGGTCACCCGCTCGCCGCGAGCGGCGTCCGCCTGATGATCCAGCTGGCCCGTCAGTTCGAGGAGCACCCGGAGGTGCGCTACGGCATCACCGCGATGTGCGTCGGCCTCGGCCAGGGCGGCACCGTCATCTGGGAGAACCCGAACTACGACAAGCGCGCCGCACGGAAGGGCTGACACGCACGTGACCGACTACAGCAAGATCGACTTCTCCCCCCTCGCCGACCTCACCGACGACGAGGTCGTCACCCACTCGTTCGTCCGGGATGTGCCGCTCCCCAGCGGCAAGACCCTCGCCCTGGTCACCCTCGACAACGGCCGCGACCACACCCGCCCCAACACCATGGGACCGGCAACGCTGCTGGAGCTCGGGAAGACCTTCGACGAGCTGACCGAGCGCGCGAAGCGCGGTGAGATCGACGCGGTCGCCGTCACCGGCAAGCCGTTCATCCTCGCCGCCGGAGCCGACCTCAGCCGCGTGGATGCCATCCCGAGCGTGGAGGTGGCGAAGCTGCTCCCGCAGCTGGGTCACTACGTCCTCGGCAAGCAGGCGACCTTCGGCGTTCCGTCGTTCGTCTTCACGAACGGCCTGGCGCTGGGCGGCGGTGTGGAGATCGGCCTCAACGCCGACTATCGCACCATCGACCGCAACGCAGCCGCCTTCGCCCTGCCCGAGGTCTTCCTCGGCCTCATCCCCGGCTGGGGCGGCGCGACCATCCTGCCGAACCTGATCGGCATCGAGAACGCCCTCAAGGTGGTCGTCGAGAACCCGCTGAAGCAGAACCGGATGCTGAAGCCGCAGGAGGTGTTCGACCTCGGCATCGCGGACGCGATCTTCGACTCGGCCAACTTCCTCGAGGACTCGCTGCGCTGGGCCGACAAGGTGCTCACCGGCGAGGTCGTCGTCAAGCGTCCGAACGAGCCGGGCAAGATCGAGCGGATGGTGAAGTGGGATGCCGCCATCGGCATCGCACGAAAGATGCTCGAGTCGCGCATCGGCACCGTCCCGAAGTCCCCGTACAAGGCGCTCGACCTCCTCAAGGCCGCGAAGTCGAACGACCGCGAGGCCGGGTTCGCCCTCGAGGACGACGCGCTCGCGGAGCTCATCGCCGGCGACCAGTTCCAGGCGAGCATCTACGCGTTCAACCTGGTTCAGAAGCGCGCGAAGCGCCCGGCCGGCGCCCCCGACAAGAAGCTCGCGAAGAAGGTCACCAAGATCGGCGTCATCGGCGCCGGCTACATGGCCAGCCAGTTCGCGCTGCTCTTCGTCCGCCGCCTCCGGGTGCCCGTGGTCATCACGGACCTCGACCAGGCGCACGTCGACAAGGGCGTCGCCTACATCCACGACGAGATCGGCAAACTGCAGGAGAAGGGCCGCATCTCCCCCGATGAGTCCAACCGCCTGCGCGCGCTGGTCACCGGCACCACCGACAAGGCCGACTTCGCCGACTGCGACTGGGTCATCGAGGCGGTGTTCGAGGAGCTCGGCGTGAAGCAGGATGTGTTCGAGCAGGTGGAGCAGTTCATCTCCGACGAGGCGGTGCTCGCGACGAACACGTCCTCCCTGTCGGTGGAGCAGATCGGCGCCAAGCTGAAGCATCCCGAGCGCCTGGTGGGCTTCCACTTCTTCACCCCGGTCGCGGTCATGCCGCTGATCGAGGTCGTGAACACACCGCTCACGGATGAAGCCACGCTGTCCACCGCGATGGTGACGGCCGCAGCGCTCAAGAAGAACGCGGTGATCACGGCCGACACCCCCGGCTTCGTCGTGAACCGCATCCTCGCGAAGATTCTCGGCGACGCGATGCACGCGGTCGACGACGGGACGCCGTTCGACGTCGTCGACGAGGCCATCGCGCCGCTCGGCCTGCCGATGGCGCCGTCCGCCCTGCTCGACCTGGTCGGGCTCAAGGTCGGCGCGCACGTGCTCGACACCCACCACGCGGCGTTCCCGGACCGGTTCTACCGGTCGGAGAACCTCCACAAGCTGGCCGAGTACGGCACGCTGCTGGAGAAGGACGCCAAGGGCAAGGTGAAGGGCCTCGACAAGGGCGCGGCGAAGATCGTCTCCGGCGGTACGAACCCGTGGACGAAGGAGCAGATCCTGCGGACCCTCGAAGACGGCCTCGCCGACGAGATCCACCGCATGCTCGCCGACGACCACGTGGTCGAGGCGCCGGAGGACATTGACCTGTGCATGATCCTCGGCGCGGGCTTCCCGTTCCAGATGGGCGGCATCACCCCCTACCTGGATCGCGTCGGAGCCTCCGAGCGGGTGTTCGGGGACACGTTCCACCACCCGCCGGTCAAGGGCGTCGCCTAAGCAGCGCCGAGTTGACGCAACACGCCGTCCGCCTGATGTGGCGGACGGCGTGTCGCGTCAGGCAGCCTGTTGTGTCATGCAGCGGGATGGGTCAGCGGTTGACCGTCGACATGTCCGGGTAGCGGTCGCCCACGGGGGCGGCCACTTCATCCAGGCGGGCGATCTGCTCGTCGCTCAGGTGCAGGTCGGCGGCGGCGACGTTCTGCTCCAGGTTCTCCACCTTGGTGGTGCCCGGGATCGGCGCGATGTCGTCGCCCTTCGCCAACAGCCACGCCAGGGCCACCTGGCCGGGCTTGGCGCGCAGCTCCCGCGCGACCTCGTCGACCTGCTCCACGATCCGGATGTTCGACTCCAGGTTGTCGCCCTCGAAACGCGGGTTGAACCGGCGGAAGTCGTCGTCCGACAGCTGGTCGAGCGACCGGATCGTGCCGGTGAGGAAGCCGCGGCCGAGCGGCGAGTACGGCACGAAGCCGATCCCGAGCTCGCGGACCGTCGGCAGCACCTCGGCCTCCGGGTCGCGCGTCCACAGCGAGTACTCGGTCTGGATGGCGGTGACGGGGTGCACGGCGTTGGCGCGGCGGATGGTCGCGGGCGCCGCCTCCGACAGCCCGTAGTGGCGGATCTTGCCCTCCTCGATCAGCTCCTTCAGCGCCCCGACGGTCTCCTCGATGGGCGTGTCCGGGTCCATCCGGTGCTGGTAGTACAGGTCGATGTGGTCGGTCTGCAGCCGGCGCAGCGAGCCTTCGACCGACAGCCGCACGTTCTCGGCCGAGCCGTCCATCCCGCGCTCGTCGTTCTGGCGGTGCTTGATGGTGCCGAACTTCGTGGCGATGACGACGCGGTCGCGGCGCCCGTCGGCGAACGCCTTCGCGAGCAGCTCCTCGTTCTTGTACGGGCCGTACATCTCGGCGGTGTCGAAGAACGTCACACCCAGGTCCATCGCCCGGTGGATGGTGCGGATCGAGCCGGCCTCGTCGGCGCCCGCCCCGGTGTAGAACGCGGACATCCCCATGCAGCCGAGTCCCAGCTGCGAGACCTCCAGCTTCTCGGTTCCCAATGCGATCGTCTTCATGCGTCGTTCCCTTCCGTGACCTGGCCGACGCTCTGCCGGTACAGGTCGATCTTGTAGTCGATGGCCGCCAGACTCGCCGTCATCTCCTCCAGTTGCCGCACGACGGCCATCCGGTGCAGGAGCAGCAGCTCCAGCCGATCCGCCTGCGTGCCGTCGCCGCCGCGGGCGAGCACCACGTACTGGCGCATCGTCGCGATCGGCATGGCCGTCGAGCGCAGCTTCGTGAGGAACGTCACCCAGGTGACGTCCGCCTCGGTGTAGCGCCGATGGGTGGAGGATGCGCGCCCGACCGGGGTCAGCATCAGTCCCTCGCGCTCGTAGTAGCGCAGGGTGTGGGTGGTGAGCCCGGTCCGCTCGGCGACGTCGGAGATCGACATCGCCGTCCGTGTGTCGGTCATATCGCCACAGTAGAACTTTGAGCGCACTCCAAGTCAACCGATCCCACCCACTCCGAAGATTTGCGCCAAATCGTGGTTATGCGGCGGCTATAACCGAGATTTGGCGCAAATCTCTCGCGGGAGGGCGGGCGCGCGGGGAGGCGGGCGCGCGGGGAGGCGGGCGCGCGGGTCAGGGACGGGAGGGGCGGGCTAGGCGCGGCGCTTTTTGGCGGGGGCGGTGGCGGCGTCGCCGGCGGAGTCGTCGTCGGGCAGCGGGCGCGCGATCGGGACGCGGCTGCCGAGCACCTGGGCGACCAGGTCGCGCGCGATCTTCTGCGGGGTGAGCCCGGCGTCCTCAAGGATCTGGTCGCGCGACGCGTGGTCGATGAAGGCGTCCGGCAGGCCCAGCTCGTCCACGGCCGTGTCGATGCCCGCCTCCCGGAGGTCCTGCCGGACGCGCGTACCGATGCCGCCGACACGGATGCCGTCTTCGATCGTGACGACGATCCGGTGCTCCGCCGCGAGGGCGAGGATGCTCTTCGGCACCGGGACGACCCAGCGCGGGTCGACCACGGTCGCGCCGATCCCCTGCGCTGCCAGCCGGTCGGCTACCTTCAGCCCGAGGTCGGCCATCGGTCCGACGGTGACCAGCAGGACGTCCTTCCGGTCGCCCTCGCGCAGCACGTCCACGCCGTCGTCGAGCCGTCGGAGCGCCTCGATGTCGGGCTGCACGGAGCCCTTCGGGAAGCGCAGGACGGTCGGGGCGTCATCCACGGCCACGGCCTCCCCCAGCTCCTCCCGGAACCGCGTGCCGTCGCGCGGAGCGGCCAGCCGGATGTTGGGGACGACCTGCAGGATCGCGAGGTCCCAGATCCCGTGGTGGCTCGGCCCGTCCGGACCGGTCACACCGGCACGGTCGAGCACGAAGGTGACGCCCGCTTTGTGGAGGCCCACATCCATCAGCACCTGGTCGAACGCGCGGTTCATGAACGTGGCGTAGATGGCGACGACGGGATGCAGCCCGCCGAACGCGAGGCCGGCGGCGCTGGTCGCCGCGTGCTGCTCCGCGATCCCGACATCGTGGACGCGCTCAGGGAACCGCTCGGCGAACTTGTGCAGCCCGGTGGGACGCAGCATCGCGGCGGTGATGCCGACGATCTTCGGGTCCTTCTCGGCCAGCCGGACGATCTCGTCGGCGAACACATCCGTCCAACCCGTCTTGCTGGACCCTGCCATCGGCTCGCCCGTCTCCGGGTCGATCTGGCCGACCGAGTGGAACTGGTCGGCCGCGTCGCGCAGCGCCGGCTCGTACCCGCGGCCCTTCTGCGTGATGGCGTGGACGATGACGGGCGCGCCGTAGTTCTTCGCCTGGCGCAGCGCCTCCTCCATCGCCTCGATGTCGTGGCCGTGGATGGGCCCGATGTACTTGATGTCGAGGTTCGAGTACAGCGCCTCATTGTTCGAGAAGCGGCTCAGGAACCCGTGGAGGCCGCCGCGCACGCCGCGGTAGAACGAACGCCCGGGCGTGCCGAGCTTGTCGAACGCCTTGCGGGAGGTGAGGTACAGGTTGCGGTAGCTCTTGCGGGTCCGCACCGTGTTGAGGAACCGCGCCATGCCGCCGATCGTCGGCGCGTAGGAGCGCCCGTTGTCGTTGACGACGATGATCAGCTTGCGGTTGTTGTCGTCCGAGATGTTGTTGAGGGCCTCCCACGTCATCCCGCCGGTGAGCGCGCCGTCGCCGACGACGGCCACGACGTGCCGGTCCTGCTGGCCGGTCAGCTCGAACGCCCGGGAGATGCCGTCCGCCCACGACAGCGACGAGGAGGCGTGCGAGCTCTCGACGATGTCGTGCTCGGACTCGGATCGCTGCGGGTAGCCCGCCATCCCGCCGCGCTGCCGCAGCTGCGAGAAGTCCTGACGGCCGGTGAGCAGCTTGTGCACGTACGACTGGTGTCCGGTGTCGAACACGACGGCGTCGCGCGGGGAGTCGAAGACGCGGTGGATGGCGATGGTCGTCTCGACGACACCGAGGTTCGGTCCGAGGTGCCCGCCGGTCTTCGCCACGTTCGCCACCAGGAACGCGCGCACCTCGGCGGCGAGCTGGACGAGCTCCCGCTCGGTCAGCCGGTCGAGGTCGCGGGGACCGTGGATGGTCTCGAGGATTCCCATGGTTTCGAGTCTAGGCGCGCCATCGTGAAGAGAGGCTCGGAAGCTGCCGTTCGACGGTCCCCTTGACAACGCGTGTTCCCTCCTCGAAGCTGCGACCCGGACGGAGGTGCCCCATCGCGGCCCGTCCGCAGACGCCTCCGTATGCCGCGGGTGGTCGGCGTGTCATCAGCATTCCCCTCCCTTTCCGCCCGCCACGGCCGCGATGGCCGCGATGGCCGCGATGTGCGAAACGGAGGAGAAACCAGGCCGACACGCCCGTAGACGCGGGAAACGGAGGTGGCGACGGCCGTTCTGGCCGCCGACACCTCCGTTTCCGCGCGGCGAGCTTAGACGAGGCTCCGCAGCACGTACTGCAGGATGCCGCCGTTGCGGTAGTAGTCCGCCTCACCGGGGGTGTCGATGCGGACGACCGCGTCGAACTCGACGGTCTGCTTGCCGGCGGGCGAGTTGTCGCTCGGCTCGGCGACCACGTGCACCGTCTTGGGCGTGGTGCCCTCGTTGAGCGCCTCGAGGCCGGTGATCGAGAACACCTCGGTGCCGTCGAGGCCCAGCGAGTCGGCGGACTCGCCGGCCGTGAACTGCAGCGGCACGACGCCCATGCCGATGAGGTTCGAGCGGTGGATGCGCTCGAAGCTCTCGGTGATCACCGCGCGGACGCCGAGGAGGCTGGTGCCCTTCGCCGCCCAGTCGCGCGACGAGCCGGAGCCGTACTCCTTGCCGCCGAGGATCACGAGCGGGGTGCCCTGCGCCTGGTAGTTCTGCGACGCGTCGTAGATGAACGACTGCGGGGCACCCTCCTGGGTGAAGTCGCGGGTGTAGCCGCCCTCGACGCCGTCCAGCAGCTGGTTCTTCAGGCGGATGTTCGCGAAGGTTCCGCGGATCATCACCTCGTGGTTGCCGCGGCGCGAGCCGTAGGAGTTGAAGTCCTTGCGGTCGATGCCGTGCTCGGTGAGGTACTGGCCGGCCGGGCTGTCCGCCTTGATGGACCCGGCGGGCGAGATGTGGTCGGTGGTGACCGAGTCGCCCAGCTTGGCGAGCACGCGGGCGCCGACGATGTCGGTGACCGGGGTCGTGTCGAGCGTCATGCCCTCGAAGTACGGGGGCTTCCGCACGTAGGTCGACTTCTCGTCCCACTCGAAGACCGAGCCGGTCGGGGTCGGCAGCGACTTCCAGCGCTCGTCGCCCTCGAAGACGGACGCGTACTGGTTGACGAACATCCCCTCGTTGATCGACGAGTCGATGGTCTGCTGCACCTCGGCCGCGTCGGGCCAGATGTCCTTGAGGAAGACGTCGTTGCCCTCGGTGTCGGTGCCCAGCGGGTCGACCTCGAAGTCGAAGTTCATCGAGCCGGCGAGTGCGTAGGCGATGACCAGCGGCGGGCTCGCCAGGTAGTTCATCTTGACGTCCGGGTTGATCCGGCCCTCGAAGTTGCGGTTGCCCGAGAGCACCGCGGTGACGGCGAGGTCGTTGTCGTTGACGGCCTGCGAGATCTCCTCGGGCAGCGGGCCCGAGTTGCCGATGCAGGTGGTGCAGCCGTAGCCGACCGTGTAGAAGCCCAGAGCCTCGAGGTCCTGCGTCAGACCGGCCTTCTCGTAGTAGTCGGTGACGACCTTGGAGCCCGGCGCGAGGGTCGTCTTGACCCACGGCTTCGCCTTGAGGCCCTTCTTCGCCGCATTGCGGGCGAGGAGTCCCGCGGCGAGCATGACCGACGGGTTGGAGGTGTTGGTGCACGACGTGATCGCCGCGATGGCGACGGCGCCGTGGTCGAGGACGAAGTCCTCGCCGTTCTCGGACAGACGCACCGGGACCGGGTTGGATGCCGCCTTGGGCGCGTGGCTGTGGTGGCTGTGCTGGTGGCTGCTGCGCGCATCCTCCGGCTGGAGTTCGCCCGGGTCGGACGCGGGGAACGACTCGGAGATGGTCAGATCGACCAGGTCGTGGGAGACGTCGGCGTAGTCGACGAGGTCCTTCTCGAACTGGTCCTTCGCGTGGCTGAGCTCGATGCGGTCCTGCGGGCGCTTCGGGCCGGCGATCGACGGGACGACCGTCGACAGGTCGAGCTCGAGGTACTCGCTGAAGACGGGCTCCACGGAGGGGTCGTGCCACAGGCTCTGCGCCTTGGAGTACTCCTCGACCAGCTGGACCTGCTCCTCGCTGCGGCCGGTGAGGCGCAGGTAGTCGAGGGTGACGTCGTCGATCGGGAACATGGCGGCGGTCGAGCCGAACTCGGGGCTCATGTTGCCGATGGTGGCGCGGTTCGCGAGCGGGACCTCGGCGACGCCCGCGCCGTAGAACTCGACGAACTTGCCGACCACGCCGTGCTTGCGCAGCATCTGCGTGATGGTCAGCACGACGTCGGTCGCGGTGACACCGGTCGGGATGGCGCCGGTCAGCTTGAAGCCGACGACCTTGGGGATGAGCATGGAGACGGGTTGGCCGAGCATGGCCGCCTCCGCCTCGATGCCGCCGACGCCCCAGCCGAGCACGCCGAGGCCGTTGACCATCGTGGTGTGCGAGTCGGTGCCGACGCAGGTGTCCGGGTAGGCGAGCAGCTCGCCGTTGACCTCGCGGGTCATGGTGACGCGCGCCAGGTACTCGATGTTGACCTGGTGGACGATGCCGGTGCCCGGCGGGACGACCTTGAAGTCGTCGAAGGCGGTCTGGCCCCAGCGGAGGAACTGGTACCGCTCGCCGTTGCGCTCGTACTCGAGGTCGGTGTTCCGCTCCAGCGCGTTCTCCGTGCCGAACAGGTCGGCGATGACGGAGTGGTCGATGACCATCTCGGCCGGGGCGAGCGGGTTGATCTTCTTCGGGTCGCCGCCGAGGGCGGAGACCGCCTCGCGCATGGTGGCGAGGTCGACGATGCAGGGCACGCCGGTGAAGTCCTGCATGATGACGCGGGCCGGCGTGTACTGGATCTCGGTGTCCGGCTCGGCGGTCGGGTCCCACCCGCCGAGGGCGCGGATGTGGTCGGCGGTGATGTTCGCGCCGTCCTCCGTGCGGAGCAGGTTCTCGAGCAGGACCTTGAGACTGAACGGAAGCCGCTCGTACCCCTCGACCGTGTCGATCCCGAAGATCGTGTAGTCCCTCGACCCGACCGTCAGTGTCCGCTTCGCACCGAAGCTGCCGTGTCCTGCGTTCTCGGTTGCAGTCACAATGCCCTCTCCTTCATCGGCAGGCGATGTCCACGCACGCCTCGTCCATCTTCCTCGTCCGTCGAAGCGCCTTTCCAGCAAGGTAACCCTAAATCGCCGAACCGGAAAGTATCTTGACGTCGAGATAAATCTAGCACGCTCAGAGCCGGTCGAAGACCAGCGAGCGGCGCTTCGCGAAGCGGTAGAAGAGCTCCACCCCGGCGGCCCCCACCGCGCCGACGACGATGCCCCACGCCAGCGCCCCGTCCGCCTGCAGATGCATCTCGAAGAAGGATGCGGTGAACGGGATGAGGCACACCAGTGCGAAGGCGGCGGCGACCGCGGCGAGGAGCAGCCACCGCATCCCGGTCAACGGCCGCGTGAGCACGCACAGGATCCACAACGACACGCAGAACAGCGCGACGGTGGTCACGCTGCGGGCCTCGTGCAGCGGGATGCTGCCGTAGAGCGGCGCGTAGGCGACGATCGCCGTCACCCCGGCGATGAGGCCGGTCGGCACGGAGTACTTCAGCACCCGGCCGAGCACGCCGGGCGTGTAGATGCGCCTGTTGGGCGCGAGCGCGAGGAAGAAGGAGGGGATGCCGATGGCGAGCGTCGAGACGAGCGTCAGCTGGCGCGGGAGGAACGGGAACGGCCAGAGCACGACGGCGCTGACGAGGGCCAGCAGGATGCCGTAGGTCGTCTTCGCGAGGAAGATGTTCGAGACGCGCTCCACGTTGGCGATCACCCGCCGTCCGGAGGCGAGCACGTCGGGCAGGCGGTCGAAGCGGTCGTCGAGCAGCACGACCCGTGAGACGGCCTTCGTCGCGGCCGTGCCGGTGCCCATCGCGATGCCGAGGTCGGCATCCTTCACGGCCATCGCGTCGTTCACGCCGTCGCCGGTCATCGCGACCGTGCGGCCCCGCTCCTTGAGCAGCCGCACCGCCGTGCGCTTCTGGTCGGGGCTGACGCGGCCGAGCACGCTCGCGGTCTCCAGCGCCTCGGCGAGCGCTTCGTCGGTCGTCAACGCGGACGCATCCACGGCCTCGCCCTCCAGCTGGAGCTCGCGCGCGATGGCCGCGACGGTGACCGGATTGTCCCCCGACATCACCACGACGCGCACCGCCTGCTCGCGGAAGTAGCCGAGGGTGTCGCGCGCCTCCGGCCGCAGGGTCTCGGCGAGGAGCACGAGCAGCGCGGGCTCGACGCGCGTCCCGGTCAGCGGCCGGTGGACGTCCGCGGGCAGCGGATCGACCGCCCGCGCCAGGGCCAGCGTGCGCAGCCCGGTGGCCGCCAGCTCCGTCGCGCGGGCCAGCACCTCCGGGTGCTGCTCCAGCACGCGCTCCGGCGCGCCGAGCACCCACGCGCTCTCGGCGCCGTCGACCGTCATCGCCACCGCGCTGTACTTGGTCGCCGAACTGAACGGGATGCGTCGGATCACCCGGAACCGGTCGCTGCGGAACCGCGATCCGAGCAGCCCGGACGTCGCGTTGCCCGCTTCATCCGATCCGAATGCGGCGAGCGCCGTCTCGGCCAGCTCCACGACGGCCGCGTCGCCGATGACCTCCGTGCCGTGCAGGGAGAGCTCGCCGGTGGTCAGGGTGCCGGTCTTGTCGAGGCACAGCACATCCACGCGGGCGAGCACCTCGACGGCGGCGAGCTCCTGGACGAGCACCTTCTTGGTGGCGAGCTGGATGGCAGCCACGCCGAATGCGAGGCTCGTGAGCAGAACGAGCCCTTCCGGGATCATGCCGACGACCGCGGCGACGGCGTCGAGCAGCGCGCGCCGCCAGCGGTCGTCGACGAAGATCTCCGAGAAGCCGCCGTAGGTGAGCACGCGCCCGATCACCGTCACGATGATGAGCGGGCCGAGGATCCACGACAGGTACACCAGGATGCGGTTGGTCGCCTCGCGGAGTTCCGACCGCACCAGCGAGTGCTTGCGGATCTCGCTGGTCAGCCGGCTGGCGTACGAATCCGCGCCGACGGCGGTGACGAGCGCGAGGCCGGTGCCGGTGACGACGTGAGAGCCGGAGAGGAGCGGCGTCTCCGCATCCTTGAACACGGGGTCCGACTCCCCCGTCAGCATCGATTCGTCCAGCGACAGCCCCGTGCTCTCGACCACCACGGCGTCGGCGGGGATCTGATCGCCCGGGCGCAGCACGAGCAGGTCGTCGATCACGACGTCCTCCAGGGCGACCGTGGCGACCTCTCCGTCGCGGCGCACGCGGCTGTGCGGTGCGGCCAGCAGCGCCGCACGGTCGAGCACACGCTTGGCGCGGTACTCCTGCACGATGCCGATCAGCGCGTTGACGACGACGATGCCGAAGAAGAACCCGTCACGCAGGTCGCCGAGCAGCAGCACGGCGACGAAGCAGGCGGTGAGGATGCCGTTGAACAGCGTGAAGATGTTCTCGCGCAGGATGTCGCCCAGCGACCGCGAGCTCGGCTGCGTCTGCGTGTTCGCGCGACCCGCCGCGACCCGCTCCGCCACCTGGGCGGCCGTCAGCCCGGTCTGCGTCCCCGCGTCCAGCATCCGTCCCCCTCCGTCGCCCGCGAGCCTGCGACCGCCCCTAGCGGCCCGAGGCCGTGCGGCGCGGTGCGGCCGCCTTCTGCGGGAACTGCGCCTTGACCACGAACCACGTCACGAGCAGCAGCGGCGCGTACAGCGGGACGCCCATGAGGAGCTTGGTGAGGGCGAGCGCGCTGGTCGCTTCGTCCGTGTGCGCCAGATAGAGAGGTACCTGAACGACGAGCCGCGCGACGAAGAGCAGCAGCCACAGGAAGGTGAGCGCCTGCATCACGCGGAACTTCCGCTTGTCGCTGCGCCAGGCCACGCCGTCGCCCATCAGGTAGCCGGCGGCGAGGCCGATCACCGGCCAGCGGACCAGCATCGAGATGAGGATGCCGGCGGCGTACGCGGCGTTGGTCCAGATCCCGAACAGGAAGTTGTCTTCGCCCCGCCCCGTGATGAGCGCGAGGATCGCCGAGATGCCCACACCGATCAGGCCGGCCAGCGCCTGCGTGAGCGGTGTCTTGCCGACCACGCGCAGCACGGTGAAGACGACCGCGACGGCGACCGAGCAGCCGATCGACAGCGGCACGTTCTGCGTGAAGGTGAAGAGGATGAGGAAGACGAGCCCGGGAAGGATCGTCTCGCACAGTCCGCGGATGCCGCCGAGCGCGCCGAGGAGCGCCGCGCCCGTGGAGGCGTCGGTCTCCGCCAGCTGCCCCAGGCCCGAGCGGCGGGCGGCCGCGGCGATGCTGTCGCCCAGCGCGGGAGCCGGCGCACCCTCCGCCGTGGCGGCGGGTTCGGCCGGCGTGCTCTTCCGGTCGGGCCGGTCCTGATCGGTCATGCGCGCGCCTTAGAGAGAGGAGTAGTCGTTCTCGTTGCCGGTCGTCGGCGCGGCCGGCATCCGCAGCGGGATGAGGTCGCGCGGCGGCATGGGCACCGAGCCGCGCACCACGACGATGCTGCGGAACAGGTCTTCGACGAGCGCGGCCGCCTCCGGCTGGACCGCCGCGTCGCCCGCGATCACACCGCGGAGGAACCAGCGCGGGCCGTCGACGCCGACGAAGCGCGCGACGCGCGTCTCGACGGGGCCGCCGTCAGGCGCGGCGACGGGGATCTCCGCCACGAGCTCCGGACCGAACGCGCCGTCGCGCTCGGTGACCCGGCCGCCCTGGCGCTGGATCTGGTCGGTGATCTGCTCGCGGATCTCATGCCACAGGCCGGTCGACCGCGGCGCCGCGAACGGCTGGACCTGCAGCGTGGAGCCGGCGTAGTCGAGGCCGACCGCGACGACGCGCTGGGTCTCCTCCTCCACCTCGAGGCGCAGGTGCAGGCCCTCGCGCGGGAGGATCTTCACCCCGCCGAGGTCGACGTAGGGGCGCACCGGGTTGGCCTCGCTCTCGTCGAGCGGCCCCTCGGTCTCGCGGTCCGGCGGGGCCGACTTCTCGAACTCCGCCTCCAGGCCGTCGTCCTGCTGCTCGAGCTCTGCGCCCTCCTCGGCTCCACGAGGGGTGTCGCTGATGTCGCTCACGCGTGTTCTCCTGACTCGGTCACGGTGTACCCGGACGAGCCGAAGCCCGCGGTGCCGCGGTGGCTGTCCGGGAGGGAGTCGACGGGGATGAACCGGGCCCGCGTGACCGGCATGACGATCAGCTGGGCGATCCGGTCGCCGACGGCGATATCGTACGGCATCGACCTGTCGGTATTGAGAAGGGTCACCCGGATCTCGCCGCGGTATCCGGCATCAACCGTCCCCGGGGCGTTCACAATCGTGAGGCCGTGCCGCATGGCCAGGCCGCTGCGCGGGACCACGAACGCGGCGTAGCCGTCGGGGAGGGCGATGGACACGCCGGTCGGCATCGTGAAGCGCTCCCCCGGGCCCAGCGTCACCGCCTCCGCAGCGCACAGGTCGGCGCCGGCGTCGCCCGGGTGCGCGTACGCGGGCAGGGAGGAGGCGATGATCGGGACGTCGACGGTATCGGTCACGTGTCAGAGGCTAGTGCAGAAGTCTGATCGAATAGAGGTCATGGACCTGTACCGAGAGCGACTGTGGGCGACCCCCTGGCTGTTCATCTCCACCCTGCTCGTCATCCCCGCGGTCATGCTCGTCTTCGCGCCGATCAACTTCACCATCGGTGTCGTGCTCGCCATCGCGATCTACGTGGCCTTCGCGATCTTCCTCGTCGCGACCGCGCCGGTCATCCGGGTGACGAAGGAGGAGCTGGTCGCCGGCCACGCGCGCATCCCGCTCGATCTCGTGGGGCAGCCGACGGCCTACCGCGGCGACGACGCGACCCAGGAGCGCGGCCGGCGGCTCGACGCGCGCGCGTGGCTGCTCATCCGCGGCTGGATCAAGCCCGTCGTGAAGGTCCCGGTCGTGGATCAGGACGACCCGGCGCCCTACTGGCTCCTCTCAACAAGAAACCCGGACCAGCTGGTCCGGGTTCTCGATGAGGCTCGCCTCAGTTCCTAGTTCGTTCGACGTCAGGCGGCGCACTCCACGCAGATCGGTCCGAGCTTCGTCTCGTGATCGATCTGGGAGCGGTGCTTCACCAGGAAGCAGTTCACGCACGTGAACTCGTCCGCCTGGGGAGGCAGCACCACGACGTCGAGGTCGAGGTCGGAGAGGTCGGCACCGGGGAGCTCGTATCCGCCGGGGTTGTCAGCGTCTTCGACGTCGACGACCCCCGACATCTTGTCCGGGACACGCTCCTTGAGGGCCTCGATCGACTCGGAGTCGTCCTCGGTCTTCCGCGGTGCGTCGTAATCCGTTGCCATGCCCATCCACTTCTCGTCGTAACGGCCGATTCTCGCAATCGGCGGCCATAGTTTGCATCAATCGCCCCTGAATAGCAAAACCAAACAGGAGCCTCTCAGCATTGCTCGGTGTGCAACTTCCGGCACGCCCGCTGTATTCCCCGGAATGCCTTCTGCTCCGTGGCATCCTGGGGCCGTACGAACGAGCTCGGAAGGCAATCCACATGCAGGATTTGAAGGTCATCGGGGTCGAGAACGGCGCACTGGTCGCCGTCGGCGACGACGGTGAGCGTTTCCGCATCGCCGTGGACGAGGCGTTGCAGTCGAAGGTGCGCCAGGTGCGGCAGGAGACGCCCGCCGACGCGCCCAAACTCTCACCGCGTGAAGTGCAGGCCCACATCCGTTCCGGCATGTCCGCCGAGGACGTCGCAGCGGTCACCGGAGCCCCGCTGGAGTACGTGCAGCGCTTCGAGGGACCGATCATCGCCGAGCGCGAGCACATCGTCGCGAGCGCCCTCAGCGTCCCCGTGCACACCTCCGACGCCGTCGACCCGCTGGGCGAGGCCGAGACGTTCGGGTCGGTCATCCGCGACCGCCTCGCGTCGCTCGGCGTCGCGGGCGAGCGCTGGGCGAGCTGGAAGGACAGCGAGACCGGCTGGATCGTGAAGCTGGAGTTCACGGCCGACACGATCGACCACGACGCACGCTGGTCGTACGACGCGCGCAAGCACGCCCTCGCACCGCTCAACTCGGAGGCGACCACCCTGTCGCAGGCCGGCGAGCTGCGCGGCGGCTCCCTCATCCCCCGGCTCCGTGCCGTGCTGCCGCACGAGGGCGAGCCGGACAACTCCCGCTTCGACAGCGGAGCCTTCACGTTCCCCGCCCCGGCCGCCGACCTGATGGGCCCGGAGATCACCGCGCCCATCGAGCCGCTGCCGCAGGGCCGGACGCCCGGCGCCAACAACTCGATCACCGTCTCGGCCATCAAGCGCGCCGACGACGGAGCCCCGCGCGACCTGCACCAGACCGCCGACCTGCTGGAGGCCCTGCGGCGCCGCCGCGGCGAGCGGGAGGCCGCCGGCTACGAGGACCGCCCGACGCCGAGCGATGCGACCCCGTTGGATGTCGTGCCGACGGCGTCGACCGAGGCCCCGGTCACCCCGACGCCCGCCGCGACGCCGTTCCGTCTCATCGACGAGCGTCCGCCCGCGGCGGAGCAGCCGCCGCTCCCCCTCGACGTTCCGGCGCCGCCGAGCGGTCCGTCCAACGGCGGTCCGTCGAACGGCGGTCCGTCGAACGACTCCGGCCCGCAGCCCTCCTCGCGCAAGAAGGGCCGGGCCGCCATGCCGAGCTGGGACGAGATCGTCTTCGGCGCCCGAACGGACGACGACCTGGCTTGAGGGATCGCCGTTCCGGGGTGTCGGGACGTCGTCGATCGTCCTTTATCCTGTGGGAATGCTTCCAACCGACCCTGCACGGACGATCAGTTCTGCCCTGCGCGGACATGACAACGCGCTCGGGCTGATCCGGCTCGTCCTCGCCCTGGCGGTCCTGGTCTCGCACACCTGGCCGCTCGGCGGGTTCGGACACGACCCCGGAAGCGGGATCAGCCGCGGTCAGACGACGCTCGGCGGACTCGCCGTCGGCGGGTTCTTCGCCATCAGCGGCTACCTCATCACGAAGAGCGGGATGTCCGCC